>NZ_LOSX01000008.1:0-269433 GCF_001521985.1 Burkholderia sp. RF4-BP95 | reverse complement strand
GCTGCTACGCATGGCTTCCAATCGTTGGGGAAACCGGTAACTCACGCCGTCAACACGGTATCGGCTCCACGCTTACATTGAGGTGAAGTCTACTTCCAGTGTAATTCGGGAGCACGAATTCTCGCTGCGGCAAGTCCGGTCCGGGTGGCCGGACGACTTCATAGCAAGTGTGGTGCTTCGTAGCAGCGCGGACGGACTATCAGTCCTAGACCTTGCGCGCCGCATCACGCCGCAACTCACCGATGCGGGGCAGGCAAAGCTGTGGCAACTGGTTATCGAGACCTTGGGCGACGACGCTGAATCGACCGAGTGGCAGACCTTTGATGTGGCGTCTGCGACCGCGTCGCTTATGCTGGTGCCAGCTAGACACATACCGGCGCCCACAATTGCAGCAGGTGACTCGCGGTTTATCTCAGATGTTCGCTTCCGGGCGCAGATTGGAGAAATCTGCAGTCAACATGCGATGCCGCTTTCGGCGCTCCTTTAAGTTAGGGAATTGCGAGGTGGAGGCGGCGGTGTCGTGCGAGAGGGGGGCGCGGCGTCGACCACGCCGGTAATATTCACCGGGAACCGCGATTGTGCAACTGATGCGGGAATCAGTCGCTGCCGCGTTCGCCGTTCAATGTGGCTCGGGCGGGGTTTATTCGCCGTCGAGGAACAGCCGCAGCCGTTCCGGCAGGTCTTCCAAGGCCGATTCACACTCCCATACGACAAGGACTGACCATCCGGCTTTCTCCAGTTGCAGCATCGCCGCGGCATCGCGCTCGATATTGCGATGGAGCTTGGGGTGCCAATAGTCAATGTTTGTTTTCGGGAGGTTTGTTAGCGAGCACCCATGCTGGTGCCAGAAGCAGCCGTGCACAAACACCGCTTTCCTCCGGCGCGCGAACACGATGTCTGGAGTGCCGGGCAGACTTTTGACATGGAGCCGATAGCGATATCCCATCCGCCAAAGGGTGCGCCGGACAATCCATTCCGGTGCGGTGTCTCGGCTCCGGATGCGCCGCATTCTCTCGCTGAGGCTCGTGGCACGGTGCTTTCGGGATTTGAGCATGGCGGAAAGCTGGACATAGGCGCAGATGTGCTTCTGAATTTACTCCTGCCGGCCGCGAACGAGCTTCTCAAAGCTCTTGAGAAGCTCGTTGGAAGCTGACCGAATACCGGGTTGACCCTCATGAACTTGTCGGCGCCCGAGTGCGTCCACGGCGCCTCGCCGAACTACATGCGATTGAACTGACTCTTGAGCAGTGCGCCCATCCGTTCCGCGCCATCGTTGCTGCGCAGCCCCGCATAGTGCTTCTCCACGGTTTGGGTCCGGTCGTTCAGTACCAATGCTGCAGTCTTGTAATCACCGCCGTCTGCCTTCAGGATTGAGGTCGCGACCAAGTGGCGGAACGCGTGAGCGCTGATGCCGGCGCACCGCGGAAGGTACTTGCCGGTGAGCTCGTAGACGCGTTTGCTCAAGTCGGCCCACGACACATGGCCTTTCTTGGCACCCCGTTTCCGTGTCAGGAAGACCAAGTCGGTTGGTGCTCGCAGCAGCGTCGGACGATAAATGAACAGATATCGTTCAATGTCCGGCCACGCGCTTGGCTGCACCATGCAGTCATAGTTGTGTTCGCCAGCAGCGCCGCGGCGATTCTTGAACTTGGTTTTCGATATCCGTATCCACCACGATTTATCCAGGCGTTGATACAGTTCCCCCGTATTGTCTGCACACCAGGTGAGGTGAGCGAGATTACGCCGGCGCAACGGATTGCTGGCCAGAGTCTTGATGAGAACCATGTCGCGAGCCCAGATTGCTTCCTTTCTCGGTTGGCCAATAGGACGGTCGGCCCGCATGCGCTGAATCATGTCGGCGACCACGTCCATCGGTTGGGGCAATTCAATGAAATGCCTGATGGGTTCGAAGGAGTCCCGGGACACGTCGATTTCGTTTCGATAGCTCGCGACAAGTTGCCGGGTGAGTTCGAGCTGGCGTTCGCACATCACCTCCCAGTCGAGGTCTTGATACGCGCTTGGCAGGGTGGACTGGAACTCGGGGCGTTGCCACAGATAGCCGAACCGTGGCCGCACGAGCGATGCCACGAACGCGAGAAACTGATTAACGCCTTGATTGCGTTTGCCAATACGCGACCGAGTCCAGTCGAGGAACGCCTCAAGGTAGTCCGGCACGGCGAGCCAAGCGAGCGTCTGAATAGCCTGCTCGGCGAGCCCGATGCCGCCCTGGTGGGAAGGGATGGTTAGCCAGCCGAAGTACGCCGACGTTTTCATCCAGGCGATTCTGGCCGACGCGACCTCCTGCCCCTTGTAGAATGCCCACCAGTTGGCAGCGGTTTCAGGGGTCAGCGGACACGGTGAAAATCTCCATTGCCCGCGTTCAGTACGCTTGTACGGCGGTACAGCCGCCGTCTTGTAGCGCAGATATTCCATCCATTGCCCGCGTAGTGGCGACTCCTCGGTGGGCTTGTAGCGGAACGCGACCTTGGTGAGCTTTCCGATGGTTTCGTTGTATGGGATTGGCGCGGGTGGCCCGCCGACAGCAACCTTGTGGCCGGAGACCTTCATGCCGGAGAGGTTGAGCAGGCTATTGCGCTCCAGCCCGAAATAGGCTTCAAGGCGAAGGATATATCGGGCATTGCTGGCGCGAGGCGTCTTGCCGCGAAGCCATCCCCAGAGCATGCCCTTCGGCACCGCGGCATCTCTCGCGACGCGCGCGACGGACTGGTCGTCCAGAACGCTCTTGAGTGCCTGCATGAAGGGAGTGCCATTGTCCTGGTCGATGGCCACGCGGGTGTCATGCTCAATAACGAACTCCTTCCACGGCCGAAGTGCGGACCGCGTGTTCGTAATGTTTCTGGCGGAGCGCCCGACCGCCTGCAGGGCGGTGACAAAACGCTCGATAGCCTCGGGATAACGCATGCGCATCTCGTCGCCAATTACGTCGTCTTCGGTCAGGCAATTGGCTCGCAGGAAGGCGCGCAGCGCGGAGACGCGGTTCGCGGCAGTTTGCTCGTTGAGATTCTCGAGTTGCACCTTGCGGGCGTGGTCGTCCAGCATGATGCGGTAGGTAAGGGGTACGGCCATACGGCTCCCTGGCGCCCGGCCCCTCACGCTGCTCGTCTGCGATGCTGTTAAAGACGATGGAGTGAAATACCTGCAAATCCTATAACTCGATGATTTGTCGAGTTTTTGCGTGGTCATGGCGCTCCCCCCTTTTGGTTGGAGGGCGGCGCAATTGCAGGTAATACTCGGGCGAAAAAGAGGGCGGGCAGAAATCTGCGTCGCGAACCGTATAGCTCAGTACGTGGGGCATGTCTGGATATAATTTCTCAGGCTACGGGGAAATGAAGCCGACGCGCGGGGCGACTATGGGCGAAGACAAGTGGTTTGCGAGCTTCTGCGGCAAGCTCCGAATCGACAAGGACAAGCGCGAATCCATCGCGTACCATTGGGGCCTCAACACGTTGAGCCTACATGCAACTGAAGGGGCTGCACCCTGCGTCAACTATATGGTTTTCGGCGTTACCAAATTCGAATCGCCTAGTCGTAAGCACTTCCGTGAAACACTGAGGGTACGCGCGAGCAGTCGTTAGTGTGCTGCCCCCCGCCCCAAGGAGTTTTGCCGGCCGGTTGCGGCCTGCCGTCGTGACCGCTTAGTGAATTCGCGCGCGGTGCTTGTAAACGGTGATGGCCGTCTTGCTATTGCGCCGGGCCACAATGGTGACAGCTTGACCTGACTCGACTGCGAGTCGATATTTTGGCTGCTGATTTTGCGAATCCGTTAATTTGATAAATAAAACTCATGAGAAAATGGTTTCTCGATGGTGATAATGGATTAAAGCGCTTCTACGTCACCATCCTGCTAATTTCACTGCTTGTGCTGGTATCTCTCGGGTTGACGTGGGCAACTCTGCCAGTGCAAATTTGGCCATTTGATTCTAGTTACGGCATCTACAACAAAGATTTTTGGTCTAGTTGCCTCGTGAATTTCCACACAAGTGTAGTTGATTTTGCGCTGCTGACGATTATTGCAGGAAAAATCACAGACAAAATTGACAAGGCGAGAGAGGAAAGTAGAATTAAAAGCGAGAATGTTAGGCGCATCAATGATGAACTACGCATCTTCGAGGAGTCGCGCATTCTTGGAAAGGCAAGCCTGCTCGCAAATAATGGAGTTTCCCACAAAGCTTTTTTTGCGTTGCTTCAGCTGGGGAAAATGGACACGGAAGGATTCGACTCGAAGACATTAGATGCGAGTGAGCTCAATTTTTCTGGATTAAGCACGTCGAAAGGTGCCAGCTACGCGAATTTCAATTTCTCGCAGAGCGATTTCAGTGGATGCTCTCTAGAAAAATGGGAGTTTATTGGGTGTCTGATGAGGTTTGCGATATTTTCTGGGAATAATACGAAAATCTCCAAGACTCAATTTACAGGCTGCAACCTTGAGGGTGGGGTGCTCGACAACGTGAACTTGCTGCGCTCCGAATTCACTTCATGCAGCTTAAAGAAGTCATCTTTTAAGGGTGCTACGCTCGCGCACGTTATTTTCAGACGGTGTGATTTTGATAGAATTGACTTTTCAGGGGCGAATTTGAAGAACTGCTCGTTCCACGAAAAATACCCGACGATTAAATCGCTGCAAGCGGCGATAAATATCTTCCCGGTAACCCTCGATGGCAAGGTTTGCCAGAACTGGCTCGAATATAAACAGGCAGGCGGGAAGTAGCGGCTTTCGGGTGGAGGAGTCGAACCTCCCGACGCCCAAGTTGCCTTAGGTTGCACCGGCCCCGCAATATAAGTCTGCGGGACGATTTGCAGTCTGTCAATAAGAGTTCCAGATGAACGGATGCGACAGGTCGGGCAACGGAATGCACGATGTGGGCGCGCGCGGCGAGCAAATGCGTTCCTCCAGCGTTTCGTACCTTTCCGGTGACGCGAGCTTCACGTAAGCGGCCATCCGGAGCAGCATTCCCCGCGCTCCCTTCACCCTCCACCAGCCTCCCTACGGAGGGGCATTGTTTGGGCAGCGACCGGGACTAGGCGATTCAGCCGGCGACACGTTTCTTATTAGCTCCCCTGTAGTCAGGGGGCGGAGAAGCCGGATACCTTCGCCGGTCTAGTAGGGGCTCCCATGAAGGTTTGCGCATGAAGGGCGCAATGGACCATCACGACCGGGCGCGACTGATTCAGTACAAGCAACGAGCAACGCTCCGTGAAGCCACATATCTCGTCACCAGAAGTCTTGGTGGCGCATGGAACGACGCCGTTTCGCTTCTCACCGAGTTGGTGCAAACGGACGGCCACGGTGCTCGATACGAATCGTTGGCTGATTGCTTGCGTTAGCAACGTCTGCCGCTAGATTCTAGTTAACCGCAAGAACCTCTTCGTTAATCAGGCGAGCGCTGGCGCTGTGTATGTCATGGGTTGTGAAAATGGCCAGTTGCTCGCGTTGCGCCTGTTCGCGCAATTCTGCCACTGTATCGTCCAGCGCCGCATACTCGCTGTTCCGGTAGATGGGAAGCCCGGGAGCGGGCACCCAAGCGGTCAGTTCAACCCGGTCGGGCGTCGCGAAACCGAACGCATCCCTCGCCCTTGCAAGGCGCCACAACGCCGCGGATGCGGTGCGCAGGCGAACCTGGCTTCTACCTCGCGGATTGATGGCTGCGTAGCACGTCGCGTAGGCGTGCCCGATGTAGTCGATGGAGAAACCGCTGCTGACACCGGTCAAACTGAACGGCCTGTTGAATCCAGGTTCTAGGGACGGTCTGCGGCCCACGACCTCAGCTTTCACAGCATGAACAAAGCGGCTTTCCTCTGCCGGACGGGGAACGCTTTCCTCTATCACCGCAGATGCCGCGACGGGAGCCGGCGGATGGAACAGGGCGCATCGTTCGAGCGCCACCATCACGAGGTCGTCCTCGGTATCCGCCTCGATGGCGAAGGACGGGCCAACCTGAACACCAAGCAGAGGAGGCTGCCATTGCTCGACAGCGGTCGTCGCTAGATAGTCTGCGACCAAAAGGGTGCCGTAGGTGTAGCAGGCATAGCCCAGTTCCTGCGGAAGACACTTCAGGATTTTCGACGTGACAGGGCGTGCGAAAGGCTTGCCGGACTCAAACACGCCAATCACCGCTATCGCAATCGATTCACCGGTTGCATCCAGGTTCAGCCGGACGAAACGCGCCGACCCGGTGCAGACGGGGAGTTCGGGCAGGAAAAAATCGGGCTGCATACCGGGTTACGTGGCAGAAGGTTGTAGGCCAGGAGGATTGAGCCCCGGCAGGTCGCGGATACCTAGCGTCGATTCCAGTGTATCTCGAAGTTTTTCTGCTCGCCCTTGCAGATACTGGCGCATCGGTTCGCGCAGCACCTCCGGATGGACCAGCTGCTCGTACGGTAGGCGCAACACCGCATTGACGCAAGCCGCACAGAAGTGTCTCAGGTCGGCTTTCAGCGTTGCGCGTTCTGGCAACGGAAGCTCACGGACCCGCTCGAGTAGCCGGTTGGGGCCGAGTGGAGGCTGCGACGAAAACAGGTCCAGCCCGGTGCCCCCGAGGGCACGTTCATGGTCTATCAGGACAATCGTGCGGTTCGGGGTCAATAACATGTTGCCGTCGTGGCGGTCGTCGTTGCCTATGAGTTCGTCGAACAGTGCAATTTTCGCCATGAACAGGGCGTCCAAGCCATACATTCCTGTGAGGGTTGCCTGAGTCTGACTAGTTAGTCGCACAGGCAGTGCGACTGGAATGGCGCCTGTTCCGAAGCACACCCGCTGTTCAACTGCGTCACCGAACGGCCAGAATCCGTGCATACGACCCCGATGAACTGTTACCCAGAACACCTCGGGCATCGGCAGCCCCAGTTCGCGTGCGAGCCAGGCACATACAGATTCGATACAGAACTGCAGCTCTGGAAGCAGTTTGACGTAAGCGTCAATGCCGCATGCGCGGACGGGGACCTGAATGCGCCCCTTCACAACCGGGTGAGCAGTGGTTGTGGAGAGGTCGAATGGGTCCCGATACAGCCGGGCGAGTTCGAACGGAGGAAGCACAATCGACATGAAGGCGGCCCTAGCTCTTACGGCCTTCTTTTTCTCGGGCGACGCCCTTGTAGGGTGTTCCATCGGCCTTCTGGCCCGTGAAGCGCCCCGTTTCGTCGTTGCGCTTGACCCACTGCCCCGTCTTCGAGTTAAGGACCTGCGAGCGCGCATCGACCGAGCCGATGCGGAAGTCCTTGCCTGTATTCTTCGCCATTGGTTCCTCCATGGAACACAATATACGGTAACGATATGGCACAACGACACTAAGTATAGTGTACTTTGGCAGTGTGGATTGACGGTTCGTGGCGAAAATGCGGCGGAAAGGAAAAGGAGCCGACAGGCAAGTGGCATTCCTTCGTGCGGCGTGCGAATGCACGAGGCGCGCCTCCATCGGTTGGTATTGGCCGGATTGCCGGGACCGACAATCCGTATCATAGGGCAGTGCTACGCATCGCCGGCGCACGGGAGGTGGCCCAGTTCGAGACCGGAAATTGACTACTTTTCCATAGCCTAGCCTCGACAAGCACTTCAAAGAGCAGGCGATTTCCACCTTTCTCGGTAGGCTATGCAGCTCGTTTCGTGCACGCCATACCAGTTCTTCAAGAACGTCCTTGTCGATATTGGATGCCGGCGGGTGCTGCGGTGCGATATCAGGAGCGCGACGTTCCCAGACGCATTTACGGGGCCGGGGAGCTGGGCCTTCGCACCACGCCGAACTTCGGCCGCCAGTCGGGCAGAACTCTTCGGCTTGCGGCCGTACTCGACGGTACGGCGCCATTGTGAAAATGTGTCAATTCGCTTGCTAAGCAGCCACTGCGTCCGGTCGCCCAATGGACAAACACATTCTTCTGACCTAATAATTCGCGTGGCGATAATGACGTAGAGAGACGTCTTGATAACACAAACAGCACAAAGCGATTTTTCGCCCGGGCAGGTATTTTTCCCTGAGCCGTCCCTGTATCTGGTGGCGAACTATGAGCCTCGCCCG
Organism: Burkholderia sp. RF4-BP95; assembly: GCF_001521985.1. Classification (NCBI taxonomy): domain Bacteria; kingdom Pseudomonadati; phylum Pseudomonadota; class Betaproteobacteria; order Burkholderiales; family Burkholderiaceae; genus Burkholderia; species Burkholderia sp. RF4-BP95. Next base: position 261,403 of record NZ_LOSX01000008.1, on the reverse strand, counting down.
GACAATCCGAATTGGGTCAACGTGTTGTGCGAACGGCACGATGGGGGCGACGCAATCTGCGCATACCTCTCGCCGGTGGATGCCATGCTCGACGCAATCTTCGCCTCGAAGCAAGGCAAGCGCTACTACGCAATTCCCGCTAGCGGATTCGTTCCGACGACATTCATTGACGACAACAACGGTCGTCTTGCGCTCGACGTGCACCTGGGCTGGCCGGCGCGGAACGGCCAGTTGATTGCCCGGCGCAACGGCAAGCCCGTCTCCTGCGCTTCGCATCACGAGATGCAGGTTCCACCCGAGCACGCTTATCACATCGTGTTCAGACTTGAACAGCGCACCCTGGCAGTTCTCGACGAGCTATATATGAGCGCCGGCCTGTTTGCGTACCGAGAGACGTTCAACACGATGATGGGCTGGCCTGAAACGCGCCGCAACCGAGCCGTTACGGCGGCCGTGCAAAAGATGGGCGGCCTCGCGCCGGCGGAGAGCGAGTACAACCAGATGGCGCTCTACGACGCTGAGTTCGAGCAGTGGCATTTTGTATCCCCTGCGCCACTGGCAAAGCTTTGACTCGACGACTGAAGTTGTTGGTTTCCCGGCAAGAACGGATTTGCGGGAAGCCAGGATGGTTCTACGGCCACTAGCCTGTTCAACGTTTTTAAAGGTATCACCAGCATGAGGCGCAGCTACTTGATGGTGGGCGACAAGTCGTCTGCCAACGGAACGGTGATTGAAGGGGTGCCTATGACGACCCATCACGGCACCGAACCGACCTTTCTCGGTGCGCAGGTGACTTGTCCGGCCTGCAAATCCGTCGGCCGTATTGTCCCGACGGGGCCACGCTGGCCGGGTTCAATGATGGGTAAGGAGCCAGCGCTGGAAGGTGACATCTGCGCCTGTAAATGCGACCCGCCCCCGGTGATGATTGCCTCTCAAACCGACATGTACATGACCTTCGAGAGCAATCATTTGGCCGACCTCGGTTTTGCGCCAAGCGGCGAGCTGATTGAGCACGCGTTCAAGACGCACGACCAGCACTTTCGGATTATCAACAGCGACGGGGAGCCAGTGGAAGGGTTGCCTTATATGCTCAAGAGCGCGGATGGAAAAACCGTGCAAGGCATTACATCAGCGAACGGGAAAACCGAACTCATCTCAGCTGACCAAGCGCATGATGTCCAGTTCTTTCTTCACTTGGCGGGAGGGAGTGAGTAATGCAGCTGGCCAACGCGCTGATGACCCCCAAGGACGAACGTAAGGCCGTCACGGTTCAACACAAAATCTACTGGATTCACCGGCATGAATGGAATGCCCAGTGGATAGCTCAATACCATGCTGCAGTACCCGCACTGGCCAAGGAAATACAGGCTCGAAAGGTCGATATGTCGAAGCTGGAGAGCGAACCCATCGACGGGTCACCTACCGGTGGAAATGACACGAACCGATTTACCTGTGAGGATTTCGCCTTCGAAATCCTCATTGAGTTCGCCTCCCGCAACAAGTTGCCCTTGAAAATCAAGACCGGCTCCGCGGTCTTTAAAAACATCGACATGGACTATCAGTCCGGAAACAAGACGGCTCCGCCGACACCGGCTGGATTTGCTCTTGATGTCGCTTATGCCAGCGGCGCGCCCGACGTGCTGAAAAACTCGCTCCCTGTAGCGGACAGTGACCTGTTGCCAGGCGACCTCTTCGTCGAATTTAACGGCGGGCATATCCAGGTCGTAACCGGCGCGGGGCCAGGGCGGATAGAAATCATGCAGGGCAACTTCCCTGGACCGGGCGAGACACCCCGCCGAAAGTGGACAAGCTATCTGGAACTCGGTCCCTGGATTCGCGCGACGAATACTGGCAACCGGGAAAGCTCGAACTACCTGGGCTCCCCTGTTCAAAATGCCGTGTACGAGCAGCGCAATGGCAAGTGGATGTATCAGCGTCTCTACGGCGACTATCGAGACTGGGACGCCGATGTCTGGGGAAGCATGAACAAGCACGTGCGCTGGAACTTCGCCGAGTTCAACAACCTATGAAACTGAGACTCACCGTTGCTATGCTTGCGGCGCTCGTGCTGTGCTACGTCGCAGCTGGCGTCCCTTCCATCGGCTTGCTCCTTAGGCCTTCCGTAATAGGAGAGGCCCTCGCATTGAAGCCAATCACCTATCATTGGGCTAACCGACTGGACCGCGCGATACCGGAAGCGGAATTGCTGGCGAGCCGTTTTTATGTCTTGGTGTTGGCGGCCATCAGCTTGGCAGCGAGTGGATTGGTGTTCCGAGGCGCGCGCACCGGCAAGAGCTTCGCATTTGTGCTTGGGTGGTCCGTTGCATTGCTCGTCATCCTGCTCTACGCGCAAACTCAAGCTTTCTATACGGTCGGCTAACTTATGAAGAAGCGGACGCAAATCGCGCTGGCGACAGCGGCATCCATCCTCTCCCTGGTGGGCATGGTCTTCAGCGTTGGTGCGCTGCTTTCTCTCAGGAGCGTCGACCAACTCCATCACCTGCTGAGCTACGATTACCTCAGCTTTGTGGATGGTCAGACTGCCGGCGGTCTGGCGACTGACTTCTTCACGGGTATCGCGTTGGTGCTCATCGGGAGCATTCTGTTCACCAAAACCCAGCGTGCTGGTGACGTGGGCAAGGCGGTGGCCAGCTTCCTGCTCCTGTTCATTGCCTGTACTCTCATCTACGCCTGCCTGAACCCTCGCATCGGTGTTCGGCCGTATTGAAGGGTGCTGATGCGGCGTCCGCGTCATTCTCACGTTTATAGCGTGATGCCTTCCAGAACGGCTGCATACGGCTTGAGCGATGGGCATGCCTTCAGGAGCTTTTCGGGCTCGATGACCACGCCATAGAGAAACACATCCAGAGCCTGCTCGGGCAGCGAAGAGTTCGCGTGAATGCCCGCCGCTCGCAAAGCACGCCGAATTTGGCCATTCCGGCGAAGTGCCGCGGCCATGGGCATGGTTACTCCACCACGATTGCGGTTCATTTCGGCAAGCAGCTCTTCCACCGTCAAATCGTCGAGACCCGGCTTCAGCTTACGGATTGCTGTACGTGCCTGCGCCTCAAGTTCAGCCGCCCTGGCGCCTGTTGCCGTCAGTGCCGCATCGCTCGTCGTGTGGAAATCTTCTTGACCCGCGCCGGCCACCGCCGTGCCAGCGACCAGCTTCAGATGCGCCATAACAATTCCCTCCTCAGAAACGATATCGGCAATGAGGTAGGCGGGCTGAACCCCTGAATCCCGGTACCAAGGACCGATATTTTCGCCGTGCCCGCGCTCTGCCATCGAAGGTCACTTCGGAGAGTTCGCACAACCTACCGTTCACGCAGTGGGCCACGGCGTTTGCCGACGACCAGACGCTCACGGCTGCCATGCTCGACCGGCTCTTGCATCACGCCCACATCGTGCAAATCAGTGGCGAGAGCTACAGGCTGAAGGACAAGCGAAAGGCAGGGCAAACGGGAACGCGGACAAGCGCGAAAGCGGCCGCGTGACACAGACCCCGGGTGGGTCAGGTTTACTTCGGCGTATCGCCGAAAAGTGGGTCAGATTTCAATCGGCGTTGACAACTATGTTCGAGAAGAATGCGGCTTGCACAAAATGCAGACCAGCTTTCAGGGCGTTGTCGCCGCACACGCGGAGCCGCCCGCTCCCTGACGAGCTTCGCTCAGGCGTGCGCTGCGCGCCGCTAATTCTGCAGGCGCTCTTTCTGGCTCATGTCGAGCAGGACCAGGCTGCCACGCCTGTATCACGGATGAAGCGATTTTCGAGGTTTCCCGCTACGAATCCGGCCCGAAGCGTTGTCCGGCCGTTGTTGGCACATCCTTCGCTTCGGGTAAGAGGTCGGCAAGGAGGAGGCAATCATGCGCAGACTCGTTCATTCGTTGCTGGGGCTGTTGTGGATTCTGGCGGGGCCTAGCGCCGCACCGGGTGCGTGGGCGACGACCACGTTGACGTTCGATGACGTACCGACCGGGTCGCTCACCAATCAATACCAAAGCTTGGGGGTGATGGCGTCCGGCGTGGACGTGGCTAATGCGGCCTTTACCGTTTATGCCGCCAACACGCCCCCAAACATCGCCTTCGCACCGAACGGCCTGATGACATTTACCATTGACCCCACCGTCATCGGCAACGTCCAATCGATATCGGCCTACATCGGGCCAAGCACAACCACCACCCTCTCGGCGTACGACGCGTCTGGCGCTTTGGTTGGGCAAACGGTCTTGCCGGCCAGCCCAACGTACTGGAACTTGGCGCCCGCTTCAGTGACGTCCTCGGGCAACCCGATTGTGTCGGTCCAGATTCAGGGGGGAGCCTCGGATTATGCAATCGACACGCTGACGTTCGCAACCGACGTGCCGTTCGCGAAGTACGCCGCGACCGTGTACCTGGCACCGAAGGTTTCGTATTTCTCGGCCACGGAAACCTTCACGTTGGGCGCTGCCAGCATTGGCATCAATCCGCCTGCGCAGGCGGTCACGCTGACCTTCGGCACCCTCTCGCTGACCATCCCGCCCGGCTCCTTCGCCAAGGACCTGCCGCCCCGGGGCAGTTCGTACGTCTACCAGGGCGCGCTTAATGGCGGGATTCTCTACGTGTCGATTAAGCCGACCAAGACGCCCAACACCTACCAGCTGTTTGCGCTGGGCTCCGGCTACGCAATCCCGTCCGGCCTGTCGACGATGCCGGTGAGCTTGAGCATCGGTGACAGCGACGGGCACACGACTGTCACGCCGAACTATGTGCAGCATGTGCCGACGTCACCCTAACGTTCCCGGCTGATTGCACTCGACGTTGCTCCGCGGATGCCAGTGCGTATCGTTGGCGTGACGTTGATGATGTCCGCGTCGCATATGCGCCTCTGCCACCCGCAGGTATCCCTCGTTGTCGTCCAGTAGCGGTTCTCATAAGATGAACGATGCCATTGCCCATCGCGAGGGGAAAAATGAACGTCTATCGGGGACCGAGCAGCAAGGACTTTGGCGATGACACCCATCAGCTCGTATCAAGTAACGAGCTTTCAAAGGACATGAAACCGTGGTCGGGGCACTATATGACGTCGGCCAACCTCACTAAGGGGGTTGCGCCCGAACGGCAGTCGATTGCTCACATTGGCCTCAGTGAGGCTGACGTACTGGCGTTATATCGCGCGTTGATTGACGAAAAATTCCGGTTATTCGATGCCCTGCAGCATGAAAACATAAATCTCAAAACAAAGATTCTGAGACTCGAAAACAAGATTACCGACCTCAATGTCATCGCTGGTGTACCGGGCAACACCGACAAGGAGCGAGTAGCAAAGATTCGAGAACGGCTCAACAAGCGCTAAACATGCAAAATCATGGCGTAGTGCTCGATTGTTCAATAAGGACGGTGGTGCGTCATCACCGCTCCATTTCGCGAAGCGGGCAAGTAGTCCGCGACGTTGAAGCGTCTCAACGACGGGTTTGTTACCGCCCGCGATGATGTGTGCGCCCATCGCGCTCCATCATGCGCACGACCGAAGGGTTGGCCTGCGAAAGATGGTCGATTTCCGCTCGATAGCCGTATAGTCGATGGAGCGCCAAGGCGATGGCGCATGAACGTGAATATCCGCCCTCGCAGTGCACGACGACCGACACCACGTCAGTCGGCAAGGCGCCGACGAAGGAGTGAATGGCCTGAGCCTGTTCTGCGGTGAACGCGTGTGCGAGCTTGCCTCGCGACTTGTTCGAGAGGTTCGGGCTCAGGAAATCGACGTCCGCAAAACTGAGCCGTAGCAGATGGGCGAAGCCATCTAGGCTGGCTAGTGGGCGCTCCGGCGCGGTGACCGAGATGACGGCAATCGACGGTAGCCGCGGCAGCTTCTCGGCGTCGCCACGCGGCAGCGCGAATACCTGGCGCGAACCATTCGCCGGCGGCTTGTACAGCTTGCCCACAACCTCTTGAAGTCGCTGGACCATCGGCTGGATACTAGAAACTTAGGGAGAGGGGGCAGCGGCGGCGCATATGATGCCGCGAGTTGGCGGCCTAAATGTCGTCATCAATGTCATGTTCGTAGACTTGTTCAGAAATTGCCTTCCGGGTTTTGGACTTTCCTACACGTGCAGGAGCGCAATCACCCTTTTCCACGACGATTTTTCCCGCATGGACGCCTTGCGTTTCGAGTTCGCATTTGGGCCACCCAGTCACGAGCTTGACAGCAGCGAGAGCAGGAAGCAACACGTCGAGCCACTTGCTTTGCTGCATTCCCTGTCGTCCCGCCAGCGGTAGCAACGTCTCCGGAAGCATGGGATAAGGGGTCGACCATGTCGAGAAAAGGGCGTGCAAGCCTTTCGCGAGGGGTTTGCCGTCAAGGAGCCGCCGCTGTGACCGCCGGAGAATCGTCCACTGATTACCGTCGAACAATCGGGCCAGCTCGACATCGAGCAGAATGTCATAGTCCTCGCCGGCCGCCGTCGTTTTATCGAGTTGATGCATCTTGAGAATGAGCCGGGACTTGCCAGACAAAAGGCCATGCACCGAAAACTCGAACTCGGCGCGATAGAGGCGGTCCAGCGATTCATCCAGAAGCTTCCGGGTCTTGCCGCCGGCGCTTCGTTCGAGCGCCCTTAGCAACTCGGCGCGACTGAACACGACGTGGGACTCGCGGCACGTTTCGTTGCCGCTGACAAATACACGCCTCAGAAGCTCATAGAAGACATCGGCGTCACCCTGGTCGAGTTGGTGGCCAGCCGTCTGGAAGACCTCAATGTCGCTCGTTGATGGCAACCGGGTTCGTTCGCGATACAGAGGCCGTTCGGCATGGCTACGATAGAACCGCGTACTGAAGATGGAGCTACGCGCGAGCGCGTGCGCCGTCACCACGTTATTGTTCAACCCGTGCTTGAGTCGCAGCTTCGGCCACGTCACTGGGCTGGCGTTCTGGAGGGCGGTCATTGCATCTCTCTCGTGTAGTCCCGTGGCCGCCCAACGGACGGCAGGTAGTATAGTTGCGGAATCATTCATGCCGGCCAGTCAGGGGACTTGCGGATAATGCCGCCGGGACTTGCGGATGAAATGTGGGGACTTGCGGAACGGCGCGCAGAAAAAATTGCCAGCGAATAGTGCGGATTCTTCCTGGCGCCGGCCGGGCAATTCATAAACAGGAGAATTTCAAACAAGGCGCTGTGGGGCAGGGCAGCTCGCTCCGCTCGCGGCAGCTAACACGCGGCGTCTTCGCTCGCTCTGCGGGCGGACATCATTCCGCCCTCGCGGCACTGGCTTGCCAGGACGGGCGGGATTGCGGAAACGGGTGTGCAAATGCTTCCGCCCGTGGCTTCCCGCGGCGGTCGCTTCCGAGGTGCCGTGCCGGCCCCTGGTAGCAGGAAGGGCAACCGGTGCGCAGTCGGCTATGTTCGCGGGATGCAGCCCGCTCGTTCAAGTCATTTGCCAAAATTGGGTGCAGGGACTTATGGCTAATGGCGAGCGCTGTTGTACGGGCACGGAGCATAGACGTACTCGTGGCGGCAGCTTTCGTCGGCCGTCGCTATGTGACGCGGAAACTGGTTGCGCCCCGCCGCTCTGCTAGAACCGGAGCTTTTGCTGCTTGGCTTCGCAAGCGCCGGTTGCGCGCGCCGGATGGTCGAAGCGGCTGATAGCCGTAGTGTAGGAAAATTCGCCGCTCGACCGTGATACCCGGAAGATGTCATTCGAGAAGTGCCAGCCCCGGACGACATACTCGGTGCCGTCCTCGGCGAGCTTCTCCACTGGCACCTCAATCGCCTTCCCCCTCGGAAAATAGCTGGTCGTCGATTCTTCCGCCTTGCAGAGCAGTTGCGTGAATTCGGCGCAGTGAGCCGCGAGCGAAAACAAAAACAAGGCCGCAGCCAAGGAGATTTTCTTGAGCGTCATAACGTTGTCGAACTGCATAGCCTTTTGATGCCGAATCCAGCATGGCGTTGCGAAATGCTCGAGAGCCGTCTCGGGTACCACATGGCGACGCGCATCGCGCACGCCACTTCACCACGGCCGGTGTCGGGATGTCATTCGTTGGCCATTCCCTCCTGGCCGCGGGCTCGGTCGTTGTGCCAGCCTCGCTCGCAGTCATCAGATAGGCGGGCCTGTACGCTCCAATCGGCACGCTCGTGCCACACATTCTACGAATAACGTAGGTCCGCGACAAGTGCGACCCTTCGAATCTCGTAGGTCGGGAGCGCCGGTTGCCAACGACGGGGCAGCAGGGAGGTTTTCTCAGATTCGCTGAGAAAACGTGAGAAAAAAGCGTCGTGTCGTCGGCGGCGACCGGCCGGCCAACAACACGGTCAATCTCTTCGCGGTGCGTTCACGACTCCGGCTCTTCCGCGATGCAGTCGTTGCAGTACACGCGCGACCAATATTTGCGGAACGTGCCGGCACTGCCGCAGCATTCGCAGACAGTTCGCGCAAGAAGCTCCGCCTTCTCGACCGCGTCACGGATGCGATTATGCGATGGCATGTCGAAGAAGAATCCTAATGTCAGCTTGATGTCGAGCAGGCCGTTCGTCGTTTCAATGCTTCTGCAGAGCGGGAGTACCGGGTACGGGTTGTACTCCTCCAGAAGAGATTGCTCCCGCAGTGCCTGTTCGAGCGACACGAGGAAGGCGGGCAAGCGTGCCTCGTTCGCCCATAGCGCCTGAATTTCACGCTCAATCTCGTCCGCGAGCAGAGCAATTACCGAGTACCACCCGGCGCCACACTGGATGCCGTGGAGCGCAATGTTCGACGGGTATGCCTCCGGACAATTCATGGCGCGGAAGAACAGCGGATACGCCGAGGCCAGGCGCTGCTGCAGTTCCATCGACATTCGCGCACGCGGCTCATTGTTGGCCGGCTCGGTAGCTTCAATCGCTGCTGGCCGGCGTGTCCGATGACCGTCCACAGATGGACCTCCTTCCGGATATTTGTTTCGGGTCGTGCGTGTCCTGCGGCGAATCGGGAGCCGGGAATCGGGTGTGGCATTAAATGCGCAGCCAAAAGCTTACCAAGGCGGCTCTGGCTTGTTCGAGGCGGTTGGCGGCGCCGAGGGGCGGCGTCGGATTCTACGAATTACGTAGAGAAACGGCAAGGGATTCCTACGATATTCGCAGCATGAGGATAAAGGAGCCTGCCACCCTATTCGGCCGCCGCCTACGGGCAGCGCGGCAGCGGGCCGATATCCCGCAAGACCGGCTGGGAGTCCAGATTGGGCTCGACGAGGGTACGGCGAGTGCCCGAATGAGCCGCTATGAAACGGGCACACATGAGCCTCCGTTTGGCATCGCCGTCAAATTGGCGCGGGCGCTCCATCTTCCCGCCGCATACTTCTATTGCGAAGACGACGAGCTTGCCGACCTCGTGCTGGCGTGGGTGCGCCTGCCCAAGACCGAGCGCAAGCATATCAAGGCCATGATTGACGTCATCCTGGCAGGCAGGCGTAGCAAGTAGTGGCCGTCACGCGACCCGGCGGGCAAAGTCGACGCGGATGACGTTCCCGGTCGAGCCGGTTGACATCGGTGATGAGACCGGCTCCTCTGTTTGCTGACGCGTGCCAGCGTCGCGGTTCTCGCGACTGCTTGTTGAAGACTGCATCGCATTGATGGCCTTGGCAACTTGCGCTGACGGCGCGGCGTCATAGGCAAGCGGGGCGGTTGACGGTGCCGGCGCATGGTCGTCCAGCACCTCCTTGAGCGAGACGGACGCGCCCTGTTTGAGCCGAAGCCGGCCACGGTGGAGTGTCGAATCGGGCGAATTGACCTGAAAGGCCTCATCCAAGCGCTTGGCGAAGCTTCCCGCGCACAGATGCGCATAGCGCAGCAGCATGCGGGTATCGCGGTGGCCGCTGAAGTGCTGAAGGTCGACCAGCGAGAACCCGCCGGGCGTGCGGCTGCCGGCCTCGGCGACGCGGGAAATGGCTTCATGGCGCAGGTCATGGATGCGCACCTCGCCGCTGCCAGTCAGGCCTGCGGCGATGCAAATGCGCTGCCAGGCCTTGCGCAGGCCGTCGACGCCAATTGGGAACGCCAGCTGGCTGGTGCGCGGCAGCTGGCGCAGCAGCTCGACGAGGTCGCTGCGAAGGGGCAAGGTGCGGGGCCGGCCATTCTTGGTTTCGGGCAGAAACGCGGCCTGGCCGTCCAGGTCCACGTTGGACCAAGTCAGCGTCAGCGTCTCGCTTCGGCGGGCCCCGGTCATCAGCTGGAAGTGGATGAAAGTCTCCAGCAACGGAATGTGCTCGTACGTCTCCTCGGCTTCCGCCTGGTAGCGCTGTCGAGCGCCCTTGATAACCTGCTTGCGCCGGTACACGGTGGTCGCGCTGTTTGCGTCCTCGCGCTCTGCTGCCATCAGCAGCTCGAGGCGCAGAGCGATGGACTGCGCGCGGTCCTCCTCACGGGCGGCGGCCAGCAAGCGCGCCTCCTCGCCATCCTTCAGGCGGCGGTCCCGTTCGTTGTAGTAGCGGGGCCGGCGTACACCGTCCATCGGGTTCTTGGCGACGTGAATCCGCCAGGTGTCAATGGCGATGTGGCAGACCGCCGAGAAGATGTCGATTTCGCGGTCGACCGTGCTCGGCTCGACCACCTGGCAGCGCTCGTCGATGTAGTCCGCGAAGTCGTCCGGGACGATGGTGGCGAACGGCTTGCGGATGAACTTGCCGGTCGCCGAGGGCTGCCCGACGCGCGTGCCCGTGGACCTACGGATTTTCATGGCCGTGACCTTGGGGCAAGGATTGGGGTGCGCGTCGCGAATCTCAGAGAGGTCCTGCCGGGGCAACCCAGCGTCCTCCAGCCACGCATTGATTTTGTAGCCGAGGACTTCGAAGCTTTTGTCGCGCGGCGCCTCGTCGCGCAGGTAGCGAATCAGCAGGTCGGCGAGGGTCGTCTGCTGCCCCTTCGCATAGTCGATGAAAAGCCCCTGGCGCTGCTCGCTCTCGATGCGCTCCTTGATTTTGATGGCTTCCGCTTCGCTACCGGCTCTCAACGTCTGGTTCTTGTGCGCGACGCTGCGCGTGCGGACGACATAGTGGTCATCGAGGCTCGCCAGCCGAGGCTTTAGCCCCTGCGACTGCAGCGTCTGCACGTAGCGCTGGATGGCCTGGTCGGCGTTGCGGGCGAAGGTCCGCGTGAGGTCGTCGCGGTTGCGGACGGTGACGCGGATGCGAGAGCGGTTTTCGATGGACGCCATGGCAGTGATGCTCCAAGGTTGGGGAGCACCGTATAGGCGTAGGGCAGGGGGATGATTCGCGATTTGTAGCGAAGTGGCGGAGATTGCCACTGATTTGCCACTGCGGACCCTGAAAACAAAAACAGCGGACATCTAGTCCGCTGTTTTTGAAGGGAAACCTGGTCGGGGTGAGAGGATTCGAACCTCCGGCCTCTACGTCCCGAACGTAGCGCTCTACCAGGCTAAGCTACACCCCGATTTTTTGCTCTTCCGACTCAGGCGCCTTCGTGAAGATCGCTGCGTCGTCTCAAGCAAGAACGTAACTATAACGATGTTTTTTCTAAAAGGGAATACCTTGGTGAAGAAATTTTTCGAGGCAAGGTATCGCGTTCCCTTCGCGGCGCGTTTACGACTGCCGCGACGTCGAGTACGAGCACAGCCCGAGCAGGCTTTCCTTGTAGATCGAATCCGGGAACGCGGCGATCGCGGCCGCAGCGGCCTGTGCTTCCTGGCGCGCACATTCGAGCGTATGGTCGAGCGCGCCCGAACGCGTGATCGCGTCGAAAATCGTATCGAAGCGATCGGTGCCGCCTTGCTCGATCGCCTCGCGCGCGCGCGCCGACTGTTCGGGCGTGCCGCGTTCGATCAGATAGATGAGCGGGAGCGTCGGTTTGCCTTCGCGCAGATCGTCGCCGGCATTCTTGCCCATCGCTTCGGCCGTGCCCGCGTAGTCGAGCCAGTCGTCCATGATCTGGAATGCGGTGCCGATCCGGCGGCCGTATTCGGCCGCGGCGGCTTCGGTCGGCGCATCGGCGCCGGCGAGCACCGCGCCCAGGCGGGCCGATGCCTCGAACAGCTTCGCCGTCTTGTAGCGGATCACCTGCATGTAGCGCGACTCGTCGACGTCCGCGTCGTGCATGTTCAGAAGCTGCAGCACTTCGCCTTCGGAGATGATCGTCGTCGCTTCCGACAGGATTTCCATCACGCGCATCTTGCCGACGCCGACCATCATCTCGAACGAGCGCGAATAGAGGTAGTCGCCGACCAGCACGCTCGCCGCATTGCCGAACAGCGCGTTCGCCGTCTGGCGGCCGCGCCGCAGTTCGGATTCGTCGACGACGTCGTCATGCAGCAGCGTGGCCGTGTGGATGAACTCGACGACGGCGGCCAGCACGTGCCGCTGATGCGACGTCTCGCCGAGCGCACCGGCGACGAGCAACAACAGGGCCGGACGCAGCCGCTTGCCGCCCGCGCCGATGATGTACTCGGCGATCTGGTTGATCAGCAGCACGTCGGACGCGAGGCTTTGCCGGATAACGCGATTCACCTGCTCCATGTCGCTGGCGATCGGGGCGAGCAGGTGGGCGGCGCTGAGGGTGGGGGAGGCGGTGGACGACGACATGATGATCGAAATGGGTGATGCCGCGGATTATAAGTCGAATCCGCGATATCCCGGTCTGTCGGACGTGCCGGCACCGTGATTTTGGCCGTCCGGCCAGGGCTTGCGCGCGGCAATCGCGGATCGGCTTTGACTTGGGTGCTAACCCCATGTATAATCACGTGTTTTCCGCGCGTGGTGTGCGGAAAAATTGGATCCAGAGTGAGGTTCTCAATGTACGCGGTCATAAAAACCGGTGGCAAGCAGTACAAGGTTGCCGTTGGCGAAAAACTCAAAGTAGAACAGATACCGGCTGACATTGACGCTGAAATCACGCTCGACCAGGTTCTCGCAGTGGGCGAAGGCGAATCGATTAAGTTCGGTACGCCGCTGGTCAGTGGGGCTTCCGTCAAGGCCACCGTTGTGTCGCACGGTCGTCATGCCAAGGTCACCATCTTCAAGATGCGTCGCCGGAAGCACTACCAAAAGCACGGCGGCCACCGCCAGAACTACACTGAGCTGCGCATCGACGCGATCAACGCGTAAGCGCCTCGGTAAAGGAGCAATCAGATGGCACACAAAAAGGCAGGCGGCTCTTCCCGGAACGGCCGCGACTCCGAGTCGAAACGTCTCGGCGTGAAAGTGTACGGCGGCCAGGCGATCAACGCTGGCGGCATCATCGTGCGTCAGCGCGGTACGCGCATGCACGCTGGCGAGAACGTCGGCATGGGCAAGGATCACACCCTGTTCGCGCTGGTCGACGGTCACGTCAAGTTCGCGACCAAGGGCGCGGACAAGAAGCATCTGGTCATCGTCGTCCCGGCGGCTGCCTAAGTTCAGGCACCCACGGGCTTCGTAGCCGAAAGGCCCCGCAGTCTTCGCGGGGCCTTTTTTTATTTGGCCGCCGGGCGCATGTGCGCACCGGCGGCTGTCGCGAAACGGCGGGCAATCGGCCGAACGGCAGATTGTTCAAGCGCGCCGGCGCGCGGCACAATAGCGGAAATACTGGTCGGAGTGACGAATGAAGTTCATTGACGAAGCACGAATCGAAGTCATCGCCGGCGACGGAGGCGATGGCAGCGCGTCGATGCGCCGCGAGAAATTCGTCCCGTTCGGCGGGCCGGATGGCGGCGACGGCGGCCGGGGCGGCAACGTCTACGCGATCGCCGACCGCAACATCAATACGCTGATCGACTACCGTTACGCGAAGAAGCATCTGGCGCGCAATGGCGAAAACGGCCGCGGATCCGATTGCTACGGCAAGGGCGGTGACGACGTCACGCTGCGCATGCCGGTCGGCACGGTCGTGACGGACATGGACACGGGCGAATTGATCGCCGACCTCACCGAGCACGATCAGCAGGTGATGCTCGCGAAGGGCGGCGCAGGCGGCCTCGGCAACCTGCATTTCAAGTCGAGCACGAACCGCGCGCCGCGCCAGAAAACCGACGGCAAGCCGGGCGAACGGCGCATGCTGAGGCTCGAACTGAAGGTGCTCGCCGACGTCGGTCTGCTCGGCATGCCGAACGCCGGCAAGTCGACCTTCATCTCGTCGGTGTCGAACGCGAAGCCGAAGATCGCCGACTATCCGTTCACGACACTCGCGCCGAACCTCGGCGTCGTGCGCGTCGGGCCGAGCAAGAGCTTCGTGATCGCCGACATCCCGGGGCTGATCGAGGGCGCAGCCGAAGGTGCGGGCCTCGGCCACCAGTTCCTGCGACACCTGCAGCGCACCGGTGTGCTGCTGCATCTCGTCGATTTGGCTCCGTTCGACGAAAGCGTCGATCCGGTCGCGGAAGCAACCGCGATCGTCGGCGAACTGCGCAAGTACGACGAGGCGCTCTACGAGAAGCCGCGTTGGCTCGTCCTCAACAAGCTCGACATGGTGCCGGATGACGAGCGCGAGGCGCGCGTCGCCGATTTCCTCGACCGTTTCGGCTGGGACGGCCCGGTGTTCGAGATTTCGGCGCTCACGGGTCAGGGCTGCGAAGCGCTTTGCTACGCGATCTACGACTACCTCGCCGAGCATTCGGACGCGCATCGCGCGGCGGAAGAGGAAGATCTGGCCGCGGACGTGCGCTTCCGCGATGCGCCGCCCGCCGATGGCGGCGCGACGCCCGGCGACGACGCCTGAGCGGGGCCGGAACGCACCGGGCGTCGCGCCTGGTGCCGGAATTTAATCGCGCCCTGTCGGGCCGGCATCAGATACAGGAGACAGCGCACGATGCGTTCGATCATCGCGGATTCGAAGCGATTGGTGGTGAAGGTGGGCTCGAGCCTCGTAACCAACGACGGTAAGGGGCTCGATCATGCTGCGATCGGCCGCTGGGCGGCCCAGATCGCCGCGCTGCGCACGCAGGGCAAGGAAGTCGTGCTCGTCAGTTCGGGCGCGATCGCTGAAGGGATGCAGCGGCTCGGCTGGAGCAAGCGTCCGCGCGAGATCGACGAGTTGCAGGCCGCCGCCGCGGTTGGCCAGATGGGGCTCGCGCAAGTCTACGAAAGCCGCTTTACCGAGCACGATATCCGCACCGCGCAGATCCTGCTGACACATGCCGACCTTGCCGATCGCGAACGCTACCTGAATGCGCGCTCGACGCTGCTTACGCTGCTGCGGCTCGGCGTCGTGCCGATCATCAACGAGAACGACACGGTCGTCACCGACGAAATCAAGTTTGGCGACAACGACACGCTCGGCGCGCTGGTCGCGAACCTGATCGAAGGCGATGCGCTGATCATCCTGACCGATCAGTCCGGGCTCTTCACCGCCGATCCGCGCAAGGATCCGAACGCGACGCTGGTCGCGGAAGCCAGTGCGGGCGCACCGGAACTCGAGGCGATGGCGGGCGGAGCCGGCTCGAGCCTCGGCCGCGGCGGAATGCTGACGAAGATCCTCGCGGCGAAGCGCGCAGCGCACAGCGGCGCGAACACCGTGATCGCGAGCGGCCGCGAAGCCGACGTGCTGGTGCGACTGGCGGCGGGCGAGGCGATCGGCACGCAGCTGATCGCGCGCACCGCGCGGATGGCTGCGCGCAAGCAATGGATGGCCGATCATCTGCAGGTACGCGGGCACGTCGTGATCGACGCCGGCGCGGTCGAAAAGCTGACGGCTGGCGGCAAGAGCCTGCTGCCGATCGGCGTGATCGGCGTGCAGGGCGCATTCGCGCGCGGCGAGGTGATCGCATGTGTCGGCCCCGACGGACGCGAAGTGGCGCGCGGTCTCACGAACTACAGCAGCGCGGAAACGAAGCTGATTCACCGCAAGCCGAGCGGCGAGATCGAGGCGGTGCTTGGCTACATGCTGGAACCGGAACTGATTCACCGCGACAACCTCGTGCTCGTGTAATCACTCGGCCAAGGCGTCGCGAGACACTAAAAAAGCCCGCGTTATGCGGGCTTTTTGTTGCAACTGGCGAGAGGCAGGGCCGGGCCGGCGCCCTGCGTCACATCGTCAGCGCAGCTGGCTCATCGCGGTGCGGTGGAACCGGATGTTCTCGAGAATCTGCTGGGTCGTGCCCTGTGGCATCTTGTTCGAGCAGAAGTAGTCCTGGTACAGCGCCGAGTGGTACGCGTTCAGCTCACCGTTCTCGATGCGACGCCAGTCGTTCTCGACCGTACGGTCCCAGCCGTCGTGGTCCGAATTCAGGCCTGCATACTGACGCCATTCGTAGGTGTCGCAGCGGATGCCTTCGTAGTTCACGTTGCGTGCGCCGGCCGGGCTCGTGATGACGACCGCATAGCGCACGACGCCGTCGGTGCCGACCGCGAGCGACTTCGCATCGACGGAGAACTTGAGCGGCGTGTTCTGCGATACGTTGAACGGCAACAGGTCGCCTGCTTGCGGAAGCGGCGGCAGCGTGTCGACCGGGTTTTCCTTCCAGTTGCCCTGGCGGTCCAGCAGGTACACGAACTCGCTGTCATCCTTGTTGGTCGGCGTCTTCGAATTCGCGCAACCGGCCAGCGTGGCCGCCGCGACAATCGATGCGAGCGCGAGAGCAATCGCTTTCAATATGCATTCCTCGTAAAAAAAGGGCGCGACACAAGGTCGCGCCCGGTCATGCAGTCCGACTCGTCATTTGCCGATGATCTCGCGGGGCGGCATCTCGTCGAGCGTGCTCGCCTCCACTTCGATCTCCGAACAGACCACCGATGTGTCGACAATCGTCAGCGTCTGCTGGACCTGCGCACCGATGACGCGCGGATAGCGCGACGGACGCGGCCCACGCGGCTTTTCGGCTCGCTGCGCCGGGCGGCGCAGGAAGCGCGACAGTTCCGTCAGCGCCAACTGATAGACATCCCGCTTGAACTCGATCACCGCATCGAGCGGCACCCAGTACTCGTTCCAGCGCCACGCATCGAACTCCGGGTGATCGGTCGCGCGCAAGCAAATGTCGCAATCGCGTCCGACCATCCGCAGCAGGAACCAGATCTGCTTCTGGCCGCGGTAATGGCCGCGTACTTCGCGTTTGATGAACTTGTCAGGCACCTCGTAACGCAACCAGTCGCGGGTGCGGCCGATTATCTTGACGTGTTCCGGGTGCAGTCCGGTCTCCTCGTGCAGTTCCCGGTACATCGCCTGCATGGGGGTCTCGCCGTACTTGATCCCACCTTGAGGAAACTGCCAGGAATGCTCGCGGAGCCGCTTGCCCCAAAACACCTCGTTGCGCGCGTTCAAGAGGATGATGCCGACGTTCGGGCGAAAGCCTTCACGATCCAGCATACAACCACCTTCGAATCCTTTAAAATTGCTTTGATTATAAACAGATAACGGGCGCTGCGCACCGTGACGGAGCGAATCCGCGCGGGGCGCACCGGCTGAATTGTCCCTGATTAGTCTGCTACGTCATCTGCGCCATCGTCGTTCGTCGCGCGCAGCTTTTTCACCTTGAAACTTTTTCGGGCGCCCCGCCTGGGGGCGCCGTATTTGGAACCGTCCGCATGAAAGCTTCCCGTTTCTTTATCGGCACCCTCAAAGAAGCACCGGCCGACGCAGAGATCGTCAGCCACAAGCTGATGGTGCGCGCCGGCATGATCCGTCGCGTCGCCGGCGGCATCTACAACTACCTGCCGGTCGGCCTGCGTTCGATTCGCAAGGTCGAGGCGATCGTGCGCGAGGAAATGAACCGGGCAGGCGCCATCGAACTGCTGATGCCGGCCGTGCAACCGGCCGAGCTGTGGCAGGAATCGGGGCGCTGGGAACAGTACGGCCCGGAACTGCTGCGCTTCAAGGACCGCAAGGACAACGACTTCGTGATCGGGCCGACGCACGAGGAAGTCGTCACCGACATCGCGCGCAACCAGATCAAGAGCTACCGGCAGATGCCGGTGAACTTCTATCAGATCCAGACGAAGTTCCGCGACGAGATTCGTCCGCGCTTCGGCGTGATGCGCGGCCGCGAATTCATCATGAAGGACGCGTATTCGTTCGACAAGGACGCGGCCGGCCTGAACGAGTCGTATCGCAAGATGTATGACGCATACGTGCGCATCTTCACGCGCCTCGGCCTCGAGTTCCGCGCGGTCGCGGCCGACAGCGGCTCGATCGGCGGCAACTTCTCGCACGAGTTCCACGTGATCGCCGATACCGGCGAAGACGCGATCGCCTACTGCCCGACGTCCGACTTCGCGGCGAACGTCGAAGCGGCCGAAGCGCTGCCGCTGACGCCCGCGCGCGCCGCACCGGCCGAAGCGATGGAGAAGGTTTCGACGCCCGGCAAGGCGAAGTGCGAGGCCGTCGCCGAACTGCTGGCGATCCCGCTCGAGCGCACGATCAAGTCGATCGTGCTTGCCACCGACAACGAAGGCGCCGAGCCGACCATCTGGCTCGTGATGCTGCGCGGCGACCACGATCTGAACGAGATCAAGGTGTCGAAGCTGCCGGGGCTGAAGAACCACCGCTTCGCGACCGAGCAGGAAATCGTCGAGTGGTTTGGCACGCCGCCGGGCTATCTCGGCCCGGTCGGCACGAAGAAGCCGGTGAAGGTGATCGCCGATCGCACGGTCGCGAACATGAGCGATTTCGTCGTCGGCGCGAACGAGGTCGACTATCACATCGCGGGCGTGAACTGGGGCCGCGACCTGCCGGAGCCGGACGTCGCCGACGTGCGCAACGTCAAGAAAGGCGATCCGTCGCCGGACGGCAAGGGCGAGATCGACATCTGCCGCGGCATCGAAGTCGGCCACGTGTTCCAGCTCGGCACCAAGTACTCGGAAGCGATGGGCGCGACGTTCCTCGACGAATCGGGCAAGCCGCAGCCGATGCTGATGGGCTGCTACGGCGTCGGCGTCACGCGCATTCTCGGCGCGGCGATCGAACAGAACTTCGACGATCGCGGCATCATCTGGCCCGAGTCGATCGCCCCGTTCGAGGTCGTGCTGTGCCCGATGGGCTACGATCGCAGCGACATGGTTCGCGAGGCGGCCGACAAGCTGTACGCGGAACTGGCCGCTGCCGGCATCGACGTGATCCTCGACGATCGCGGCGAGCGCCCGGGCGTGATGTTCGCCGACTGGGAACTGATCGGCGTGCCGCATCGCCTGGTGATCGGCGAACGTGGCCTGAAGGAGGGCAAGATCGAGTATCAGGGCCGCCGCGACGCCGAAGCGACGCTGCTGCCGGCCGACGCGGCCGCGGCGACGGTGACGGAGAAGATCCGCGCCGCGCTCGAGCGCTAAGCGCTGCAACCGGGGGACACGGTGGAATACACCTTCCTGTCGGCCACCGTGCTCCTCGTGCTGATCACGGATCCGCTCGGCAACATTCCGCTGTTCATCACGGCGATGCGGGACGTGCCGCGCGAGCGGCGCGTGAAGCTGATCCTGCGTGAAGTGGGGATCGCGTTCGTGATCCTGCTGTTCTTCATGGTGGTCGGCGATCGTTTCCTGCGGATGATGAGCCTCACCGACCTGTCGCTGAGGCTCGGCGGCGGGATCGTGCTGTTTCTGATCGCGCTGCGGATGATCTTCCCGCATCCGGACGGCGCGCTCGGCAGCGATCCGCGCGCAGGCGGCGAGCCGTTCATCGTGCCGCTCGCGATTCCGGCGCTTGCCGGGCCGTCCGCGCTCGCGACGGTGATGCTGCTGACGTCGCAGGCGCCGGGCAAGATGTTCGAGTGGGTGGGCGCGCTGACGGTCACGATGATCGTCTGCGCGATCACGCTGGTGCTGGCCGAACGGATCCAGCAGTGGCTCGGCGAGCGGACCGTCGCCGCATTCGAGCGGCTGATGGGTTTGGTGCTCGTCGCGATCTCGGTTGAGATGCTGCTGGCCGGCATCCGGGCGTTCGTGCACCAGCTGTAGCGCGGGCGGTGCGGCGCGTGCCGACGCAAAAAAGCGGCGCTCCGGGAAACCGGGGCGCCGCTTTTCTTTGTGGCGGGCAGGGCGGTCAGACGTTCGCGGTCAGCGCGCGGATCGTCGGCAGATTGCGCCAGTAGCCCTTTGCGTCCATCCCGCAGCCGAACACGTAGCGGTCCGGCACCGAGAAGCCGCAGAAGTCGGGGTGCAGCGGTTTCGCCTTCGTGAGCGTCTTCTCGCACAGCACGGCGGACATGAAGCGCTTCGCACCCATGTCGAGGATGCGGTCGCGGATCGCCGCCATCGTCTCGCCTTCGTCGAGGATGTCGTCGAGCACGAGCACGATCCGGTCCTTCACCGATTCGCGCGGCGCGACGCGCCAGTGCATCTCGGGGCTGCCCTGCGTCGTGTTGCGGTAGCGGGTCAGGTGGATGTAGTCGAATTCCAGCGGGAAATCGAGATGCGGCAGCAGCATCCCGGTAAACACCGCGGCGCCGCCCATCACCGAGAGCACGAGCGGGAACGCGTCGCCGATGTCGGCGCGGATCGCGTCGGCCATCCGGGCGATCGATGCGTTGACGGCATCGGCCGAGACGATCTCTTCGGAGTGGTCGAAAATGTGGAGGGCTTCTTCGCGGTTCATGTGTTCTGGCGGGCAGTCGGTATACAAATAAGGATGAAGCAGAACGGCCGGCGCGCGCTACGGCAAAAACCCGCGCGCCGACCGACGGGCGGAATCAGCGCATGCCGGGCATCATGCCCTTCAGGCCGCGCATCATCTTCTGCATGTTGCCGCCCTTCAGCTTCTTCATCATCGTACGCATCTGGTCGTACTGGTTCAGCATCCGGTTGACTTCCTGCACCGGCACGCCCGCGCCGGCTGCAATGCGGCGCTTGCGCGTCGCCTTGATGATTTCGGGTTTCGCGCGCTCGGCGGGCGTCATCGAGCTGATGATCCCTTCCATGCGGCGGATCTGCTTCTCGGCCTGGCCCATGTCGGCGCCGGCCGCCGCCTGCTGGAACTGCGCGGGCAGCTTGTCCATCAGCGACGACAGGCCGCCCATGTTCTTCATCTGCGAGATCTGCGCGCGGAAATCGTTCAGGTCGAAGTCGCCGCCTTTCTTCACCTTGTCGGCGAGCTTCTGCGCGGCCTGCACGTCGACGCCGCGCTGGGCCTCCTCGACGAGCGCGAGGATGTCGCCCATGCCGAGGATCCGGTTCGCCATCCGGTCCGGGTGGAACACCTCGAGGCCGTCGAGCTTCTCGGCGACGCCGACGAACTTGATCGGCTTGCCCGTGATGTGGCGCACCGACAGCGCGGCACCGCCGCGCGAATCGCCGTCGAGCTTGGTCAGCACGACGCCGGTGAGCGGCAGCGTGTCGTTGAACGCCTTCGCGGTGTTGACCGCGTCCTGACCGAGCATCGCGTCGACGACGAACAGCGTTTCGGCCGGCTTCAGCGTGCCGTGCAGCGCGGCGATTTCCTGCATCATCGCCTCGTCGATACCGAGGCGGCCGGCCGTGTCGACGATCAGCACGTCATGGTAGTGGCGCTTCGCCCAGTCGACGGCCGCGAGTGCGATGTCGACGGGTTTCTGGTCCGGCGTCGACGGGAAGAAATCGGCGCCGACCTGTTCGCTCACCGTTTTCAGCTGCATGATGGCGGCCGGGCGATACACGTCGCACGACACCGTCAGCACCTTCTTCTTGTACTTCTCGCGCAGCAGCTTCGCGAGCTTGCCGGCGGTCGTCGTCTTGCCGGCGCCCTGCAGGCCGGCCATCAGGATCACGGCGGGCGGCGTGACGGCGAGGTTCAGCTCGGCGGCCTTGCCTTCGTAGTCGCCGCCGATCACGGCGGTCAGTTCCTTCTGGACCACGCCGACGAGCGCCTGACCCGGCGACAGGCTGCTGATCACTTCCTCGCCGAGCGCCTTTTCCTTGACCTTGGCGATGAATTCGCGAACGACGGGCAGCGCGACGTCGGCTTCCAGCAGCGCGAGACGCACCTCGCGGAGCATCTCCTGGGTGTTCGCCTCGGTGAGCCGGGCCTCGCCGCGCAGCGTCTTGACGACGCGCGCCATCCGTTGAGTGAGATTGTCGAGCATGGGGAGCGATGGACAGTGGGGCCCGAAGGCGCAACGGAACCGAACAAAGGGAGCCGTCGCGGGAAGGGGGCCTAGTGTAAACTTCGAACATGGATATTGTACTGTATGCCCTCACCGCGTTCCTGTACGGCGGCCTCGCCGTCGCAGGCTGGCGCACGCACCGCCAGGGCGCGACCTCGCTCGTCGCGAGCGTGCCGGCCGTGCCGGTTCCGGCGTCCGCCGCGTCGGGCATGAGCGGGGCCGGCCGCACACTGCTGTTCGCGGCGCTCGTCGCGCACGGCGTGCTGCTGCACATGACGATTTTTCCGCACGACGCGATGGTCTTCGGCTTCGCGTTCGCGCTGTCCGCGATGTTCTGGCTCGGCGCCGGCATCTACTGGATCGAGAGCTTCTTCTTCCCGCTCGACAGCCTGCGCCTGCTGGTGCTGCCGCTCGCGTGCGGCGCGTCGCTGCTGCCGCTCGTGTTCGGCGGCGTGCGGGTGCTGCCTTATGCCGCAGCGCCGCTGTTCAAGATGCACTTCCTGATTGCGAACATCGCGTACGGCCTTTTCGCGATCGCCGCGCTGCACGCGGTCCTGATGCTGATGGTCGAGCGGCGTCTTCAGTCGCTGAGGAGCGGCGGGCGCGACGGCTCGACCGGCTGGATCGCGAGCTGGCTCGAAACGCTGCCGCCGCTGCTCACGCTCGAGAAGCTGCTGTTCCGCCTGATCGGCGCCGGCTTCGTGCTGCTGACGCTGACGCTCGCGTCGGGGATCCTGTTCAGCGAGCAGGTCGATGCGCGCGCGCTGCGGCTCGATCACAAGACCGTGTTCGCGGTGCTGTCGTGGCTGATGTTCGGCGGCCTGCTGGTCGCCCACAAGACGTCGGGCTGGCGTGGGCGCGGCGCCGCGCGCTGGGTGCTCGTGTCGTTCGCCGCGCTGCTGCTCGCGTATGTCGGCAGCCGGTTCGTTTTCGAGGTGCTGCTGCACCGCTCCGTGGTTTGAACGCAGGTTTCCGATGCGACAGATTCTTCTCCTGATCCTTCTCTTCTTCGCGGGTTCGTGGCTCACGCGCAAGCTGCGCCAGGCCCAGGAGCACGCGCAGGCGCGCAACGGCCGCGGTGGCGGCTTCGACGGCGCGCCCGGTTCCGGCGGCGCCGGGACGGCACGCCCGAACGGCGATGCGCGCTCGCTGCCCGAACCGATGGTGCGCTGTGCCGAATGCGGCGTGCATACGCCGAAAGGCGACGCCGTCGCCGCGGGTGGCGAATACTTCTGCAGCACCGAGCACGCGCAGCGCCACGGCGCACACGCGAGCGGCCGCGACGCCCGATGAGCGACGCAGCGCTGCTGTCGGTCGACGCGCACGGCTGGGTGCGCGAAGCGCGCCACGCGCCGTCGCCGAATTTCGAGGCGCGGCCCGCGGGCGCGGTGCCGACGCTCGTCGTCGTCCACAACATCAGCCTGCCGCCCGGCGAGTTCGGCGGCGACGCGATCGAGGCGCTCTTCCTGAATCGCCTCGATTGCGATGCGCACCCTTATTACCAGAGCCACCTGCGCGGCGTGCGCGTGTCCGCGCATTTCCTGATCCGTCGCGACGGTGAGCTCGTGCAGTTCGTGTCGTGCGACGAGCGTGCATGGCATGCGGGCGCGTCCGAGTTCTTCGGCCGGCCGCGCTGCAACGACTTCTCGATCGGCATCGAGCTCGAAGGCGCGGACGACGTGCCGTTCGACGCGGCGCAGTACGCGACGCTCGGCGTGCTCGCGCGCACGCTTGCCGCGCGCTATCCGATCGATGCGGTGGCCGGGCATTCCGACGTCGCGCCGGGCCGCAAGACCGACCCGGGACCGCACTTCGATTGGCAACGCTTCGCAGGCGATGCCGGCTTTTCCGCCGAATACTTTCCTTTCCGTCAGCACTGAGCGCAGGGTTTTTTGACCGGGGAAAGTTTTTTCTCCGACCAATGCCTTGTCGTGTCTGCGCGCGAGCGATGTCAAGACCTCCATCGCAAATTATCCGTTTTGACCTCGTCCGAATGTCCACTATACTTGGTGCCAGTTGAGCAGTTCTGTACTAGATATAGTGTGTGTCGCAGGGGAAACCCGAGCGGCACCGGCCGGCGGGCAACGCCGGCGGACAGGGTTCTCAGGGCGGCGCGCCAGGCCGGGCGGTCCGGGCGTCGCGATCAAGCGCAGCGAACTTCGACGGGGCAGGGTATACATGACGAAGCACACGACCGGAACGGTTGTCGCGCATCGACCGAACCGGCTTCCCCGACGCATCGCTCGCCTCTTACCGCTCGCGCACGCCATTGCGCAGCGTTCGTTTTAATCCGCGGTTCTCTCCGCACCATCCAACACCAGGAGCTTTGCACATGCAAACCACCGACAACGCGACGTCCCAGTACGAGAGCGCCTCGAGCCGTCCGCTCGGCGGGACCGAACAGGGCGCACAGGCGCTCGCGCCGCAGGCCACGTTCGCCGACTACAAGGTGATCCGCCGCAACGGCAGCGTGGTGTCGTTCGAGCCTTCGAAGATCGCGATTGCGGTGACCAAGGCTTTCCTGGCCGTCAACGGCGGGCAGGGCGCGGCATCGGCGCGCGTACGCGAACTCGTCGAGCAGCTGACGCACAACGTCGTGCGCGCGCTCGTGCGCAGCCGTCCGAACGGCGGTACGTTCCATATCGAAGATATCCAGGACCAGGTCGAACTCGCGCTGATGCGCGGCGGCGAGCACAACGTCGCGCGTGCGTACGTGCTGTATCGCGAGAAGCGTCACCTCGAGCGTCAGCATGCGGGCGAGGAAGCAGCGGCCGCGGGCGGCGAGGCGAGCACCGGCATCAACGTCGTCGACAACGGCGTCACGCGTCCGCTCGACCTGAACGCGCTGCGTGCGTTGATCGTGTCGGCGTGCGATGGCCTCGGCGCTGCGGTTAACCCTGACCCGATCGTCGCGGAAACGGTGAAGAACCTGTACGACGGCGTGCCGATGGGCCAGGTCTACGACTCGGCGATCCTCGCTGCGCGCACGATGATCGAAAAGGATCCGGCATACAGCCAGGTCACGGCCCGCATCCTGCTGCACACGATCCGTCGCGAGATCCTCGGCGAGGAAGTGGTCCAGGCCGACATGTCGGCCCGCTACGCCGAATACTTCCCGCAGTTCCTGAAGCGCGGCGTCGACGCCGGCCTGCTCGACGACAAGCTGCTGCAGTTCGACCTGAAGCGTCTGGGCGAAGCGCTCGACGCGAACCGCGATCTGCAATTCGGCTACCTCGGCCTGCAGACGCTGTACGACCGCTACTTCCTGCACGTTGACGGCGCCCGCATCGAAATGCCGCAGGCATTCTTCATGCGCGTCGCGATGGGCCTGTCGCTGAACGAGATCGACCGCGAAACGCGCGCGATCGAGTTCTACAACGTGCTGTCGAGCTTCGACTTCATGAGCTCGACGCCGACGCTGTTCAACTCGGGCACCCACCGCTCGCAGCTGTCGTCGTGCTATCTGACGACGGTCGCGGACGACCTCGACGGCATCTACGAAGCGCTGAAGGAAAACGCGCTGCTGTCGAAGTTCGCCGGCGGCCTCGGCAACGACTGGACCCGCGTGCGCGCACTCGGCTCGCATATCAAGGGCACGAACGGCAAGTCGCAAGGCGTGGTCCCGTTCCTGAAGGTCGTCAACGACACGGCCGTCGCGGTCAACCAGGGCGGCAAGCGCAAGGGCGCGGTGTGCGCGTACCTGGAATCGTGGCACCTCGACATCGAGGAATTCCTCGAGCTGCGCAAGAACACGGGCGACGACCGCCGCCGTACGCACGACATGAACACGGCGAACTGGATTCCCGACCTGTTCATGAAGCGCGTGATGGAAGGCGCCGACTGGACGCTGTTCTCGCCGTCGACCTGCCCGGATCTGCACGACAAGTTCGGCGCGGAGTTCGAGAAGGCTTACACGGCTTACGAAGACAAGGTCGCGCGCGGCGAGATCAAGCTGTTCAAGAAGATCCCGGCGCAGCAACTCTGGCGCAAGATGCTCGGCATGCTGTTCGAAACCGGCCACCCGTGGATCACGTTCAAGGATCCGTGCAACGTGCGCTCGCCGCAACAGCACGTCGGTGTCGTCCATTCGTCGAACCTGTGCACGGAAATCACGCTGAACACGAGCGACACCGAAATCGCGGTGTGCAACCTGGGCTCGGTGAACCTCGTCGCCCACCTGGTGAAGCAGGCCGACGGCAGCTACGCGCTCGACCACGACAAGCTGAAGCGCACGATCAGCGTCGCGATGCGCATGCTCGACAACGTGATCGACATCAACTACTACGCGGTGCCGAAGGCGCGTAACTCGAACCTGAAGCACCGTCCGGTCGGCATGGGCATCATGGGCTTCCAGGACTGCCTGCACCTGCTGCGCACGCCGTACGCGTCGGAAGCGGCCGTCGAGTTCGCCGATCGTTCGATGGAAGCGGTCTGCTACTACGCGTACTACGCGTCGACCGAGCTGGCCGAGGAACGCGGCCGCTACTCGAGCTACCGCGGCTCGCTGTGGGATCGCGGCATCCTCCCGCAGGACACGCTGAAGCTGCTGACGGAAGCGCGCGGCGGCTACGTCGAGGTCGACACGTCCGAGTCGCTCGACTGGACGACGCTGCGTTCGCGGATCGCCGCGCACGGCATGCGCAACTCGAACTGCGTCGCGATCGCGCCGACGGCGACGATCTCGAACATCATCGGCGTGTCGGCATGCATCGAGCCGACCTTCCAGAACCTGTACGTGAAGTCGAACCTGTCGGGCGAATTCACGGTGGTCAACGAGTACCTCGTTCGCGACCTGAAGGAACGCGGCCTGTGGGACGAAGTGATGGTCGCCGACCTGAAGTACTTCGACGGCATGCTGTCGCGCATCGACCGCATCCCGGCCGACCTGCGCGCGATCTACGCGACCGCGTTCGAAGTCGACCCGACGTGGCTGGTCGAAGCGGCGTCGCGTCGTCAGAAGTGGATCGACCAGGCGCAGTCGCTGAACATCTACATGGGCGGCGCGTCGGGCAAGAAGCTCGACGAGGTCTACAAGCTCGCATGGCTGCGCGGTCTGAAGACGACCTACTACCTCCGCACGATGGCGGCGACGCACGTCGAGAAGTCGACGGTCGCACACGGCGCGCTGAACGCAGTGCCGACGAGCGGCGGCTCGAGCAGCGGCGGCGCGCAAGGCGCGGCAGGCGGCTTCGGTGCGGCGGGCGGCGATGCATCGTCGGGCGCGATCAATGCTGCACCGGCGCTGGCGCCGGTCGAAGCAGACGGTCCGGTGTGCACGATGCGTCCGGGCGATCCGGGCTTCGACGAGTGCGAAGCCTGCCAGTAACGCAGCGCGCATGACCTGAAGAAGGTTCGGGCGGCGCGCACGGCAACCGATCGAGGTTGAAGTGTGCGCCGCTCTCTACTAAAAAAATGATAAGGAATCTGTAACGCGGCACTTGCGTTGCAGGCAGTGACAAGCGATCGAAACATCCCCGACGACGTCGCGTTTCGATCAGCGTTCGATGCGTCGAGCGCACCTCGCGATACATGCGTGACACGCGTCGCGCTCTGCATGAACGACGATGCGTTGCTCAAAGTGTTGTATCGAGGT
Organism: Burkholderia sp. RF4-BP95; assembly: GCF_001521985.1. Classification (NCBI taxonomy): domain Bacteria; kingdom Pseudomonadati; phylum Pseudomonadota; class Betaproteobacteria; order Burkholderiales; family Burkholderiaceae; genus Burkholderia; species Burkholderia sp. RF4-BP95. The sequence continues at coordinate 233,877 of NZ_LOSX01000008.1, read as the reverse complement.
CGCAACGCGAATCGAAAAAAGGATTTTTCGTGAGCGAACCCTTTTATCGCTCAGGAAAAGATGGTACAAACCGTTCTAAATTGATGGTGAGAATTTATGCTCAACTGGGATGACGAGAAGACTGCCGTAACCCCCGCGAGCGGAGCGCAGCAAAACGCGATGCGCACCTCCGCAGGGATGGCTGTCGGACTGCAGGCTGCAACGCCTGCCGCCCATCAGGTCCGCGACATTTTCGAAGGCGATCTTGCGGTGCCGCCGCAAGCATCGGCTGTTCCCGCTGGCGGTTCGGAAGCGCGGGTCAATGTCGCCGACAAACGCATCATCAACGGCCAGACTGACGTCAATCAGCTGGTGCCGTTCAAGTACAAGTGGGCGTGGGAAAAGTATCTGGCGGGTTGCGCGAACCACTGGATGCCGCAGGAAATCAACATGTCCCGCGACATCGCACTGTGGAAGGACCCGAACGGTCTGACCGAGGACGAGCGCCGCATCGTCAAGCGCAACCTCGGCTTCTTCGTGACGGCCGATTCGCTCGCCGCGAACAACATCGTGCTCGGCACGTACCGCCACATCACGGCGCCCGAATGCCGGCAGTTCCTGCTGCGCCAGGCGTTCGAGGAAGCGATCCACACGCACGCGTATCAATACATTGTCGAATCGCTCGGTCTCGACGAAGGCGAGATCTTCAACGCGTACCACGAGGTCACGTCGATCCGCGCGAAGGACGAATTCCTGATCCCGTTCATCCACACGCTGACGGACCCGGCCTTCAAGACCGGCACGCTCGAAGCGGATCAGAAGCTGCTGAAGTCGCTGATCGTGTTCGCCTGCATCATGGAAGGCCTGTTCTTCTATGTCGGCTTCACGCAGATCCTCGCGCTCGGCCGCCAGAACAAGATGACGGGTGCTGCAGAGCAATATCAGTACATCCTGCGTGACGAGTCGATGCACTGCAATTTCGGCATCGACCTGATCAACCAGATCAAGCTCGAGAACCCGCATCTCTGGACCGCGGAATTCCGCGCCGAGATCCGCGAGCTGTTCAAGCAGGCTGTCGAACTCGAATACCGCTACGCCGAGGACACGATGCCGCGCGGCGTGCTGGGTCTGAACGCGTCGATGTTCAAGAGCTATCTGCGCTTCATCAGCAACCGTCGTTGCCAGCAGATCGGCCTCGATCCGCTGTTCCCGAACGAGGAAAACCCGTTCCCGTGGATGAGCGAGATGATCGACCTGAAGAAGGAACGCAACTTCTTCGAGACGCGTGTGATCGAGTATCAGACGGGCGGTGCGCTGTCCTGGGAATAACCCGCAGCAGCGAACCCGTCACATGATGGAGCAGCCGGCGGCCTCTCGGTCCCGGCCCAAGGTTTAGGAGCAAGAACGCCTGATGCAAAGCATGCCCGGTGCCTTATCGGCCCAACGACATGATCGGCACTTTGCGAACCCTTCAGTGGGATGGGCAAACTTCCCTCCGGAAAAAGCGGGCGGCCGTGTGGCGGTCCGCTTGATCAAGCGATTAGGGGTAGCGGCGCGAGGTGCGCCGGCTACCGACTTGATTTGGCGCGCGAGGCCATGGGGTCACGCGCGCCATACCGTATTCATTAGCGTAAGCGCGTGGTATCCGCGTACGCCGATGAATAGCCCGCTTCGAAGCGCACGTCCTGAACAGCGTCCGCGGGAAGCGGGTTTTGACGAAGGGTGTAGTTTGAACTGACTCTCATCTGAACCTGAAGGAGAACAACATGGCTACTGCCAAGAAAAAACCGGCTGCTAAGAAGGTCGCTGCCAAGAAGACCGTTGCGAAGAAGGCTGCTGCTCCGGCGAAGAAGGCCGCTGCGGTGAAGAAGGTTGCTGCGAAGAAGGTCGCGGTGAAGAAGGTTGCCGCGAAGAAGGCAGCACCGGCGAAGAAGGCCGCTGCGAAGAAGGTCGCGGCAAAGAAGGTCGCAACGAAGAAGGTTGCAGCCAAGAAGGTTGCTGCGAAGAAAGTCGCGGTGAAGAAGGTTGCCGCGAAGAAGGCAGCACCGGCGAAGAAGGCCGCTGCGAAGAAGGTTGCAGCCAAGAAGGTCGCAGTGAAGAAGGTTGCTGCGAAGAAGGCCGCACCGGCGAAGAAGGCTGCTGCGAAGAAGGCAGCGCCGGCGAAGAAGGCTGCCGCGAAGAAGGCTGCGCCTGCGAAGAAGGCCGCTGCGAAGAAAGCTGCTCCTGCCAAGAAGGCTGCGCCTGCGAAGAAGGCTGCCGCTGCACCGAAGGCTGCCGCACCGAAGGCCGCTGCCCCGGCGAAGAAGGCTGCTGCTCCGAAGAAGGCCGTCGTGAAGAAGGCTGCACCGGCAACCACCGCGTCGACCGCATCGGTCGCGCCGGCATCGGGCGTGAAGACCGCGCTCAACCCGGCAGCGGCATGGCCGTTCCCGACCGGCAGCCGTCCGTAATCGCGGCTGACCAGTACCACCCGGACACTCACGTGGTGTCCGCGGGTTGAGTAGCGCTACTCAATCGGTCCCGCCATCTGGCTCAGGTGGCGGGATTTTTTTCGTCCGTATTCGTCGATGCGTCGACCGGCTGCCGCGCACGGACGAAAAAAAACGCATGTGCAGCTTCGCACATGCGTTCGACCGCGGCTTGCGCCGCGTGCTGAGGATGCTCGTTAGTGCGTGACGCGCGTGACGCCGCCGCTCGACAGCAGTCGCACACGCTCGCCGGCGCGGAACACTTCGCCGCTCGCCGCCTGCGTGATCGAGCGCAGGTCGCCGTTGTCGAGGCGCACGGTGATTTCGACACCGTTCGCCGTGCTGAGGTTTTCGCCGACCGCGTTGCCCGCGACCGCGCCGACGAGACCGCCCGCGATGGCCGTCAGGATCGACCCCTTGCCGCCGCCGATCGCGCTGCCCGCGACCGCGCCGAGCGCACCGCCACCGAGCGTGCCGATCGCGCTGCCGCCGCCGTCGGACTGGATGCGCACGGCACGGACGCTTTCGACCGTACCCATGCGGACGGTTTGTTCGCGCTGCGCCTGGCCGACGCTATAGACATCTGCCGAGCCCGGCGCCGTGAAGCAGCCCGCGAGCGTCAGCGTGGCCGTCAGCATGGCGGCGAGCGTGAGGGTTTTCTTGGTCATCATTTTTGATCTCCCACAATATTCATTTGAGACTGTACCCGAAGGCAGCCTCGAAACGCGCGTCGATTTCGGCGCGCGTCAGTGCGTAAGTTTGAGGCCCCTGGTGAGCGATCTTGATCGAGCCCATCAGGCTCGCGAGGCGGCCCGTGGTTGCCCAGTCGAGGCCATTCTCGATGCCGTACAGCAGGCCGCCACGGAAGGCGTCGCCGCAGCCGGTCGGATCGACGACACGCTCGGCTTGCACGACCGGAATCTGTTCTTCGCCGTTTTTGTGAAGAATAGTGGAGCCGTGCTCGCCGCGCGTGATGATCAACGCCTGAACCCGGCTGGCGATTTCCTGTTCGGACCAGCCCGTCTTGTCGCTGACGAGCTTGCCCTCGTAGTCGTTGACCGCGACGAAGGTCGCGAGTTCAATGATGCGGCGCAGCGTCGCACCATCGAACAGCGGCAGGCCCTGGCCCGGATCGAAGATGAACGGGATGCCGGCCTTCGCGAATTGCTCGGCGTGCTGGACCATCCCGTCGAAGCCGTCCGGCGCGACGATGCCGAGCTTCACGCCCGACACTTCGTCCGCGCGGTTCAGGTGCGACTGCATCATCGCGCCCGGGTGGAATGCGGTGATCTGGTTGTTCTCGAGATCGGTCGTGATCATCGCCTGCGCGGTGTGCGTTTCGGGCACCACGCGCACGCTGGCCTTGGACAGGCCGAGGCTGTCGAGACGCTCGAGATAGCGATCGGCGTCGTTCGCGCCGACCGTCGCCATGATGCGCGCGTCGCCGCCGAGCATGTGCAGCGCGTAAGCGATGTTCCCCGCGCAACCGCCGAATTCGCGACGCATCGTCGGCACGAGGAAGCTCACGTTCAGAAGGTGAACCTGGTCGGGCAGGATGTGCTCGCGAAACCGGCCTTCGAAGGTCATGATGTTGTCGTAGGCGAGCGAGCCGCAAATCAGCGTAGTCAAGGCGTGCGTTCCTGTAGAGAGCAAAAGGAAGCGGCCGCCCGGCCGGTGCGGCGAGGCCGTCGGGCCTCGCGCGGCAGCGCCGGGCGGCAGCGGGTTACTTCAGTGCGGCGAGCGCTGCGTCGTAGTTCGGCTCGTCCTTGATCTCGCCGACGAGTTCCGCGTGGATCACCTTGTCCTGCGCGTCGAGCACGACGACCGCGCGGGCCGTCAGGCCGTTCAGCGGGCCGCTCGTCACGTCGACGCCGTACGCGTTCGCGAACGCGCGGGCGCCGCGGAACGTCGAAGCCGTCACGACGTTCGCGAGGCCTTCCGTCGTGCAGAAGCGCGTGGCGGCGAACGGCAGGTCGCCGGATACGACGATCACGACCGTGTTGTCGAGCGACGACGCGGCTTCGTTGAACTTGCGGGTCGACGTTGCGCAGGTCGGCGTGTCGAGGCTCGGGACGATGTTCAGCACCTTGCGCTTGCCGGCGAAGCTGGCGAGCGACAGATCGGCGAGGTCCTTGCCGACCAGCTTGAAGTCGGGGGCTTGCGAGCCGACGGCCGGGAACGTGCCGGCGAGATCGATCGGGTTGCCACCCAGCGTAACTTTGCTCATGTTCGTGCTCCGAAATAGCGCGCCGCTGCGGCGCGCGGGTTGAGACGGCGCGCATGCGCGCGCCGCGGGGCGTCACGGATAGAAGATCTGGACGCGGAAATTCGAGGCGGGCGCGCCGTTCGTGTCGAGACGGACGACCATCGTCCGCGTCGTGCCGGGCGGCAGCCCGGCGTCGATCGGCGTGCCCGGGCGGACGTAGTCGCGCGGCGCGAGCACGCGGCGCACGGTCACGTGATTCGTGTCGTCGAGCAGCGTCAGCTCGAGCGACGGGTAGGCGAGTGCGACGCGGTAGCGGTTCGTCAGCGGCACCTTCAACTCCAGCACGCGCGGGCCATCGAGCTGGCGCAGGTCGGCCGCGTCGAGCCGCAGCCCGTCGATCGCGCGCGGCGGCGTGACCGTGCAGCCGAGCGGCGCGCACGCCTGCCGGAACCAGCCCTGCGTGACCGGCCAGTCGATCATCACGGTTTCGCGCTGCCACCACGCGAGTTGCGCGACGAGCAGCACCGCGAGCGCGGCGGCGACGAGTCCGCCGAAAAAGCCGCCGAGCATCCCGCGTCGCTGCGGCGCGCGTGTCTCGCGGGTCACGGCGAAGTGCGGGCGATCGTCGTCGGCCAGTGCGGCGGGGAAGGGCGCGGCCGGTTGGACGTCCGCTTCGCTGGCGGCCGCGGCCGGTGCGGGGGCGCGCTCGTCGGCGCCGGGTTCAGGGACGGCTTGCGCCGGCGTGAATGCGAAGCGCGGTTCGCGCGGTGCGCGTTCGTCGTCGGGTACGGAGAAGTGCGCGTTGCCGACAGGTTCGTCCGCGTCGGCGGCTGACGGCGTGTGCGCGACGAAGCGCGGTTCGCGCAGGTCGGGTTCGGCGGGTGGCGTGGCCCGCGATGCGCCGGATGAGTCGGTTTCGTGGCGCGCCCAATCCGGCTCGGCCGACGCGACAGCGTGCAGTTCGGCCGGAGCCGATGCGATCGGGGCAGGCGTGCCGGACAGGTGGACGACGCCGGCGTCCATGGCCGGCAGCGCGAGCGGTACCAGCGGCACGGTGCGCACGGTCTGCACGGTGTGCTGCAGGGACGGGTCGACGCCGGCATCGAGCCACGGCGCCCACATGTCCCAGCCTTCGGGCTGGTAGTCGGAACCGGACGTCGGCTCGACCGGTGCGTCGGTGGCGAAGAGCCGCGCGGGCGCGGCTTCGTGTTGCGGTACGGCGGCGGCCGGCCCGGCCGCCGCCGCTTCGGTCAGCGCCGGCTCGGGAACGAGCGACTGCGACGCGTTGAAGACCTGATGGCAGTGTCCGCAGCGCACGAGCCCGTCATGCAGCGAGAGCTGTTCCTGCTGCAGCCGGAAGACGGTTTCGCAATGAGGGCAGCGCGTCGCAAGAAGCATGTCGAGCCGGGCGGCCTGCTGGCCAGAGTGAAGGACAGCGCTATTCTAATGGCTTTCCCGCCGCGTTCCGGCGAGGCATACCCAACCTTCGTGTTCGCGCCAGACCGAGATGTCGACGTAGCGCGCATAGACGGCCGCGACATCGTCCGCCTGGCGCGCGAGCACGCCCGACAGCGCGATGCGCCCGCCCGGTTTCACCTTCGATGCGAGCATCGACGCCATCAGTTTCAGCGGGTTCGACAGGATGTTGGCGACGACGATGTCGAATTCACCGGCCGGGCATGCGTCGGGCAGCCCGTACGTGACTTCCGCGTGGTTGCGTTCGCTGTTCTGCCGCGCCGATTCGACCGCTTGCGGATCGATGTCGATGCCGACCACGGGGTTCGCCCCGCATTTCTTCGCGAGGATCGCGAGAATGCCCGAGCCGCAACCGTAGTCGAGCACGGACTGGCCGGGCTTCACCGACTGTTCGAGCCACTCCATGCACAGGCGCGTGGTCGGGTGGCTGCCCGTGCCGAACGCGAGGCCGGGGTCGAGTTCGAGGATCAGCGCGTCGGGGTCGGGTGCGTCGTGCCACGACGGCACGACCCAGATCCGCTCGCCGATCGGAATCGGCTCGAATTGCGACTGCGTGAGCCGTACCCAGTCCTGTTCCTCGACTTCGCGTACGTCGAACTTCGGCGTCTCGGCGACGCCGATCTCGTTCGCGGCCGCCGCGAGCAGCACGGCCGGATCGTGATCGGGCGACAGCAGCGCGATCACGCGCGAGTGCTGCCATGCGGTGCGTTCCGGAACGAGGCCCGGCTCGCCGAAGAGCGGCTGTTCGTCGGGCGTGTCGGCGTCGGCGTCCTCGACGGACACCGACAGCGCGCCCAGGTCGAGCAGCGCGTCGGACAGCGCCTCCGCATGCTCACGGGCCAGTTCGACGACGAGTTCGCGATAGCTCATGCTTACGCTTCTTCCGGTGCGACCTGCTGCTTCTGGGCGAGCCGGTGTTCGAGATAGTGGATGCTGGTGCCGCCTTCGACGAACTTCGAGTCGATCATCAGCTCGCGGTGCAGCGGGATGTTGGTCTGGATGCCTTCGACGACCATCTCCGACAGCGCGATGCGCATCCGGCGGATCGCCTGGTCGCGCGTCGCGCCGTAGGTGATCAGCTTGCCGATCATCGAATCATAGTTCGGCGGCACGAAATAGCCATTGTAGGCGTGCGAGTCGACGCGCACGCCGGGGCCGCCCGGCGTATGCCACGACGTGATCCGACCCGGCGACGGCGTGAACTTGAACGGATCTTCCGCGTTGATCCGGCATTCGATCGCATGTCCGCGAAACTGGATGTCGCGCTGGCGCAGCGCGATCTTCTCGCCGGCCGCGATGCGGATCTGCTCCTGGACGATGTCGACGCCCGTGATCATCTCCGACACCGGGTGCTCGACCTGCACGCGCGTGTTCATCTCGATGAAGTAGAACTCGTTGTTCTCGTACAGGAATTCGAACGTGCCCGCGCCGAGATAGCCCATCTTCTTGCATGCGTCCGCGCAGCGGTCGCCGATGCGCTCGATCAGGCGGCGCGGAATGCCGGGCGCCGGCGCTTCCTCGATCACCTTCTGGTGACGGCGCTGCATCGAGCAGTCGCGCTCGCCGAGCCAGATCGCATTCTTGTGCGCGTCCGACAGCACCTGGATTTCGATGTGGCGCGGGTTCTCGAGGAACTTCTCCATGTACACCTGCGGGTTGCCGAACGCACGGCCGGCTTCCTCGCGCGTCATGTTGACCGCATTGACCAGCGCGGCCTCGGTGTGCACGACGCGCATCCCGCGCCCGCCGCCGCCGCCCGCTGCCTTGATGATGACCGGATAGCCGATCGCGCGGGCAATCTTCACGATCTCCTTCGGATCGTCCGGCAACGCGCCTTCCGAACCCGGCACGCACGGCACGCCCGTCTTGATCATGGTCTGCTTCGCGGTGACCTTGTCGCCCATCAGGCGGATCGTTTCCGGACGCGGGCCGATGAACGTGAAGCCCGACTGCTCGACGCGTTCCGCGAAGTCGGCGTTCTCCGACAGGAAGCCGTAGCCGGGGTGGATCGCCTCGGCATCGGTGACTTCCGCGGCGCTGATCAGCGCCGGCATGTTCAGGTAGCTCAGGTTCGACGGGGCCGGGCCGATACAGACGGCTTCGTCCGCGAGGCGGACGTACTTGGCTTCCTTGTCGGCTTCCGAGTAGACGACCACCGTCTTGACGCCGAGCTCGCGGCACGCGCGCTGGATGCGCAGCGCGATTTCACCGCGGTTGGCAATGAGGATTTTTTCAAACATAGCGAGTATTCGTCTCTTCGAGGGGCGCGCGAACGGCGCCTGGCGAGCATCGGCGGTGCGCGGCCGGACAGGCCGCGCGGCGGGCTTAGCCGATCACGAAAAGCGGCTGGCCGTATTCGACGGCCTGGCCGTTCTCGACGAGGATTTCCTTGATCACGCCGGCCTTGTCCGACTCGATCTCGTTGAGCAGCTTCATCGCTTCGATGATGCAGATGGTCTGGCCTTCCTTGACCGTGTCGCCGACCTGGGTGAACGGGTCCGCGCCCGGCGACGGTGCGCGATAGAACGTGCCGACCATCGGCGACGTCACGACGTGGCCTTGCGGCACGGCGGGCGCGGCAGCGGCGCCTGCGGCCGGCGCGGCAGCCGCGCCTTCGGTCGGCAGCGCGACCGCCGGGGCCGGTGCGCTGACCTGCGGGGCAAATCCGCCCGTCGGCTGGACATAGACCGGCGGCGCGTTCTTGACGATACGCACCTTGCCTTCGCCTTCCGTCACTTCCAGCTCGGAGATGCCGGATTCGGAGACGAGGTCGATCAGAGTTTTCAGCTTACGAAGATCCATCGGGAATTCCCCTTTCAATACGTGAAAGCGCCGGTGGGACCGGCGCTGAATCTAGATCGCGAAATCAGCCGCGCGACGTGCCTTGCAGCTTGTCGAGCGCGTACTCGAGCGCGTACAGATAACCTTTCCAGCCGAGCCCGCAGATCACGCCTTCGGCCTGGTCGGAAAAGTAGGAGTGGTGCCTGAACGCTTCGCGGCGGTGCACGTTCGACAGATGAACCTCGACGAACGGGATGCCAACACCGGCGATCGCGTCCCGGATCGCGACGCTCGTATGCGTATACGCGGCGGGATTGATCAGGATGAAATCGGTCTGTTCCTCCCGCGCGGCCTGGATGCGGTCGACGAGCGCGCCTTCATGGTTGCTCTGGAACGACGACAGTTCGGCGCCGGCTTCCTGCGCCCGCGCGGCAAGCGCCTGATCGATCTGCGCGAGCGTGACGCGGCCGTACACCTCCGGTTCCCGGGTGCCGAGAAGGTTCAGGTTGGGGCCGTGCAGCACCAGCAATCGTGTCATGGTCGCTTCTATTTCTGCGGAATTGCGCGAACTTTAGCGCTATTTAGAGAAATTTGTCTAGTTTTGCCGAACGGCCGCGCGCGCCGGACCTGCAAGAATTACCGGTGCGGCCGCAAAGTATCGGCGAATTCCCGTGAAATTGCGCCGATCGACGCACAAATCGCCGCCAACGCGCAGGCAGCCGTTCAGGGCGATCACAACGCGTCGAGGGTCTTTTTCAGCTCGGCCGGTTGGATTTGTCCCAATTTTGTCTCGCGAATCTTGCCGGTTTCGTCGATGACGACCGTAAACGGCAGCGCGCCGGCGGTATTTCCAAAATTGCGGGCCAGATCCGCACCCGCATAACCGCTGACGAAAACCGGATAGTCGACCTTCACCTTCTGCAGAAAGTTCTTCACGTTCTGGTCGGAATCGACGCCGATCCCGATGAAACGGATCCCCTTCTGCTTGTATTGGTGCGACAGCGCGACGAGCTCCGGCATCTCTTCGACGCACGGGCCGCACCACGACGCCCAGAAATTGACCACGACCTTCTGGCCCTTGAAGGAAGCGAGCGACGCTGGCTTGCCGTCAACGCCGGTCAGCGACGCGGCCCACAGCTGGTCGACCGGGCTGCCTTTCGCTGTGGAGGCGGCGACGGCGACGCCGTCATCGGCGCTGCCGCCGCGGAACCAATGGCCGGCGGCGAGCCCGCCGGCGACGGCGGCGGCCGCGACCACCGCGAGCGCCAACATGCGTTTCATCATCATCGTTGAATCATTCCGGTTCGGAAGGGGCGTTGCTGGCCTCGAGCAGCGCGCGCAACACGGTGGCGTCGGCGCGGGCGACCCGGCCGCGGGCGTCGGCCTTGACCGCGCCGCGCAGGTCGTCGCTCGCGTAGAGCGCGACGTGAATGCCGATCGCGTCCACGTCGCGCCGCGGGCGCCACAGGAAGCTGAGCGTCTCGACGTCGGCGCGACCGGCGAAATGCCGCGTTTCGGACACGTCGTACTGAACGTTCTGGTTCAGCAGGTAGATCGCGACGTCCTTCGGGTTGTCGGTGAATATCTGCAAATGGATGTCCGAATGCGCGTTCGCGGTGCCGTTCAGCACCGCGCCCGTCACGTACGGATTGAACTCGACGAGCCGGCGCATCCAGTCGAGCGCGATCTCGCGCAGGCGGCGCAGTTCGTCCGGCTGCGTGTCGCTCTGGAACAGGGCGAGGTACTCGCGCAGTTCTTCCTCGATCAGGTCGTTATCCGGCAGCCATTCGCCGGCAACGCGCGTATCGCCGAACAGCTGGCGCGCGGCCTTGCGTTTCGCGCCGGCGTAATCGAGGCCGTCTTCCGCGATCAGGCGGGCGGCGGACTGGGCAATTTCCTCGCGGGCGCGCCGCGGGTCGACAAGAGGTTTGCGAGACATGATCCGGCAATCATACTCGATCGCCGCCACGGCCGAACGCGGTGCGGCCGGGTGCCGCCCGCCGCGCCGCGCGGCGTTCGGATCCATCGTTCGGGCCGCCGGGCAGGGCGGGCCGTCAGTTACAATGACGGTCTTTGTGTCGCGGCGAAAGTCGTTGGCCGGGCGGCCTGTCCGGCGTGCCGCGGACCTTCCTTTCCGAATCGACGGCGCCCGGCGGCGCGAAAGCATTCATCTATGCACATCCACATTCTTGGCATCTGCGGCACCTTCATGGGCGGTCTCGCCGTGCTCGCGCGCGAGGCGGGCCACACGGTGACGGGTTGCGACGCGGGCGTCTATCCGCCGATGAGCACGCAGCTCGAGGCGCAGGGCATCACGCTGATCGAGGGCTACGGCGCCGAGCAGATCGACCTGAAGCCCGACCTGTTCGTGATCGGCAACGTCGTCACGCGCGGCAACCCGCTGATGGAGGCGATCCTCGATCGCGGCCTGCCGTATGTATCGGGCCCGCAATGGCTCGGCGAGCACGTGCTGGCCGGCAAATGGGTGCTGGCGGTCGCGGGCACGCACGGCAAGACGACCACGTCGTCGATGCTCGCGTGGCTGCTGGAAGATGCCGGCCTGAACCCGGGCTTCCTGATCGGCGGCGTGCCGCTGAACTTCGGCGTGTCGGCGCGGCTGACCGATTCGAGTTTCTTCGTGATCGAGGCCGACGAATACGACACGGCGTTCTTCGACAAGCGCTCGAAGTTCGTCCACTACCGGCCGCGCACCGCGGTGCTCAACAATCTCGAATTCGATCACGCCGACATCTTCCCGGATCTCGCCGCGATCGAAACGCAATTCCATCACCTCGTGCGCACCGTGCCGGGCGTCGGCCGGATCGTGACCAACGGCCGCTCGGACGCGCTGGAGCGCGTGCTCGCGCGCGGCTGCTGGAGCGAGGTCGAGCGCTTCGGCGTCGACGGCGGCTGGCAGGCGCTGCCTGCCGAGGACGGCGTGCCGGTCGACGAGCGTTTCGCGGTGTATTCGCAGGCCGAGCGCGTCGGTGAAGTCGCGTGGCAGGTACAGGGCGACCACAACCGGATGAACGCGCTCGCGGCGATCGCCGCCGCGCGCCACGTCGGCGTACCGCCCGCGCAGGCCGCCGAATCCCTCGCATCGTTCCGCAACGTGAAGCGGCGCATGGAAGTGCGCGGCAGCGTGGACGGCGTGACCGTCTACGACGACTTCGCGCACCATCCGACCGCGATCGAAACGACGATCGCCGGTCTTCGTGCGCGCATCGGCCGTCAAAATTCCCGCATTCTCGCCGTGCTCGAGCCGCGTTCGAACACGATGAAGCTCGGCGTGATGAAGGCGCAACTGCCGGCAAGCCTCGCCGACGCCGACCTGGTGTTCGGCTACGGCGCCCCGACCGGGCGCGACGCGCTCGGCTGGAACCTCGGCGACGCGCTCGCGCCGCTCGGCGACAAGGCCCGCGCATTTGACGATCTTCACCTGCTGGTGAAGTCGGTCGTCGAGGCCGCGCGCCCGGGCGACCACGTGCTCGTAATGAGCAATGGCGGCTTCGGCGGCGTGCACCAGAAGCTGCTCGACGCGCTCGGGAGCCGCGCGTGATCCTGTACCTGCACGGATTCCGGTCGTCGCCGGAGTCGCAGAAGTCGCGGCTCCTCGCCGCGCGCATGGCCGAACTCGGCCGCACGCACGAATGGCGCTGCCCGTCGCTGTCGGTGTCGCCGCTCGAGGCGATCGCCGTCGCGGAAGCCGAGGTGGCCGGTACGCGCGACGTGACGGTGATCGGCAGCTCGCTCGGCGGCTACTACGCAACCTGGCTCGCCGAAAAGCACGGCTGGAAGGCGGTGGTGCTGAATCCGGCGATCGTGCCGCAGCGCGATCTCGAGCAGTATCTGGGCGAGCAGCCGCTGTGGCACGGCGGCGGGTCGATCGTCGTCGAACGCCATCACCTGCACGAGCTCGATGCGCTGCGCGTGCCGGCGATTTCGCGGCCCGAACGCTACTATCTGTTCGCGGCGACGGGCGACGAAGTGCTGGACTATCGCGAGATGCTCGCCCATTACCCGGGCGCGAAAACGCGCGTGATCGAAGGCAGCGATCATGGAATCAGCGAATTTGCCGACTATGTCGACGACGTTCTCGCCTTTTGCGACGAAAGAACGTCATGAACCCGGCGTCATGCCGATCGAATTCCCATCATCATGCGGCGCCGCCGATGCGGCGCCCGGCAGTCTGAACGAGAGTACTGAGTGAACGTTTTCTTCGAGGAATCGGGCAGTTTCAAGGCGGGCAGCGTGCTGTCGCGCCAGGGCGACGCATTTCAGGTCGAGTTGCCCGGCGGGCGGCGTGCGAACGTCCGTGCAAAGGACGTGCTGATCGAATTCGAGAAGCCGGCCGCGAGCGAGCTGATGCAAGAAGCCGATACGGCCGCGCAACAGATCGACCTGGACTTCCTGTGGGAATGCGCGCCGGCCGAGGAATTCGCATATACGGCGCTCGCCTCGGAATATTTCGGCGCGACCTACGGCCCGGTCGAGCGCGCGGCGCTGGTGCTGCGGCTGCACGGCTCGCCCGTCTACTTCCGACGCAAGGGGCGCGGCCAGTATCAGCGCGCGCCGGAAGAGCAGCTCAAGATGGCGCTCGCGTCGCTCGAGCGCAAGCGCCAGCAGGCGCTCGTCCAGGCGCAGTATGAAGAGGAACTGAAGGCCGGCAAGCTGCCGGAGGCATTCGCGGGCAAGGTGCTCGGGCTGCTGACGCGGCCGGACAAGAACGCGATCGAATACAAGGCGATGGAAGCGGCCGCCGGGGCGCGCGGCGTGTCGCCGGCGCGGCTGATGCTCGACTGCGGCGGCATCGCGTCGCCGCGCGCGCTGCACGAGGCGCGCTTCCTCGCGGAATTCTTCCCGCACGGCACGGGCTTTCCCGCCGTCACGGTCGGCCCGCTGCCGGACGACCTGCCGCGCGCGGACGTCGAGGCGTTCTCGATCGACGACATCACGACGACCGAAATCGACGACGCGTTCTCGGTCGAACACCTGTCCGACGGTCGCGTGCGGATTGGCGTGCACATCGCGGCGCCGGCGCTCGGCATCGTCCGCGGCGACGCGGTCGACGCGATCGCGCGCGCGCGCCTGTCGACCGTCTACATGCCGGGCGACAAGATCACGATGCTGCCGGACGACGTCGTCGACGTGTTCACGCTGAAGGAAGGCGATTACCGCCCGGCGCTGTCGCTGTACATCATCGTCAACCGCGAGACGCAGGAGATCGTCGCGAACGAGACGCGTGCCGAACTCGTGTTCGTGAAGAACAACCTGCGCCACAACACGCTCGACGAGCTCGTCAACGAAGAGACGCTCGCGGCCGGCACCGGCGACTACCCGCACAAGGACGACATCGCCGTGCTGTGGCCGCTCGCGCAGGCGCTGTTCGAGAAGCGCCAGGTCGCGCGCGCGGGCTACGGCCTGAAGCGCGAAGTGCAGCGCAACACCGACTACAACTTCTACGTCGAAGGCGAGCACGTGACGATCACGCCGCGTCGCCGCGGGTCGCCGCTCGACCTGATCGTGTCGGAGCTCGCGATCCTCGCGAACTCGACGTGGGGCGCGTTCCTGCACGATCACACGGTGCCCGGCATCTATCGCTCGCAGCGCGGTTTCGGCGCGCCGGGCCCGAAGCGCACGCGGATGCAGACGACGGCCGCGCCGCACGAAGGCCTCGGCGTCGCGCAGTACGCGTGGAGCACGTCGCCGCTGCGCCGCTACGTCGACCTCGTGAACCAGTGGCAACTGCTCGCGTGCGTGCAGCACGGCGTCACCGCGAAGCTCGCCGCGCCGTTCAAGCCGAAGGACGCCGACCTGTACGCGGTCGTGCAGGGCTTCGACGACACCTATACCGCCTACGCCGACTACCAGCGCCGGATGGAGTACTTCTGGTGCCTGCGCTGGCTCGCGCAGGAGCAGAAGAAGCAGGTCGTCGCGAGCGTCGTGAAGGGCGACCTGGTGCGCCTCGAGGAAATTCCGCTGCTGCTGCACGTGCCGGGGCTCGGCGTGCATGCGCGCGGCACGCGCGTGCTGCTCGACGTGATGTCGCTCGACGAGCTGACGATCGAGGCGTCGGTGCGGCTGCTGAACGTGCTCGACGCGCCGACCGTGACGAGCGGCGACGCGGCCGACGACGAAGACGAGACCGAAGGCGGCGACGACACGCTGGTCGATGCGGAAGACGCGTCGGCGGAAGCCGAGGCCGAGGCACTGGCCGAAGCGGACGGCGCGGCGGTCGAAGGCGGCGAGGCCGCGAGCGGCAACGGCCAGGAAAGCGAAGAGAGCGAAGAGGGACGCGCATCATGAACGCAGCCGCGTCGACGAGCGGCGCCGACCGCTACGTGGTGTTCGGCAATCCGGTGGCGCACAGCAAGTCGCCGTTCATCCACGCGCAGTTCGCCGCGCAGACGGGCGAGGCGATCGTCTACGAGCACCGGCTCGCGCCGCTCGACGGTTTCGAGGCCGCCGTGCGCGCATTCATCGCCGAAGGCGGGCGCGGCGCGAACGTGACGGTGCCGTTCAAGCTCGACGCGCACGCGCTCGCCGATACGCTGTCGCCGCGCGCGGCCGCGGCGGGCGCGGTCAACACGCTGCGCATCGAAGCCGACGGCCGCATCTACGGCGACAACACGGACGGCGTCGGCCTCGTGCGCGACATCGAATCGAATCTCGGCGTGTCGCTCGCGGGCGCGCGCATCCTGCTGCTCGGCGCGGGCGGCGCGGCGCGTGGCGTCGTGTTGCCGATGCTCGAGCGCGCGCCGCTGTCGATCACGATCGTGAACCGCACCGCGAGCAAGGCCGAGGCGCTCGTCGGTCAGTTCACGCAGGCCGCGCACGATGCGGGCTGCGTGCTGTCGGGCGGCGGCCCGGACACCGTGCGTGCGGAACCGTACGACGTGATCGTCAACGCGACGGCCGGCAGCCTCGACGCGGCGCTGCCGGAGTGCGACGCGGCCGCGTTCGGCGCGGGCACGCTCGCGTACGACATGATGTACGGCGCGCAGCCGACCGTGTTCATGCAGCATGCGGCGTCGCTCGGCGCACGCACGGCCGACGGGCTCGGGATGCTGGTCGAGCAGGCGGCCGAATCGTTCTTCATCTGGCGCGGCGTGCGGCCGGACGGCGCACCGGTGCTGGCCGCGCTGCGCCAGGCGCTCGCGGCGGCCTGACCGGAGCGCGGCAGGTGGTGGCGGTAAGCGGTACGCAGCGCACGCGGACGATCAGCCCGACCCGCTGGATCGTCTATGCGGGTTCGGTGTTCGCGGGCGCGTGGCTCGCGACGCAGCTGTTCTATCTCGTGCAGATCGCGCTGTGGTCGTTCATCAATCCGGGTTCCACCGCGTTCATGCGGACCGACGCGTGGTGGCTGTCGCGCGACAATCCGCCCGCGCGGATCCAGCACCAGTGGGTGCCGTACGACCAGATCTCGCGCAACCTGAAGCGCGCGCTGATCGCGTCGGAGGATTCGACCTTCGCGACCAACAACGGCTACGACGTCGACGCGATCCTGCAGGCGTGGGAGAAGAACAAGGCGCGCGGCCGGATCGTCGCGGGCGGTTCGACGATCACGCAGCAACTCGCGCGCAATCTGTTCCTGTCGCGCGAGAAGAGCTACATCCGCAAGGGGCAGGAGCTGATCATCACGTGGATGCTCGAGACGGTGCTCGACAAGGAGCGAATCTTCGAGATCTACCTGAATTCCGTCGAATGGGGCCGCGGCGTGTACGGTGCCGAGGCCGCCGCCCGCTATTACTACAGGATTCCCGCGAGCCGGCTCGGCGCGTGGCAGTCGGCGCGCCTCGCGGTAATGCTGCCGAAGCCGCGCTGGTTCGACGCGCACCGCGGCTCGGCGTACCAGGCGCAGCGCGCGGCCGTGATCGCCCGCCGGATGG
Organism: Burkholderia sp. RF4-BP95; assembly: GCF_001521985.1. Taxonomy (NCBI): domain Bacteria; kingdom Pseudomonadati; phylum Pseudomonadota; class Betaproteobacteria; order Burkholderiales; family Burkholderiaceae; genus Burkholderia; species Burkholderia sp. RF4-BP95. The sequence goes on along the minus strand of NZ_LOSX01000008.1, from coordinate 217,075 downwards.
GCGCGGCCGAACTTCCGCAATCGCAGTGAGCGGCGCGCCCGCGCCGTCACATTGTCCGTTCCGTCGCCGGCGCGCCATTGGTGCGCTGCAGCGCATTCATGTCGCCCGCATTTCGGGACATATCCATTAGACGAATTCGTCTATTTCGCTTTACTGAGCAATGCCCGCCCGCGCTGGATTTTGTTTGCCGATATGGCACGAAATCCGCGCGGTTTTAGTGTTTCCGGGTAAACGCGAAAGCAGTTGAAAGGCTGCCGAAAAACAATGGTTCGGCAATCGAAGCATTCCTGAAAGGTGTGCACCGCACCGCGCGTCGCTCGAATATTTCCAAATTTTTCAAAGCCGACCCGCTCACGTATATTGGCCAGCGCCTCGGCTTATCGGCCGCAATCGAGGCGGGGGGCGGCTTACCCGGCTGCTCGACACAAAAAACATTCGAGAGAAGGAAAGCAACGATGCCAGCGAGCAAAGCGAAGCTGTTGTTGGGAGTCGTGTTCTCTTCGCTGATTCTGACGGCCTGCAACGACGACGTGTCGTCGTCCTCCGCAGCAGGTACCGACAATTCAGCCGATCCCGCCGCTCAGGTGGACAAGCCGTACAACGATCCCAACAGTTATTCGTCGAGCGCGACCGCGTCGCTCGACGCGTCCGCCGCGGTCGAAAAGGCCGCCGTTACCCATCATCAGATCACGCTGAACGGCAAGACGATTCGCTACACGGCCACCGCCGGCCACCTCGTCGCGCGCAATCCGCAGACGGGCGCGCCCGAAGCATCGTTCTTCTACGTCGCGTACACCGCCGACAACCAGCCCGCGGCGAAACGGCCCGTCACGTTCCTGTACAACGGCGGCCCCGGCTCCGCATCGGTGTGGCTCCATCTCGGCTCGTTCGGTCCGAAGCGGATCCAGACCGGCGACCCGAACGCGAACGCGTCGACGTTCCCGTTCGTCGACAACGCGGAAAGCCTGCTCGATACGACCGACCTCGTGTTCGTCGATGCGATCGGCACCGGCTTCTCGGAGGCGATCGCGCCGAACACGAACCAGACGTTCTGGGGCGTCGACCAGGACGGCGGCGCGTTCCGCGACTTCGTGACGCGCTACATCGCCGTGAACCAGCGCGACACTTCGCCGAAATACCTGTTCGGCGAGTCGTACGGCACGCCGCGCACCGACGTGCTCGCGAACCTGCTCGAGACGGCCGGCGTGAAGCTCGACGGCATCGTGCTGCAGTCGTCGATCCTGAACTACAACGCGAACTGCGACATGGCGAGCGACTATGTCGGCAACTCGAACAACGGGGCGAGCCCCGTGAGTTGCGCGGGCTTCGTGCCGTCCTACGGCACCGTCGGCGCGTACTACCAGCTCGACAACCCGAACCCGTCGAGCCTGCCGCAATATGCGGACCAGATGCGCCAGCTGACGGCCGGCAGTTACGTGCCCGCCGTGAACGCGTATCTCGCGAGCCACACGCCGCCCCCGCCGACGCTCGTCACGACGATGGTGAATTCGACCGGCGTGAAGCAGTCGCTGTGGAACGCGGACTTCAACGTCGTCCCGACCTTCTTCGACAACAGCTTCCAGGTGTCGCTGATCCCGGGCACGCTGATCGGCCGCTACGACGCGCGCGTGAACGTGCCGTCGTCGAGCCCGCTCGCGGCGGACGGCGACCCGTCGAGCACGTTCATCACGAAGCCGTTCACCGACACGATCCGCAGCTACCTGCCGAACGTGCTGAAGTACAGCGCGCAGTCGGCGTATTCGCTCAGCAGCAATGCGATCCAGACCTGGGACTGGACGCACGACGGCCTCGCGATGCCCGACACGATTCCCGATCTCGCGGCTGCGCTGACGCTGAATCCGTCGCTGAAGGTGCTGTCGCTGAACGGGTATCACGACATCGCGACGCCGTTCTACCAGACCGAGCTCGACCTCGCGCGGCTCGGCGCGCAACCGAACCTGACGATCAAGGACTATCAGGGTGGACACATGGTCTATCTCGACGATACGTCGCGTCCGCAGGAGAAAGCCGACCTCGTGACTTTCTACAACGTGGCCGCGCACTGATGCGATGTGCGGGCCTGGCGACGCGCGCCCGTGGCGGCGCCGTTCGCCGGCCGTCGACGACCTCATTCCAGACTGGAGCCTGACATGAAGAAACGTTTCATCGTCGTTGCCGCCGCGCTCGCGTGCGCCGGCGTTGCAGCATCCGCATCGGTGTCCGCGTTCGCGCAGGCGAGCGACGCCGCCACCCCGGCGCGCGCGCGCCAGGCGCAGCTCGGCGATCCGTACGTGCCGCCGGCCGCGCGCAAGCCGACCGCCGGCACGCAGACGACGGGCGCCGCGCTGCACGCGCAGGTGGTGCGCAAGCTCGCGCGGCAGTTCGGCGCGGCCGATACGCAGAACACCGGCTCGATCACCGAAGCGCAGGCGCGCGCGGCCGGCCTCGGCTATGTCGCGAATCACTTCCGGCAGATCGACGCGAGCGGTAGCGGTCGCGTGTCGTTCTCCGACGTGCAGCGCTACATGCAGGCGCGCAGCACGAACCAGCAGTAAGCGCGGCGCGCGTGACCAACACGGGGGCGGAACCCGCGACGTGTCGGGTTCCGCCCCCGTGCGCATGGCGCGGCCGTTTCGCGACGGCCGCCGCAGCACTTTGCCGGTTTTTCTCATTATATGGACAACGCATTCAAATATTGGAGGCGAATGCGTGCGCTCCTACAATCCGAAGCACATCGACAGCTTCGGACCCACGCATCGCGCGGCGCCCGACGCACACGGAGACACATTCCATGAAGTTCGCCGGGCGCTTTCCTCGGTGCATCGACCGCCGCGTTGCCGCGACGCCCGACCTCGTTCCGGCGTCGCGACAGCGGCTTCACCGATTCCGCTGAAGAAGCACGTTCCATGACCAAGATGCCCGATTCCCTTGCTCTCGACGCCCGGCGCGCGACGCCGGACGATGCGCCGCTCACCGACACCATCGGCGCGACCAGCACGCCGCTCGACCTCGCCGCGCAGCAGGCCGGCACGCAGACGCTGTTGCGCGGTCTCGCGATCCTCGAAGCGATCGCGAACGGCGCGCGCGACATGCGTGCGATCGGCGCCGCGCTCGGCACGACGCGCAGCACGACGCACCGTCTCGTCAGCAGCCTCGTGCAGGCGCGCTACCTGCGCCAGGTGCAGGGCGGCTACCTGCTCGGCCCGAAGCTGATCGAGCTCGGCACGATCGCGCTCGAGCAGATGCCGCTCACGGCGGTCGCGCGGCCGCACCTCGAGGCACTCGCCGAAGCGACGCTCGACACGATCCACCTCGGCGTGCGCGACGGCGACGACGTGCTGTACATCGACAAGATCCCCGGCACGCGCGGCCTCGAGATGCGCTCGCGTGTCGGCCACCGGATGCCGCTCGCGTCGACCGGTATCGGCAAGGCGATGATGCTCGACCTCGATCCGGACCTGTGGCGCTCGTTGTTCGAAGCCGCGCGGCGCGCGCTGGCCGGCGTCAACTTCAAGCCGGACAACCGGCCCGAGACGAGCGCGTTCCTGCAGCGCATGGCGCATTACGCGGCCGGCGGCTACACGTTCGACCTCGAGGAAAACGAGGCGTCGATCCGCTGCGTGGCCGCGCCGATCCGTGACGCGTCGGGCGCGATCGTCGCGGCCGTATCGGTCGCGAGCACGATTCCGTACATGCCGCACGACCGGATGGACGAACTGATTCCGCTCGTGCAGCGCGAAGCGCGAGCCATTTCCGCGGAACTGGGCTGGAGCCCGCCGCAGGGTACCCGCAGGATCAAACGATGACCAATTCGACCCGGACCGCTCCGGACGCCTCCTGCGCCGCACCGTCGCTGATCGCGCTCGACTGGGGCACGACGTCGCTGCGCGCGTATCTGTTCGACGCGCACGGGGCGCTGCTCGACACGCGCAGCCGTGCCGCGGGCGTGATGCACGTGCCGGCCGGCGGCGCGCGTGCGTTCGACGTCGTGTTCGAGGAAGCCTGCGGCGACTGGCTCGACCGCGCGCCGGGCGTGCCGGTGCTGGCAGCGGGGATGGTCGGCAGCGCGCAGGGCTGGCGCGAGGCGCCGTACGTCCAGGTGCCGGCCGGCGCCGACGCGCTCGTCGCGGGGCTCGTCACGGTGACGACGTCGCGCGGCACGACGGTGTCGATCGTGCCGGGCGTGATCGCGACGGGCGACTTGCCCGACGTGATGCGCGGCGAAGAAACGCAGATATTCGGCGCACTCGCGAACGATCCCATGCTTGATGCAGATCGTTCAGGCGTACTGATCGGCTTGCCGGGCACGCATGCGAAATGGGCATGGGTGAAGGACGGGCTCATCGAGCGCTTCCAGACCTTCATGACCGGCGAGTTGTTCGCGGCGCTGCGCGATCACACGATCCTCGGCCGCACGATGCGCGCGAGCGAATCGCCCGACCGCGCAGCATTCGCGCGCGGTGTCGCGGTGGCCCGCGGCGCGCAGCGCGCGGGGCTGCTCGCGACGATCTTCAGCACGCGCACGCTCGGCCTGACCGACCGGCTCGCGCCCGATGCGCAGGGCGATTACCTGTCCGGCCTGCTGATCGGCCATGAGCTGAACGCGCTCGACGCGATGCTCGCGGAACGCGGCGTCGCGCTCGCGAACCAGCCGCTGCTGCTGATCGGCGACGACGGATTGTGCGCGCGCTACGTCGACGCGTTGAGCGTGTTCGGCTGCACGCACGCGCGTGTCGTCGCGCAGGCGACGGAGCGCGGCTTGTGGTGGATCGCGTCGCGCGCCGGGCTCGTGCGCGCGGACGGCGAGCCCGTCTGCGCCGACCAGTGAACCGATTGAAGAGGAACTGTCGATGTCGTCCGACCTTACGTTGCCCGCACCGTACACGCCGCACGCCGCGCTGATGCGCGCGTTCGACGCGTGTCCGCTGATCGCGATCATGCGCGGCATCACACCCGCCGAAGCGGCCGACCACGGCCTTGCGCTGCACGAAGCGGGCTTCCGGATCGTCGAGGTGCCGCTCAACTCGCCGGATCCGTTCGGCAGCATCGCCGCGCTGCGCCGCGCGCTGCCCGACGACATGATCGTCGGCGCCGGCACCGTGCTGCGCGCCGAGCATGTCGACCGCGTGCAGGACGCGGGCGGCACGCTGATCGTGATGCCGCACAGCGACGCGGCCGTGATCCGCCGTGCACGCGAGCGCGGGCTCGCGAGCGCACCGGGCGTCGCGACGCCGACCGAGGCGTTCGCCGCGCTCGCGAACGGCGCCGACGTGCTGAAGATGTTCCCGGCCGAGCAGCTCGGCGTGGCCGTCGTGAAGGCATGGCGCGCGGTGATCGACCGCGCGGTGCCGCTGATTCCGGTCGGCGGAATTTCCCCGGACAACATGCAGCCGTTCCTCGCGGCCGGCGCCGACGGCTTCGGGCTCGGGTCGGCGCTGTACCGGCCCGGCCAGTCGGCGAACGAGACCGCGGCGAACGCGCGCGCGTTCCAGGCCGGCCTGCGCGCGGCGCGCGGCGGAGCCGCATGATGGGACGTCTCGCGGGCAAGGTCGCGATGGTGACGGGCGCGGGCCGCGGAATCGGCGCCGCGATCGCGCGGGCGTTCGCGCGCGAGGGCGCGGCCGTCGCGCTCGTCGACCTCGACTTCCCGCAAGCGCAGCGCACGGCCGCGGCGATCGCCGACGACATCGACGGCGCGCGCGTGCTGCCGCTGCATGCGGACGTCACGCGGCAGGATTCGGTGCGCGACGCGCTCGCGCAGACCGAGGCCGCATTCGGCCCGCTCGACGTGCTGGTGAACAACGCCGGCATCAACGTATTCGCCGATCCGCTGACGATGACGGACGAAGACTGGCGCCGCTGCTTCGCGGTCGACCTCGACGGCGTGTGGCACGGCTGCCGCGCGGCGCTGCCGGGGATGGTCGAACGCGGTCGCGGCAGCATCGTGAACATCGCGTCGACGCATGCGTTCCGGATCATCCCGGGCTGCTTTCCGTACCCGGTCGCGAAGCACGGCGTGCTGGGCCTCACGCGTGCGCTGGGCATCGAATACGCGGCGCGCAACGTGCGCGTGAACGCGATCGCGCCCGGCTACATCGAGACGCAGCTCACGCGCGACTGGTGGGACGCGCAGGCCGACCCGGCCGCGGCGCGCGCCGAGACGCTCGCGCTGCAGCCGATGAAGCGGATCGGCAAGCCGGAGGAAGTCGCGATGACGGCCGTGTTCCTCGCGTCCGACGAGGCGCCGTTCATCAATGCCGCGTGCATCACCGTCGACGGCGGGCGCGCGGCGCTGTACCACGACTGACGCAACGATTCGACAGACCGCACGTGCGACGGCCGCGCGCACGCTGCGTCGAAACCAACAAGCGGCTGCATTCCGTTCGATGAAGACAAGGAGACACTGGAGATGAAACGCAGAACCTTCGTAACGCTGGCCGCCGCGGCGGCAGTGGTGATCGGCAGCCCGGTCGCGCATGCGGCCGACCCGGTCAAGATCGGCTTCCTAGTGAAGCAGCCGGAAGAGCCGTGGTTCCAGGACGAGTGGAAGTTCGCCGAGATCGCGGCGAAGAACAAGGGCTTCACGCTCGTGAAGATCGGCGCGCCGTCGGGCGAGAAGGTGATGAGCGCGATCGACAACCTGTCCGCGCAGAAGGCGCAGGGCTTCATCATCTGCACGCCCGACGTGAAGCTCGGGCCGGGCATCGTCGCGAAGGCGAAGTCGCACAACCTGAAGATGATGACGGTCGACGACCGCCTCGTCGACGGCGCGGGCAAGCCGATCGATGCGGTGCCGCACATGGGGATCTCCGCGTACAACATCGGCAAGCAGGTCGGCGACGGCATCGCGGCCGAGATCAAGAAGCGCGGCTGGGACATGAAGGACGTCGGCGCGATCGACATCACCTACGAGCAGCTGCCGACCGCGCACGACCGCACGAGCGGCGCGACCGACGCGCTGGTGGCGGCCGGCTTCCCGAAGGCGAACGTGATCGCGGCGCCGCAGGCGAAGACCGACACCGAGAACGCGTTCAACGCGGCGAACATCGCGCTCACCAAGAACCCGCAGTTCAAGCACTGGGTCGCGTACGGCCTGAACGACGAGGCCGTGCTCGGCGCGGTGCGCGCGGCGGAAGGACGCGGCTTCAAGGCGGACAACATGATCGGCATCGGTATCGGCGGTTCCGATTCGGCGCTCAACGAGTTCAAGAAGCCGCAGCCGACGGGCTTCTACGGCACCGTGATCATCAGCCCGAAGCGCCACGGCGAGGAAACCTCGGACCTGATGTACGCGTGGATCACGCAGGGCAAGGCACCGCCGGCGCTGACGCTGACGACGGGCATGCTCGCGACGCGCGACAACGTGTCGAAGGTGCGCGAGGAGATGGGGCTCGCATCGAAGTAAGCGGCCCGCCGGCTGCCGCGGCGATGCGGCGGCCGGCGATCGATGGAACTGGAAGCAGGGAGACGACGTGTCAGCGGCACTGCGTTTTGACAATATCGGCAAGGTATTTCCCGGCGTGCGCGCACTCGACGGCATCTCGTTCGACGTGCACGCGGGCGAGGTGCATGGCCTGATGGGCGAGAACGGCGCGGGCAAGTCGACGCTGCTGAAGATTCTCGGCGGCGAATACCAGCCCGATGCGGGCAGCGTGCTGGTCGACGGCCAGCCCGTGCATTTTTCGAGTGCGGCCGCGTCGATCGCGGCCGGCATTGCGGTGATTCACCAGGAGTTGCAGTACGTGCCCGACCTGACGGTCGCGGAGAACCTGCTGCTCGGCCGCCTGCCGAATGCGCTCGGCTGGGTGAGGAAGGGCGAGGCGAAGCGCCATGTGCGCGAGCGGCTTGCCGCGATGGGCGTCGATCTCGATCCCGACGCGAAACTCGGGCGGCTGTCGATCGCGCAGCGGCAGATGGTCGAGATCTGCAAGGCGCTGATGCGCAACGCGCGCGTGATCGCGCTCGACGAACCGACGAGCTCGCTGTCGCATCGCGAGACCGAGGTGCTGTTCAAGCTCGTCGACGACCTGCGCGCGCAGGGCCGCGCGCTGATCTACATCTCGCACCGGATGGACGAGATCTACCGGCTGTGCGATGCGTGCACGATCTTTCGCGACGGGCGCAAGATCGCGTCGCACGAATCGCTCGCCGACGTGCCGCGCGAGCGGCTGGTCGCCGAGATGGTCGGGCGCGAGATCGCGGACATTTATCACTACGCGCCGCGTGCGCTCGGCGACGTGCGGTTTTCGGCCGAAGGCGTCGACGGCCCCGCGTTGCGCGAACCCGCGAGCTTCTCGGTGCGCGCGGGCGAGATCGTCGGCTTCTTCGGGCTGGTCGGCGCGGGGCGCAGCGAACTGATGCGGCTCGTGTACGGCGCGGACCGCCGGCGCGCGGGCGCGCTGACGCTCGACGGCAAGCGCATCGACGTGAAGCGCACCGGCGACGCGATCCGTCACGGCATCGTGCTGTGCCCGGAAGACCGCAAGGAGGAAGGGATCATCGCGATGGCGTCGGTCGCGGAGAACATCAACATCAGCTGCCGCCGCCATTCGCTGCGCGCGGGCCTGTTCATCGACCGCAAGACCGAAAGCGAAACGGCCGACCGCTTCATCCAACGGCTGAAGATCAAGACGCCGAACCGGCGGCAGAAGATCCGCTTCCTGTCCGGCGGCAACCAGCAGAAGGCGATCCTGTCGCGCTGGCTCGCGGAGCCCGACCTCAAGGTCGTGATCCTCGACGAGCCGACGCGCGGCATCGACGTCGGCGCGAAGCACGAGATCTACGATGTGATCTACCGGCTCGCGGAGCGCGGCTGCGCGATCGTGATGGTGTCGTCGGAACTGCCGGAAGTGCTCGGCGTGTCCGACCGCATCGTCGTGATGCGTGAAGGCCGCATCGCGGGCGAGCTGCCGCGCGAGCAGGCGAACGAGCATGCGGTGCTGAGCCTCGCGCTGCCGCAGACGAGCGTCGTCGAGGCGGCTGACGCAGCGTGAGGTCGCCACGGGCGGCGCACGACATTCGAATCGATCAAGCGCGGCGCGGGCCGCGCGATGCAGGAGCAGGAGACACAACGATGCAAGTCAGGGAAAACCTCGCCAGCGCAGCCGTGAAGCCGTCGGCCGACGCGCTGGTCCCCCAGCAGAGCGACCGCCAGAAGTGGTGGCAGCACCTCACCGAATACAGCCTGATCGCGATCTTCGCGGTGATGTTCGTGACGATGTCGCTGACGGTCGATCACTTCTTCTCGATCGACAACATGCTCGGCCTCGCGCTGTCGATCTCGCAGATCGGGATGGTCGCGTGCACGATGATGTTCTGTCTGGCCTCGCGCGACTTCGACCTGTCGATCGGCTCGACCGTCGCGTTCTCGGGCGTGCTGTGCGCGATGGTGCTGAATGCGACCGACAACACGTTCGTCGCGATCGTCGCGGCGGTCGCGGCCGGGGCGGCGATCGGCTTCGTGAACGGCGCGGTGATCGCGTACCTGCGCATCAACGCGCTGATCACGACGCTCGCGACGATGGAAATCGTGCGCGGGCTCGGCTTCATCGTGTCGAAGGGGCAGGCGGTCGGCGTGTCGTCGGATACGTTCATCGCGCTCGGCGGGCTGTCGCTCTTCGGCGTCTCGCTGCCGATCTGGGTCACGCTCATGTGCTTCATCGTGTTCGGCGTGTTGCTGAACCAGACCGTGTACGGCCGCAACACGCTCGCGATCGGCGGCAATCCCGAGGCGTCGCGCCTCGCGGGGATCAACGTCGAACGCACGCGCGTGTACATCTTCCTGATCCAGGGCGCGGTGACGGCGCTCGCGGGCGTGATCCTCGCATCGCGCATCACGTCGGGCCAGCCGAACGCGGCGCAGGGCTTCGAGCTGAACGTGATCTCCGCGTGCGTGCTCGGCGGCGTGTCGCTGATGGGCGGCCGCGCGACGATCTCGGGCGTCGTGATCGGCGTGCTGATCATGGGCACCGTCGAGAACGTGATGAACCTGCTGAACATCGACGCGTTCTACCAGTACCTGGTGCGCGGCGCGATCCTGCTCGCGGCCGTGCTGCTCGACCAGTTGAAGAACCGCGGCGTACGCGACTGACCGATTCCACGGAGACGATTCGCATGACCAACGAAACTTCCGCGCAGGATCCGCGCGCCGCGAGCGACGCGCGCTATGCGCGCTACCCGAGCCTGGAGGATCGCGCGGTGCTGATCACGGGCGGCGCGACCGGAATCGGCGCGGCGTTCGTCGAGCACTTCGCGCGGCAGGGCGCGCGCGTGGCGTTCGTCGATCTCGACGCGCACGCGGGCCAGGCGCTTGCGGAAAACCTCGCGCAGGCGCCGGACGTGCGCCACGCGCCGCTGTTCATCCCGTGCGATCTGACCGACATCGACGCGCTGCGCCATGCGATCGACGCGATCCGCGCGCGCATCGGCGCGATCGCGGTGCTCGTGAACAACGCGGCGAACGACACGCGCCACGCGATCGGCGACGTGACGCCCGAATCGTTCGACGCGGGCATCGCGGTGAACCTGCGCCATCAGTTCTTCGCCGCGCAGGCGGTGATCGACGACATGAAGAAGCGCGGCGGCGGCGCGATCGTCAATCTCGGTTCGATCAGCTGGATGCTGAAGAACGGCGGCTACCCCGTCTACGTGATGGCGAAGGCGGCCGTGCAGGGCCTCACGCGCGGGCTCGCGCGCGATCTCGGCCCGTTCGGGATCCGCGTGAATTCGCTGGTGCCCGGCTGGGTGATGACCGACAAGCAGCGCAGGCTGTGGCTCGACGACGCGGGCCGCGCGGCGATCAAGGCCGGCCAGTGCATCGACGCCGAGCTGCTGCCGGACGATCTCGCGCGCATGGCGCTGTTTCTCGCGGCCGACGACAGCCGGATGATTACCGCGCAGGACGTGGTGGTCGACGGCGGCTGGGCCTGATTGCCGAGGTTCGCGTTCGCGCGGCACCGCGCGACGACCCGTATCGCTTCATCGACGAAGGAAAGGAGCTCACCATGACCGCCACGTCCTCGCGCGCATCGTCGTCGTCCACGAGCCAGTCGCGCCGCGCGCGCCTGGCTGCCGCCGCGCAGCCGGTCAGCGCCGGCCCGCAGACCGCCGCGTTCGCGCAGGGCGTCGGCGCCGCGCATGCGGCGGCCGTCACGCTGTCGAACGCGTCGCTGCGGCTCGACGTGCTGCCGCACCTGGGCGGCGGCATCGCGCGCTTCGACTGGCGCGGCGACCACGGCGCGCTGGTGCCGGTGTTCCGGCGGTGCGAGCACCCGGAAACGGCGACGGATCCGAACGCGCTCGCGTGCTATCCGCTGCTGCCGTACTCGAACCGGATCGGCAACGGCCGCTTCGAATGCGACGGACGCAGCGTCGCGGTGCCGCGCAACCGCCGCGACGAGCCGCTGCCGATTCACGGCGACGGCTGGCTCGCGCCGTGGCAGGTGGACGACGCGACCGACACGACGCTGCAGCTGTCGCTCGATCGCGCGAGCGGCGCGCCGTACGCGTTTCGCGCGATCCAGTCGTTCGCGCTCGACGACACGACGCTGTCGATCGCGCTGACGATCGAAAACGCGGGGCGTGCACGGCTGCCGTTCGGGCTCGGCCTGCATCCGTTCCTCGTGCGCGACGACGCGACCGAGCTGGCCGCGGCCGCGGGCGGCCTGTGGCTGTCGGGCACGGATTTTCTGCCGGTGCGGCACGTGAGCGTGCCGCCGGCCTGGCAGTTCGGCGTCGCGTATCCGTTGCCGGCGACGCTCGTCAATCATGCGTTTACCGGCTGGGGCGGCCACGCGACGGTAAGCTGGCCGCGCCGCGGGCTGTTGCTGACGATCGCGGCCGACGCCGATTCGTACGTGCTCTATACGCCGCCCGGCGAGCATTTCTTCTGCTTCGAGCCGGTCGATCATCCGATCAATGCGGTGAACCTGCCGGGCGGCGCGGCCGCGCACGGGATGACGCTGCTCGCACCGGGCGAGCGGTTCACGCGGCGTTTCGCGTTCACCGTCGAACGGTCCGATGCGCGCATCGACGCCGCCGCGCGCGAAGGACACCGGCGACGCGGGTAAAATACGCGGTCTACCAACGGTTTGCCGCGAGTATCCGCCATGTCTTCCCCGCTTACTTTCATCGAATCGCTGCGCGCCGCGTGGCAGCGCACGAATTCGCTGCTGTGCGTCGGCCTCGATCCCGAGCCGTCGCGCTTTCCCGTGCAGTTCGACGGCCAGCCCGACGCGATCTTCGAATTCTGCCGGCAGATCGTCGACGCGACCGCGCAGTATGCGAGCGCGTTCAAGCCGCAGATCGCGTACTTCGCCGCGCATCGCGCGGAAGATCAGCTCGAGCGCCTGATCGCGCACATCCACCTCCAGCATCCGGGCCTGCCCGTGATCCTCGACGCGAAGCGCGGCGACATCGGCAGCACGGCCGAGCAGTACGCGCGCGAGGCGTTCGAGCGCTATCGCGCGGACGCGGTCACCGTGAACCCGTACATGGGCTACGACTCGGTGGAGCCGTACTTCGAGCATGAAGGCAAGGGCGTGATCGTGCTGTGCCGCACGTCGAACCCGGGCGGGTCGGACCTGCAGTTCCTCGACACCAACGGCCGGCCGCTGTACCAGGTCGTGGCCGACCTCGCGGCGAACAAGTGGAATGCGAAGAACGGCCAGCTCGGCCTGGTGGTTGGCGCGACGTTCCCGAAGGAAATCGAGATCGTGCGCGGGATCGTCGGCGACATGCCGCTCCTGATCCCCGGCATCGGCGCGCAGGGCGGCGACGTGCAGGCGACCGTCAATGCGGGCCGCACCGCCGACGGCACCGGGATGATGATCAACTCGTCGCGCGCGATCCTGTACGCGAGCAAGGGCGAGGATTTCGCCGAAGCCGCCGCGCTCGCCGCGCAGAAGACGCGCGATACGATCAACGCGTATCGCTGAAACACGGGCCGCCCGTCTGGGCGGCCTTTCACCGCCAAGCCCGCATCCGCGGGCCGCGCGGCAGGACGCGCCCGGCCTGCCGGTCACGGCGGACTAGAACGGGAGCGTCGCGAAGCACGACGCGATCCGGCTGGCGGGCACGGGCGGAGGCCGCCCCTGCCGCTGCGCCGGCGAATCAGCGTTCGCGTTCGTCGAGCAGCTTCAGCAGTCCGCGCAGCGCATGCGTGGCCGCCTGCGTGCGGATCTGCTCGCGGTCGCCCTTGAACACGAGGGTCTCGACGTCGGTATGCAGCCGGTTGCTCCACGCGAACGACACGGTGCCGACCGGCTTCTTCTCGCTGCCGCCCGCCGGGCCGGCGATGCCGGTGACGGACAGCGCGACCTGCGCGCGGCTGTTGCGCAGCGCGCCTTCGGCCATCGCGCGCGCGACCGGCTCGCTGACGGCGCCGTGTTTCTCGATCAGGTCGGACGGCACGCCGATCATGTCGATCTTCGACTGGTTCGAGTAGGTGACGAAGCCGCGCTCGAACCACTGGCTGCTGCCGGAGATGTCGGTGATCGCGGCGGCGATCATGCCGCCCGTGCAGGATTCGGCGGTGGCGAGCGACAGGTGCTCGTCACGCAGCTTGTTGCCTGCGCGGATCGCAAGCTGATGGACGACGGAATCGGTTGGCATGCGCGTCGGGAAACGGGAGTCGGGAAATCGGTCAGCCGACGACGGAGCGCCAGAACGCGATCACGAGCAGCGTCATGAACGTGGCGATCAGGTCGTCGACCATGATGCCGAGCCCGCCTTTCACGCGACGGTCGAAATAGCGGATCGGCGGCGGCTTGAGCATGTCGAAGAAGCGGAACACGACGAACGCCCACAACTGGCCGATGAAGGTCGCGGGCGTGACGAACAGCATCACGAGCCAGATCGCGACGATTTCGTCCCAGACGACGGCGCCCGGATCGGACGTGCCCATCTTCCGCGCGGTGAAACCGGTGATCCACGTGCCCGCCGCGAAACCAACCGCGATCAGCGCCCACCATTCGGGCACCGTCAGGTAGCGGTTGAACACCACGAACGTGAGCCAGCCGAACAGCGAGCCGAACGTGCCGGGCATGAACGGCGCGAGCCCGCTGCCGAAGCCGAGCGACACGATGTGCGCCGGGTGCGACAGCATGAAGCGCGCGGTGGCGCGCTGCGGCACGTGTCGGGCGGCGCCGGGCGCGGCCGCGGATTGCGCGGTCGGATCAGTCTGCATGGAAGTGGTCGAAACCGTGCAACGTGAGAGTCAGGGGGGCGCCGGCGGCGTCGCGCCACGCGATCGCGGGCTGCTCCGACGGCGAGGACAACGCGTGTATTGTACCGACTCGCGTCACCCGAACGCCGGCGCTCGCGCCCGCTGCCTCGATCGCCGCGCGGGCCGCGGCCGGCGCGGTGAAGCACAGTTCGTAATCGTCGCCGCCGGCGAGCGTGCAGCGTCGCTGCACGTCGGGCGGCAGCGTCGCGAGCGCGGCCGAGCGCGGCACCGCGTCCGCGTCGATCTCGGCGCGCACGTTCGAGCGGGTCAGGATGTGCTGCAAGTCGCCGGCGAGGCCGTCCGAGATGTCCAGCGCCGCGTGCGCGACGCCGGCGAGCGCAAGCCCGAGCGCGATGCGCGGCTCGGGACGCTCGAGCGCCTGCCGGAACGCGGCGGCTTCGTTCGCGCCGGCGGTCCATTCGCCGCGCGCGAGCCCGAGCCCCGCGCGGGCGTCGCCGAGCGTGCCGGACACCCAGACGTCGTCGCCGTCGCGCGCGGCGTCGCGCCGCAGCGCCGCGTCCGGCGAGACTTCGCCGAACACGGTCACGCACAGGTTCAGCGGCCCGCTCGTCGTGTCGCCGCCGATCAGTTCGCAGCCGAACCGCTCGGCGAGCGCGAACAGCCCGTTGCTGAACGCCTCGAGCCACGCCGCGTCGGCGCGCGGCAGCGCGCACGCGAGCGTGAACGCGCGCGGCTCGGCGCCCATCGCCGCGAGATCCGACAGGTTGACCGCGAGCGTCTTGTGGCCGAGCGCGTCGGGCGCGACATCGGGGAAGAAATGGCGGCCCTCGACCAGCATGTCCGTCGAAATGGCCAGCAATTTGCCGGATCGAGGCGCGATCAGCGCGCAATCATCGCCGATGCCGAGCGTCGACGCACGCGCCCCCCGGGCCGCGCGGCGCGCGAAGAAGCGATCGATCAGCGAAAACTCGGACAAGGCGGCTGGCACGGCGGACGAACCCGGAAGCGGTGAAGGGAACGGCATTGTACGCAGCGAACGGCGCCGTTCCTGCACCGTTCAGTACATTTTTGTCGCGGCTGTTGCACCCGAATCGCCGGTCTGGCGGCCTTCGATTGGCGCTACAATGCCGTCGAACAGTTATTCTAATCCGCACGTCAAGAGACACATGTCGACCCAAGCCTCCTCCAAAGCCAAGCTCCGCGAAGCCGCTCTCGACTATCACGAATTCCCGACCCCGGGGAAAATCGCGATCGCCCCGACCAAGCAGATGATCAACCAGCGCGACCTCGCGCTCGCGTATTCGCCGGGCGTCGCGTACGCGTGCGAGGAGATCGTCGAGAACCCGCTGAACGCCGCGCGCTTCACGGCGCGCAGCAACCTGGTCGGCGTCGTCACGAACGGCACGGCGGTGCTCGGGCTCGGCAACATCGGCCCGCTCGCGTCGAAGCCGGTGATGGAAGGCAAGGCCGTACTGTTCAAGAAGTTTGCCGGCATCGACGTGTTCGACATCGAGCTGAACGAGTCGGACCCGCACAAGCTGGTCGACGTGATCGCCGCACTGGAGCCGACCTTCGGCGGGATCAACCTGGAAGACATCAAGGCGCCGGACTGCTTCATCGTCGAACGCGAAGCGCGCAAGCGGATGAAGATTCCGGTGTTCCACGACGACCAGCACGGCACCGCGATCGTCGTGGCCGCGGCCGTCACGAACGGCCTGAAGGTCGTCGGCAAGGACATCAAGAAGGTGAAGCTCGTCGCGTCCGGCGCGGGGGCGGCCGCGCTCGCGTGCCTGGACCTGCTGGTCGACATCGGCCTGCCGCTCGAGAACATCACGGTGACCGACCTGGCCGGCGTGGTCTACAAGGGCCGCACCGAGCTGATGGATCCGGACAAGGAGCGTTTCGCCCGCGAAACCGAAGCCCGCACGCTGGCCGAGGTGATCGACGGCGCGGACATCTTCCTCGGCCTGTCGGCCGCCGGCGTGCTGAAGCCGGAGATGGTGAAGGGCATGGCCGAGCGCCCGCTGATCCTCGCGCTCGCGAACCCGACGCCGGAAATCCTGCCGGAAGCGGCGCTCGAAGTGCGCCCCGACGCGATTCTCGCAACCGGCCGCACCGACTACCCGAACCAGGTCAACAACGTCCTGTGCTTCCCGTTCATCTTCCGCGGCGCGCTCGACGTCGGCGCGACGACGATCACGCGTGAAATGGAGATCGCGGCCGTCAACGCGATCGCCGAGCTGGCGCAGCACGAGCAGAGCGACATCGTCGCGACCGCATACGGGATCCAGGACCTGTCGTTCGGGCCCGAATACCTGATTCCGAAGCCGTTCGATCCGCGCCTGATCGTCAAGATCGCGCCGGCCGTCGCACAGGCCGCGATGGACGGCGGCGTCGCGACGCGCCCGATCGAGGACATGGAGGCGTACCGCGTTCACCTCCAGCAGTTCGTGTACCACAGCGGCACGACGATGAAGCCGATCTTCCAGCTCGCGCGCAGCGCGCCGGCGGAGAAGAAGCGCGTCGTGTTCGCGGAGGGCGAGGAAGAGCGCGTGCTGCGCGCCGTTCAGATCATCGTCGACGAGAAGCTCGCCAAGCCGATCCTGATCGGCCGTCCGTCGGTGATCGAGCACCGTATCCAGCGCTACGGCCTGCGCCTCACGGCGGGCACCGACTTCACGGTCGTCAACACCGAGCACGACGAGCGCTACCGCGATTTCTGGCAAACGTACTACAAGATGATGGCGCGCAAGGGCATCAGCGAGCAGCTGGCCCGTGTGGAAATGCGCCGTCGCACGACGCTGATCGGCTCGATGCTGGTGAAGAAGGGCGAAGCGGACGGGATGATCTGCGGCACGATCAGCACCACGCACCGCCACCTGCACTTCATCGACCAGGTGATCGGCAAGCGCCCGGGCTGCAGCGTGTATGCGGCGATGAACGGCCTCGTGCTGCCGGGCCGCCAGATCTTCCTGGTCGACACGCATGTGAACGTCGATCCGACCCCGGAGCAACTTGCCGAGATCACGATCATGGCCGCGGAAGAAGTGCGCCGGTTCGGTATCGAGCCGAAGGTCGCGCTGCTGTCGCACTCGAATTTCGGCACGAGCAACGCGCCTTCGGCGCAGAAGATGCGCGATACGCTCGCGATCCTGCAGGAACGTGCGCCGGAGTTGAAGGTCGACGGCGAAATGCACGGCGACGTCGCGCTCGACGCCGCGCTGCGCAAGGAAATCCTGCCGGAATCGACGCTGGAAGGCGACGCGAACCTGCTGATCCTGCCGAACATCGACGCCGCGAACATCGCGTACAACCTGCTGAAGACGGCCGCCGGCAACAACATCGCGATCGGGCCGATCCTGCTCGGCGCGGCCCAGCCGGTGCACGTGCTGACCGAATCGGCGACCGTTCGCCGCATCGTCAACATGGCGGCGCTGCTGGTCGCCGACGTGAACGCCGCCCGCTGAGCCGGAAAGAATCGCGCGGCAACGGTCGAACCGGTGCCGCGCGTCGGGCGAAATTGTAAACAAAAGCAAAAAGAGGCGTGCCCGCAATGGGCACGCCGTCGGGCAGGGCGCAAACGCGCTTCCCATAAGCAGCAGCAACATCTCTCCACTCCAGGTAGCGAGCGTGGCAAGGAGGCAAAGTCTTGCCATACGAGAGATGCCGTCAATATTCTATCTCATGTAAGATAAATGTAGCCTTATTTCGGTAAAAAATGCGCGATTCCGGGCGGGGCCAGCCTTTCGATTCCCAAACGAACATTGATTCGCGCGGACAATAGCGCTACGCTAACGCCTTTGGTTGGTCGTCAACTACTTGATTTAACAGCGGGAACCCTGGTTCATGGCACGCAAGTGGCTCCGCAACGGCGCGCTCGCGTCCGTCTTCGCGATGTTCGCGATGGGTATCGTCGGTACACCGACGGGCAGTCTGGTTTCCGCCGCTTACGCACGGCAGGCCGCGTCGGCCGACTTGGCCGTCGGCGGGGTCGATACGATCCCGACCGCCCGTCTGCCACGCGAGGCCGTGACCACGCTTGGCCTGATCGGCGCCGGTGGCCCCTATCCGTACGAGAAAGACGGCGTCGTTTTCGGCAACCGCGAGCGGATCCTGCCGAAGGCGAAGCGCGGCTACTACCACGAGTACACGGTGCCGACGCCGCGCGCACGCAATCGCGGCGCGCGCCGGATCGTCTGCGGCGGGCCATTGCGCCGGATCGACAACTGTTATTACACAGACGACCACTACAACAGTTTTAAACGTATTGTTGAATGACTTCGGGATGAACGGAATGAGCGACTCCATCTACGCGCACGATACGGCGGCGGCGGAACTGTTCGCGGCCGGCGACGGCAATCTGTTTCAGCGCGTGATGCAACTCCACGCGGCGGCACAGGCCGGCGGCTCGCCGGAGCAACAGGAAGCCGAGCCCGGGCTTTCATCGAACGAGGAGCCTATGAGCCTTTTCACGACCGTGCGACCCAATCTCGTGCAGTCGATCCGCGCGTTCCGCGTGCAGGATCTCGCCGACGAAGCCAACCGGCTCGGCCAGCATTTCCTGTACGCGCATTGCGGCGCCGCGCAGTCGAAGCAGGAAGTGATGGAGACGATCGCGACGTCGTTCCTGTTTCCGAAACATTTCGGGAAGAACTACGATGCGCTGTACGACTGCCTGACCGACCTGGTCGCGAAGGCCGGCGCGCAGCCCGGTTTCGTGATCGTCCTCGAAGGGCTGCCGATCGCGCAGAAATTCGACAAGGAAGGGCGCGAAACGCTGCTCGACGTGTTCCGCGAAGCCGCCGAATTCTGGGCCGAGCGCAAGGTCGCGTTCCGCGTGTTCTATTCGTTCGCGTAAAGCGCGAACCCGTCGGCCGCCCGAACGCGGCCGATCCGGCAAAAGGCCCGCCTCGCGCGGGCTTTTTTGCGTCCGCGCGACGCATTCGCGTCGCGACCCCGAGAGCCGGCGCGCCGCGTGTCGCGACGCGTCGGGTTCGTCACCAGCCGCCCCAGCGCGCGGCCAGCGCCGCGAGCACAGCCGCGCCGGCCGTCTCGGTGCGCAGCACGCGCGGGCCGAGCGACAACGCGGTGAACCCGCGTGCGCGTGCCGCGTTTTCCTCGTCCGGCGACAGCCCGCCTTCAGGGCCGATCAGCAGCGTGACGGCCGCCGCGGGCGGCGCGTCGGGCAGCGACGCGAACGGGATGCTCGCGCGCGGCGACAGCAGCAGCCGCAGCTCGCCGTCGGCCGGCGCGGCCGGCAGCCCATCGAGCCAGGCGCCGAAGCCGCGTACCGGCGCGACGTCGGGCACGCGGTTGCGCCCGCATTGTTCGCACGACGCGCGCACGACGCCGCGCCAGTGCGCGACGCGCTTGTCCGCGCGCTCGCCGGACAGTTTCACGACGCCGCGCGCGGTCGACAGCGGCACGACCGCCGCGACGCCGAGCTCGACGGCCTTCTCGATCACCCAATCCATCTTGTCGCCGCCGGCGATGCCTTGCGCGAGCGTCACGCGATACGGCGGCTCGGCCTCGGCCGGGTCGAACGCCTCGATCTGCGCGAGCGCGCTGCGCTTGTCGATCTCGACGAGCCGCGCGCGGTACTGGCCGCCGCTGCCGTCAAACAGCGCCAGCGCGTCGCCGGGCTGCAGCCGCAGCACTTGCGCGTGACGCGCGACGTCGGCCGGCAACGCGAGCGTCGCGTCGGTGCGCAGCGCCGCCTCGATGAAAAAGCGCGGCACGGCCGCGGTGGTGGTGGCTTCACTCATGCGTATCGCAGCTCCGTTCATGCGCTCAGACGGCGCGCGAGCGCCCAGCGGTAGCCGTCGAGATCCTCGATCTGCGCGAAGCGGTCGCCCCAGAACTGGTCTTGCGGCGCGGTCAGCGATTTGGCGCCCGCGTCGAGCGCGCGCTGCCAGGTCGCATCGACGTCGTCGACATACAAATAGAACGATTGCGGGGCGGTTGCGCCCGCACTCTTCGGCGTGAGCGCGGTGGAGCCGAACGCGCCTTCGGGCGCGAACATCACGATCAGTTGCCCGCGGTAGGTCATCTCGACGTGCATGATCGCGCCGTCCTCGTCGAGGACGTCGCGCAACTCGAAGCCGAATGCGGCCTGGAAGAACTCGATGGCCGCATGCGCATTGCGCACGGCCAGGTAAGGCGTCAACCAAGGCACGTTGGCCGGACGTGGATCGGTCATGAAATCTCCTGTCGAACGGTGTTGGCGCTTGAGCGGTTGCTCCGGTCCCATGCTTGGCAGTCCAACGGATATTGGCGCGCGGGCGCCCGGTGCGGTCCCGCGGACATGCCGGCGGGCCGCGTGCATCGTTCCGGGCGTGGGCGTCGCGGATCGGGCGCGGGAGAACGCGCGACCAACCCGCAGAACGATGCGTCCGCCCGGGACGCTCAGCGACGAACGCCCAGTGTATCGCGCAGCGCGCGCGGCAGGGCAAAGAGGGCCGCATGGAGCCGCGCATCGTAGTAGCGCAAGCCCTGCACGCGGCGCGCGCAGAGACGCTCGTCGATGTCGTGCGCGAACAGCGCGGCGGCATCGAGCGTGTCGCTCGCGATCGCCATCAGCCATTGGGATCCGTACAGCGGCACGTGCGCGGACAACGGATCGACGAACGCGAAGCTCGCGCGCAGGTCGGCGAGCAGCGCGGCGATGCGCGCCGCGTGGAACACCGGCGAGCCGAGATGCAGCGAGATCGCGCCGCACGGCGTGAGGATCCGCTTGAGTCGCGCGTAGAACTCGCGCGTATAGAGGCCGGCCGCCGGCGAATCGGGCGGCGTGAGGTCGAACACGACGAGATCGAAATGCTCGACGGTCGACGTGACGAAATGCGCGGCGTCGCCGATCACGACCTCGACGCGCGGGTCGTCGAGCGCGCCCTGGTGCACGTCGTCGAGATAGCGGCGCGCCATGCCGACCACTTCATCGTCGAGTTCGGCGACGACGATCCGCTCGATGCACGCGTGCTTGAGCAGCTGGCGCGCCGCGCCGCCGTCGCCGCCGCCGAGCACGAGCGCCTTGCGCGGGCACGGATGCGTGAGCGCGGCCGGGTGCGTCATGCACTCGTGGTACACGTATTCGTCGCCGACCGACGTCATCGGCCGTCCGTCCAGCGTGAACAGTCGGCCGAGCTGCGGGGTTTCCCAGACTTCGATGTGCTGGTGCGGCGACGCGACGTGCGCGAGCCGGCGTGCGTTCGGGAAGCCGTACGCGGCGTCGGGCGTGGGATGGAAGAGAAGGGTCGTGTTCACGGGCGGGCCGCTCGGGGCGGGCAGTTCCGACGCCTGAATTATAGGAGGCGTGCGGTTCCGCGGAAAAGCGTGCCGGAACACCGCGCGCCGACAAGGGAAATGTCAGCCCATCTGTTAAAATGTCGAGCTTTGCAGCCCCGTCCGTAGGCTCCGTCCGCTTCGCGTCCGTCAGGCGCCGCACCGCGCGCCGGGAACGATTGACGCTCGAGCTTCCGGATGCCGCCGTGCCCCCGTTTCCTCGACTCGTTCTCCGGACTCGACATGACGACTTCGTCTCCCGCCTCCACCACCCTGATGGCCAACGCGATCCGTGCGCTCGCGATGGACGCCGTCCAGCAAGCGAACTCCGGCCACCCCGGCATGCCGATGGGCATGGCCGAAATCGGCGTTGCGCTCTGGTCGCGCCACCTGAAGCACAACCCGACGAACCCGCACTGGGCAGACCGCGACCGCTTCGTGCTGTCGAACGGCCATGGCTCGATGCTGCTGTACTCGCTGCTGCACCTGACCGGCTACGACCTGCCGATGGAAGAGCTGAAGAACTTCCGCCAGCTGCACTCGAAGACGCCGGGCCACCCGGAATACGGCATCACGCCGGGCGTCGAGACGACCACCGGCCCGCTCGGCCAGGGTCTGGCGAACGCGGTCGGCATGGCGCTCGGCGAGGCGTTGATGGCCGACGAGTTCAACCGTGACGGCGCGAAGATCGTCGATCACCACACGTACGTGTTCCTCGGCGACGGCTGCCTGATGGAAGGCATCTCGCACGAAGCCTGCTCGCTCGCGGGCACGCTGAAGCTGAACAAGCTGATCGCGCTGTACGACGACAACGGCATCTCGATCGACGGCGACGTCGTCAACTGGTTCCACGACGACACCCCGAAGCGCTTCGAAGCCTACGGCTGGAACGTGATTCCGAACGTGAACGGCCATGACGTCGACGCGGTCGACGCGGCGATCGCGAAGGCGAAGCTGTCGGACAAGCCGACGCTGATCTGCTGCAAGACGGTGATCGGCAAGGGCGCGGCGACCAAGGCCGGCGGCCACGACGTGCACGGCGCGGCGCTCGGCGCGGAAGAAATCGCGAAGACGCGCGCAGCGCTCGGCTGGAAGTGGGAACCGTTCGTGATCCCGCAGGAAGTCTATGCGGCATGGGACGCGAAGGAAGCCGGCAAGCGTGCCGAATCCGAGTGGGACGCATCGTTCGCGCAATATCGCGCGAAGTTCCCGGCAGAAGCCGCTGAATTCGAGCGCCGGATGGCCAACAAGCTGCCGGCCGACTGGGCCGAGAAGGCCGCGGCGATCATCGCCGGCGCGAACGAGCGCGCCGAGACGGTCGCGACCCGCAAGGCATCGCAGCAGGCGATCGAAGGGCTGGCTGCCGCACTGCCGGAACTGCTCGGCGGCTCGGCCGACCTGACCGGCTCGAACCTGACCAACTGGAAGGCATCGAAGGCGGTCCGCGCGAACCCGGAAGGCGCGGGCGTGCTGCTCGGCAACCACATCAACTACGGCGTGCGCGAATTCGGCATGAGCGCCGCGATCAACGGCCTCGCGCTGCACGGCGGCCACAAGCCGTTCGGCGGCACCTTCCTGACGTTCTCCGACTACAGCCGCAACGCGCTGCGCGTCGCGTCGCTGATGAAGGTCCCGTCGATCTTCGTGTTCACGCACGATTCGATCGGCCTCGGCGAAGACGGCCCGACGCACCAGTCGATCGAGCACGTGTCGAGCCTGCGCCTGATCCCGAACCACGACGTATGGCGTCCGGCCGACACGGTCGAGACGGCCGTCGCATGGACCCACGCGGTTGCCGCAGACCGTCCGTCGAGCCTGATCTTCAGCCGCCAGAACCTCGCGTTCAACCCGCGCACCGACGCGCAGATCGCGAACATCGAGAAGGGCGGCTACGTTCTGAAGGACTGGGACGAAGAGATCGTCGCGCGCAAGATCATCCTGATCGCGACGGGCTCGGAAGTCGAACTCGCGATGAAGGCCGTCGAGCCGCTCGCGCAGCAGGGCATCGCGGCCCGCGTCGTGTCGATGCCGTCGACCAACGTGTTCGACCGCCAGGACGCCGAATACCGTGAACGCGTGCTGCCGCACGGTGTGCGCCGCGTCGCGATCGAAGCGGGCGTGACCGCGTTCTGGCACAAGTACGTCGGCCTCGAAGGCGGCGTCGTCGGGATCGACACGTTCGGCGAATCGGCCCCGGCCGGCGTGCTGTTCAAGTACTTCGGCTTCACCGTCGAGCACGTCGTCGAGACCGCGAAGGCCGTGCTGGCCTAAAAGCATTCGCGACGCGCGCCACCCCCGCGCGCGTCGCACCGTGAAGCTGCACGAAACGAATTTTTTCAGCCATCAGGAGATAGACCATGACGATTCGCGTCGCAATCAACGGCTACGGCCGTATCGGCCGCAATACGCTGCGCGCGTTTTATGAAAACGGCAAGAAGCACGATCTCGAGATCGTCGCGATCAACGACCTGGGCGATGCGAAGACCAACGCGCACCTGACCCAGTACGACACCGCGCACGGCAAGTTCCCGGGCGAAGTGTCGGTCGACGGCGACTACCTCGTCGTGAACGGCGACAAGATCCGCGTGCTGGCCAACCGCAACCCGGCGGAACTGCCGTGGGGCGAGCTGGGCGTCGACGTCGTGATGGAATGCACGGGCTTCTTCACGACGAAGGAAAAGGCGAGCGCGCACCTGAAGGGCGGCGCGAAGAAGGTGATCATCTCGGCGCCGGGCGGCAAGGACGTCGACGCGACGATCGTCTACGGCGTGAACCACGACGTGCTGAAGGCCGAGCACACCGTCATCTCGAACGCATCGTGCACGACGAACTGCCTCGCGCCGCTCGTCAAGCCGCTGAACGACAAGATCGGCCTCGAAACCGGCCTGATGACGACGATCCACGCGTACACGAACGACCAGGTGCTGACGGACGTCTATCACGAAGACCTGCGCCGCGCGCGTTCGGCCACCCACAGCCAGATCCCGACGAAGACGGGTGCTGCATCGGCCGTCGGCCTCGTGCTGCCGGAACTGAACGGCAAGCTCGACGGTTACGCGATCCGCGTCCCGACGATCAACGTGTCGATCGTCGACCTGTCGTTCATCGCGAAGCGCGACACGACGGTCGAGGAAGTCAACGCGATCATGAAGGAAGCATCGGAAGGCGCGCTGAAGGGCATCCTCGGCTACAACGACGCACCGCTGGTGTCGATCGACTTCAACCACAACCCGGCTTCGTCGACGTTCGACGCGACGCTGACCAAGGTGTCGGGCCGCCTCGTCAAGGTGTCGAGCTGGTACGACAACGAGTGGGGTTTCTCGAACCGCATGCTGGATACGGCAATCGCATTCGCGAACGCGAAGTAATCCCGCACGTCGCGCGGCCGCCGCAAGGCGGTCTGCGTGGCGAACGAGCCCGGCCCGGTTTTTCCGGCCGGGCTTTTTTATTGCCCGGCGTTCGCCGTCACGTGTTCGAGCGCGTCGACGAACGCACGCTTCAACGGGCTGTCGAGGTCGGTCCACGCGAGGCCGATGCCGGTCCGGTGCCCGGCCAGGTCGAGCGGCCGCGCGAGCACGTTCGGCGGCAGCGGGCTCGCGGCTTCCGCCGGGATCAGCCCGATCCCCATCCCGGCCGCGACGAGCGCGAGCATCGTCGTGAATTCGCCGAATTCCTGCGCGATCTCGAGCGTCGTGCCCGCGCGGCTCAGCGCGAGCAGCATGTCGTCGTGAAAGCCGGGCGCGTAGCGGCGCGCGAGCACGAACGCGGGCTGGCCGCGCAACGCGGCCGGCGCGATCGTCTCGTGCGCGGCGAGCGGATGGTCGATCGGCAGCGCGACGACGAAGCCCTCCTCGAGCACCACGCGCGTGTCGATGCCCGCATACGCGGCCGGCAGCCGGATCATTCCGAAATCGATGCGCCGGTCGCGCAGCGCGGCAATCTGGTCGGGTGTCGGCAGATCCTTCAGTTCGAGCGCGATCAGCGGATAGCGCTCGCGCATCGTGCGCAGCACGGCCGGCAGCAGCGCCGGCAGCACCGACGACACGAACGCGATGCGCAGCGTGCCGATCTCGCCGCGGCTCGACAGCCGCGCCGTCTGCTCCGCACGCGCGGCCTGCTGCAGCGTCGCCCGCGCCTCGGGCAGGAACACGCGCCCGGTATCGCTGAGTTCGACCTTGTGGCGGTCGCGCTCGAACAGGCGCGCGCCCAGATCTTCCTCGAGCGCCTTGATCTGCATGCTCAGCGCGGATTGCACGATGAACAGGCGCTGCGCGGCGCGCCCGAAATGCAGCTCTTCCGCGAGCGTGACGAAGGCGCGCAATTGCTTGAGTTCCATGGTGGGCGGGCGGCAGCAGACGGTGATCGGATTTCATGATAACCGGATCAAAAAAGACCATTGGCGCGACCCCGGCCGAGCGCCGAAGATACGCTCATCGCGAGACCGGCCGCGACCGGCGGTCGGCTCGATGGCAAGAGGAGACACGCATGAGCAACGCGCTTGACCGGTTCCGCCTGGACGGCCGCCGCGCACTGATCACCGGTTCCGGACGCGGCATCGGGCTGACGCTCGCCCGCGGGCTCGCGGAGGCCGGTGCGGCGATCGTGATCAACGATCGCAATGAGGAGAAGGCCGCGACGCTCGCGCACCATTTCCGCGACGAAGGTTTCGCCGCCGATCACGCGGTGTTCGACGTCGCCGAGCACGCGCAGGTGCGTGCGGCGATCGACGATGTCGAGGCGCGCGTCGGTGCGATCGACATCCTCGTGAACAACGCGGGCATCCAGCGCCGTGCGCCGCTCGATGCATTCGATCCGGACGACTGGCATGCGCTGATGCGCGTGAATCTCGACGGCGTGTTCAACGTCGCGCAGGCGGTGGCGCGCCACATGATCGCGCGCGGCCGCGGCAAGATCATCAACATCTGCTCGGTGCAGAGCGAGCTTGCGCGGCCGACGATCGCGCCGTATGCGGCGACCAAGGGCGCGGTGCGGATGCTGACGAAAGGGATGTGTGCCGACTGGGCGCGTCACGGCATCCAGGCGAACGCCCTCGCGCCAGGCTATTTCGAGACGGAGCTGAACCGCGCGCTGGTCGACGACGCGGCGTTCTCCGACTGGCTGTGCAAGCGCACGCCGGCCGGACGTTGGGGGCGCGTCGACGAGCTGTGCGGCGCGGCGATTTTCCTCGCATCGGCCGCATCGGATTTCGTGAACGGCCAGACGCTGTTCGTCGACGGCGGCCTGACCAGCGCGGTATAGGAGAACGTCATGCGTATGCGTTGCATGTGTCTCGTGATCCACGGGCCGAACGACCTGCGGCTCGAAGAGCAGGACGCGGGCGAGATCGGCCCGGGCCAGGTGCGCGTCGATGTCGCGATGGGCGGCATTTGCGGCTCCGATCTCCATTATTTCCAGCATGGCGGCTTCGGCGCGATCCGGCTGCAGCAGCCGATGGTGCTGGGCCATGAAGTGGCCGGCACGTTGGCGGCGGTCGCGCCGGACGTGACGTCGGTGAAGGTCGGCGATCGCGTCGCGGTGAATCCGAGCCGCCCGTGCGGCGCGTGCCGCTACTGCCTGGAAGGGCTCCCGAACCAGTGTCTCGACATGCGCTTCTACGGCAGCGCGATGCGCATGCCGCACGTGCAGGGCGCATTTCGCAACGCGCTCGTGTGCGATGCCGCGCAGTGCGTGAAGGTGGCGGACCATGTGCCGCTGTCGCTCGCGGCGCTCGCCGAGCCGTTCGCGGTCGGGCTGCATGCGGTGTCGCGCGCCGGCCCGCTGATCGGCCGCCGCGTGCTCGTGTCGGGGTGCGGGCCCATCGGCGTGCTGGCGGTCGCGGCGGCGCGCGTGCACGGCGCGGCGGAGATCGTCGCGACCGACGTGGTCGATGCGCCGCTCGAGGTTGCCCGCGCGCTCGGCGCGGATCGCGCGATCAACGCGTCGACGGACACCGGCTGGGTCGCGCGCTACGGCGCCGACAAGGGGACGTTCGACGTGATGATCGAGTGTTCGGGCAATGCGCGCGCATTGCGCGACGGCCTCGACGTGATGCGGCCGCGCGGCGTCGTCGTGCAGCTCGGGCTCGGCGGCGACGTCAGCCTGCCGCAGAACGTCGTGGTCGCCAAGGAGCTGTCGATCTGCGGTTCGTTCCGCTTCCATGCGGAATTCGCGCTCGCGGTGCAGTTGATCAATGCGCGGCGCGTCGACCTGAGCCCGGCCGTGACGGGCGTGTTCCCGATGCGCGACGCGAATCGCGCGTTCGAGCTGGCCGGTGACCGGCAGCGTGCGATGAAGGTGCTGATCGATTTCGCGCACGAGGGGGCATGATCGTCTGCTGATGGCGCGACGGCGCGCATGCAGAAAAGGCACGCCCGCGATTTGCGGAGCGTGCCTTTTTCATTGGCCGGGGCGAAAGCGGGCTATTGCGTGACTTGCCGCGCGCCGACGCGCTGCGACGCGAGCCACAGGGCGATCAGCACGCCCGAGAGCGCCGCGCCCGCGATGCACACGCCACGCCAGCCGTCGACGCCGTACGCGACGCTCGCCGCGAACGACCCGAATGCGCCGCCGATGAAGTAGCTCGTCAGGTAGATCGTCGTCACGCGGCTGCGCGCGTGGCCGGCGAGCGCATAGATCACGCTCTGGTTCGAGATGTGCATGCCCTGCACGCCCACGTCGAGCAGCAGGATGCCCGCGATCAGCGCGACGAGCGAATGCGCGCCGGCCGCGATCAGTGCGAACGAGGCGAGCACGGCCGCCGCGAACAGGCCGGTCGCCGCGTTGCCGTGGCCGCGATCGACGAGGCGGCCGGCCGACGTCGCCGCGAGCGCGCCCACCGCGCCGACGATCCCGAACAGGCCGATCTGCCCTTCGGAATAGTTGTACGGCGGCTGGCTCAACAGGAACGTGAGGCCGGTCCACAGCAGGCTGAAGCATGCGAACACGAGCGCGCCGTAGGTCGAGCGCAGCGCGATCAGCGGCTGCGCGCGCACCAGTGCGACGAGCGACTTCATCAGCGCCGCGTAGTCGAGCCGTGCGTGGCGGCGATCCTTCGGCAGCTTCGCGGCGAGCACGCCGGTCAGCGCGAGGATCATCGCCGCGGCGATTCCGTACACCGCGCGCCAGCCGAACCCGTCGGCGATCGCGCCGGCCGCGACGCGCGCGAGCAGGATGCCGAGCAGCAGCCCGCTCATCACGGTGCCGACCGCGCGGCCGCGCGTGCGCGCATCGGCGAGCGAGGCGGCGAACGGCACGAGCAGCTGCGTCGAGCACGTGACGAAGCCGAGCGCGACGTTCGCGACGACGAACATCGTGAAGTTCGTGCTGAACGCGACGGCGACCAGCGCGATCACGTTGAGCGCGAGCAGCCGCACGATCAGCGTGTGGCGATTGACCGCGTCGCCGAGCGGGACGATCAGCAGCAGGCTCGCCGCATAGCCGAGCTGGGT
The DNA here is from genome assembly GCF_001521985.1 of Burkholderia sp. RF4-BP95. Classification (NCBI taxonomy): domain Bacteria; kingdom Pseudomonadati; phylum Pseudomonadota; class Betaproteobacteria; order Burkholderiales; family Burkholderiaceae; genus Burkholderia; species Burkholderia sp. RF4-BP95. Next base: position 188,161 of record NZ_LOSX01000008.1, on the reverse strand, counting down.
CAGCGTGACGAGATAGCCGAGTTCGGCGGGCGGGCGGCCGAAGCTGTGGGCGATCGCCGCGAGCAGCGGCTGCGCGTAATAGATGTTGCCGATGACGATGCCGCACGCGCAGGCGAACAGCAGCGTCATCGCGCGGGTCAGGGGAGGATGGTTGTCGTGATGCGGTTCCATGGTCGCGAAAAAAAACAGCGGCGCCGGCCGGCGGCACGGGCCGTCGGCAACGCGGGTTGCGGAAGTCGGGGCCGGCTTCAACGGCTCGGCGATGCGCCGATGCGCGCCGGGCGGGGCGTGGCCGGCGTCCGGATGAGGTGGCGGCGGCGCGTCGTGCGGCGGGCGAAGGGAGGGCGGGCCCGGGTGGGCCGCTCCGGTGCGGCGGCCAGGCGCCGTGGGCGGGAGCGGATGTGCGTATGATGCGGAAATCGAACCATAGCGTCCAAGACTGGATTCTTATGGTATTCATTGGCGTTACCAATACATCGCCCACGATGCTACTCCGCCACATCCGCTATTTCCTGGCCGTCGCCGAGCAGCGCAGCTTCACGCGCGCGGCCGATGTGCTGCACGTGTCGCAGCCGACGCTGTCGCAGCAGGTCCGCCAGCTCGAAGACATGCTCGGCGTGCAGCTGTTCGACCGCTCGGGCCGCGCGGTGCAGCTCACCGAATTCGGCGAGGTCTACGCGCGTCACGCGCGCGCGGCGCTGCACGAGCTCGATGCGGGGCAGCGCGCGTTGCACGACGTCGCCGATCTCGGCAGCGGTTCGCTGCGGCTCGCGATGATGCCGACCTTCGCGGCCTACCTGAGCGGCTCGCTGATCGACGCGTTCCACGCGGATTTCCCGAACGTCGCGCTGACGATCGACGCGATGCCGCAGGAGCGCATCGAGGCGCTGCTCGCCGACGACCGGCTCGATGCGGGTTTCGCGTTCGTGCCGCCGCGCGCGCCGGACATCGACGCGCTGCCGCTGTGGGACGAACCGCTCGCGCTCGTGACGGGCCGCACGCACCGCCTTGCCCGCCGCCGGCGCGCGCTGAGCCCGGCCGAGCTCGTCGGCGAGCCGCTGGTGCTGCTGAGCCGCGCGTTCGCGACGCGGGAAAGCATCGACCGGTACTTCATCGAACAGGGCGCGCGGCCGACGATCGCGATCGAGACGAACACGGTCAGCGCGGTGCTGGAGCTCGTGCGCCGCGGGCGGCTCGCGACGGTGCTGCCGGACGCGGTCGCGCGCGAGAGCGGCGACCTGTGCGCGCTGGCGCTCGATCCGCCGCTGCCGTCGCGCACGGCGGCGCTGCTCACGCGCAAGGGCGCGTACCGCAGCGTCGCGGCGCGCGCGTTCATCGCGCGTGCGCTCGCGTATCGCGATCCTTCGGGGGGATGACCGGTACGACCGGAGAAGGGCTGCCGCGGCGGCCGGGACCGCCGGCCGACGGCGGCGTCAGGCGCCCGGCGTCGGGAAGAAGATGCCCGCGCGTTGCGCGGCGTTCGCGATGTGCGTCTCGATCGCCGTGCCGGCCGCGGCCGCATCGCGGGCGATCAACGCGTCGACGATCGCGCGGTGCTCGTGCCACGTCGACAGCAGCAGCTCGCGCCGGTAGAACGGCATGCGCTGGCTTTCCTTCATGATGTCCGCGCTGCTGCGCAGCACCGACTCGATCGCCGCGTTGCCCGCGAGATGGATGATCCGCATGTGGAAGTCGAAGTCGAGCCGCGACGCTTCGTCGAGTGCGCTTTCGGTCAGCGCGACGTGCAGGTCGGCGAGGTTGTCCTCGAACCATGCGATGTCGTCGTCGGTGACGACGTGCGCGGCCATCCGCGCGGCGAACCCTTCGAGCGCATAGCGCATCTGGTACGTGTCGGGCGGCGACGATTGCTCGGCGAACTGCCACGGATGGGCGGCCGTCGCCTGGGCGCTTTCGACATACACGCCCTTGCCGGCGCGGATGCGCAGCATCCCGAGCGCCTCGAGCGTGGAGAGCGCCTCACGCAGCGACGCGCGGCTGATTTCCAGCTCCTCGGAGAGCTGGCGCTGGGCCGGCAGCAGGCTGCCGACCGGATACACGCCTGCCTCGATCCGGTCGCGGATCGTCGCGATGGCGGCGTCGGTCACGGTGTGCGGAACGTTTTTCATGATGTGAACGATGGCCGGTCTGACCGGCATTGTAATCCGCCCGCGCGCGATGCATGACCGGCCTACGGGAAAGCCACGATCCGCCCCCGCATGCGCGGGAAATCCCTATTTTGTTCGTCCTTGACGCGACTATATCGGCTTCCTACTATCCACCATAACATCACTGGTCTTACCAGTATGAACAGACGAAACTGCAACCGTTGGATCGGGAGAGCGCCGTGTCGAAATTCCTCAATTCGCTGTTTGGCCGGGTAGTCGTCGCATTAATCCTCGGGGTCGCGCTCGGCGCGTTCTTCCCGCATTTCGCCGAATCGCTGCGACCGCTCGGCGACGGCTTCCTGAAGCTCATCAAGATGGTCATCGGCCCGATCGTGTTCTGCGTCGTGGTCAGCGGGATGGCCAATGCGGGCGACCTGAAGAAGGTCGGCCGGGTCGGCCTGAAGGCGGTCGTCTACTTCGAGGTAATGACGACGATCGCGCTCGGCATCGGGCTCGTTCTCGCGTGGCTGACGCGCCCGGGCGTCGGGATGAACATCGACCTGCGCTCGCTCGACGCGGCCTCGCTCTCGTCGTATGCGAAGAACGCCGAAAGCCTGAAGGACACGGCCGGCTACCTGATGAAGATCATCCCCGAGACCGCGATCGACGCGTTCGCGAAGGGCGACATCCTGCAGATCCTCGTGTTCGCGGTGCTGTTCGGTTCCGCGCTGTCGCTGCTCGGCGACAAGGCGCAGCGCGTGAACAGCCTGATCGAGGAACTGTCGCACGTGTTCTTCCGCATCATCGGCTTCATCATCAAGCTCGCGCCGCTCGGCGTGCTCGGCGCGATCGCGTTCACGACCGGCAAGTACGGCGTCGCGTCGCTCAAGCAGCTCGGCTACCTCGTCGCCGTGTTCTACCTGAGCTGCATCGTGTTCGTCACGGTCGTGCTCGGCATCGTGATGCGCATCGCGGGCTTCTCGGTGTTCAAGCTGATCCGCTACCTGCGCGAGGAGCTGTCGATCGTGCTCGGCACGGCGTCGTCGGACGCGGTGCTGCCGCAGGTGATGAGCAAGCTCGAATACATGGGCATCAAGGATTCGACGGTCGGCCTGGTGATCCCGACCGGCTATTCGTTCAACCTCGACGGCTTCTCGATCTACCTGACGCTCGCCGTGCTGTTCATCGCGCAGGCCACCAACACGCCGCTGTCCACGCACGACCTGATCGTCGTGCTGCTGGTATCGCTCGTCACGTCGAAGGGCGCGCACGGGATTCCGGGGTCGGCGATCGTGATCCTCGCGGCGACGCTGTCGGCGATTCCCGCGATTCCGGTGCTCGGCCTCGTGCTGATCCTGCCGGTCGACTGGTTCGTGGGCATCGCCCGCGCGCTGACCAACCTGATCGGCAACTGCGTCGCGACGGTGGTCGTCGCCGTGTGGGAGAACGACATCGACCGGGCCCGCGCGACGCGCGTGCTGAACCGCGAACTGCGCTACGTGGCCGACGAGCAGGGCAGCGCCGCACCGGTCGCCGGCGACCAGGCTCACGCGCTCTGAGCGTCCTCGCGCGAAGCGGCTTCCCCGACCGCTTCGCGCGAACGAATTTCCTGCGGCCGGCGCCACGATGCGCCGGCCCTCATCAAGATAATGGAGACGACATGGCAGCCCCCATCCTCGATCCGAACGCGCCGGCCTTCACGCGGCGCTACATGAACCTCGCCGATCCGCGCCTGGGCGCGCAGGCGCTCTTCGCCAGCGACGAATTCTTCGCGCCGAAGGAGCGCATGCTGAATCCCGAGCCGGCCGTCTTCATTCCCGGCAAGTACGACGACCACGGCAAGTGGATGGACGGCTGGGAAACGCGCCGCAAGCGCACCACCGGCCACGACTTCTGCGTGGTCCGGCTCGCGCGGCCGGGCGTGATTCACGGCGTCGATCTCGATACGAGCCACTTCACCGGCAACTTCCCGCCGGCCGCGTCGATCGAGGCATGCGCGGTGGACGGCGACACGCCGCCGGACGACGCCGAATGGCGCACGATCGTGCCCGCGACGACGCTGCAGGGCAATTCGCACCACTACGTGAGCGTCGACGATGCGCAACCGGTCACGCACCTGCGCGTGAACCTGTATCCGGACGGCGGGCTCGCGCGGCTGCGCGTATACGGCCAGCCGCAGCGCGACTGGCGCCACGTGCCGGCCGGCGAGCTCGTCGATCTCGCGGCGATCGAGAACGGCGGCTACCTGGTGGCCGCGAACAACCAGCACTTCGGTCCGGCCTCGCAGATGCTGATGCCGGGGCGCGGCGCGAACATGGGCGACGGCTGGGAAACGCGGCGCCGCCGCGAGCCCGGCAACGACTGGGCGATCGTCGCGCTGGCGCGGCCGGGGATCATCCGGCGCGTCGAGGTCGACACGGCGTTCTTCAAGGGCAACTTCCCCGACCGCTGTTCGCTTCAGGCCGCGCGGGTCGCGGGCGGCACCGACGATTCGCTCGTCACGCAGGCGATGTTCTGGGCCGAACTGCTCGGCGAGCAGAAGCTGCAGATGGACCACGTGCATACGTTCGACCAGCTCGCGGCGCTCGGCCCCGTCACGCACGTGCGCTTCAACATCTTCCCGGACGGCGGCGTGTCGCGCCTGCGTCTGTGGGGCGAGCCGGCTTGAGGGAGGAATCGGCATGAGCGGACCACACATCCTGCGCGTCGAGCGCCTGACCCGCGAGGCGTTCGCGCCGTTCGGCGACGTGATCGCGCTCGAAGGCGCGCGGCACTTCCCGATCAACGGCGGCACGACCGAGCGCTTCCACGATCTCGCGACGATCGACGTCTGCGCGGACGGCGGCCGGCCGCTCGTCAGCGTGTTTCGCGCGCAGCCGCGCGCGCTGCCGGTCGCGATCACGCTGATGGAGCGCCATCCGCACGGCAGCCAGGCGTTCATTCCGCTCGCGGCCGTGTCGCGCTACGCGATCGTCGTCGCGCCGGCCGGCGAGTTCCGGCCCGACGCGATGCGCGCGTTTCTCGCCGAAGGCTGGCAGGGCGTGAATTACGCGAAGGGCGTCTGGCACCATCCGCTGCTCGCGCTCGACGCGGTCAGCGACTTCGTGATCGTCGACCGCGGCGGCCCGCAGCCGAACTGCGACGAGATTCCGCTCGACGATGCGTGGGCGCTCGAATTCGCGCCGGCGTGCGCGAGCGCGGCCTGACGCGCGGCGAAGGCGTCGGGCGTCGCGCACCGCTCACCGCGCGGCGGCGGCACGGCTCGCCGCTCACGATCGGAAACATTCCCGAACCGGCCCGCACGCAACGTGCGGGCCTTTTTCATTCCGATCCCGAAAACGACACGGCCCGGACGGCGAGATGCCGGCCGGGCCGTGGCGCAGGCGTAAAGCGTGCGGATCAGTGCTTGCGGTGCGGGCAGTTCTCGGTCGTGCAGGAGCCGTACATCGCGAGCGAGTGTTCCTGGAGCCGGAAGCCGCGTTCCTTCGCGATCGCCTGCTGGCGGCTTTCGATCTCGGCATCGAAGAATTCCTCGACGCGGCCGCAATCGAGGCAGACGAGGTGATCGTGGTGCGAGCCTTCGTTCAGTTCGAACACGGCCTTGCCGGATTCGAAGTTGCTGCGTGTGAGCAGGCCGGCCTGCTCGAACTGCGTCAGCACGCGGTAAACGGTGGCGAGCCCGATGTCGAGCTGCTCGTTGAGCAGGTTGCGGTAGACGTCTTCGGCCGTCAGGTGACGCACCGGGCTTTGCTGGAAGATCTCGAGAATCTTGAGGCGCGGTAGGGTGGCCTTTAGCCCGATATTCTTGAGATCCGTCGGATTGGTCATGGCTAGGCATCCCTAGAGTACAATGCAGGGCTTCAATGTTACCGGCTTTTCGCCGTTCCAGAAACACGCGCGGCCCGCGACGCGGGCCTGCACGGTGACGGAAATGTTCCCGGAATCTCTTTCGCACCTTCAGAGGAGTCGCATGCGGAGTGCCATCATCGCTGCCGCCGCCGTTGCCGCGCTGGCTGGTTGTTCGTCGTACGACAGCGTGACGCAGCGCATCGCGCAGAGCATCACGCCCTATCGGATCACTGTCGTGCAGGGCAACTTCGTGTCGCAGGAGAAGGCCGCGCAGCTGCAGGCCGGAATGACGCGCGAGCAGGTCCGCGCGCTGCTCGGCACGCCGCTGCTGTCGGACATGTTCCATGCCGACCGCTGGGATTACCTCTTTTACTTCAAGCGCGGCTCGACGTCCGTCGTCCAGCAGCGCGACCTCGTGCTGACGTTCGCGGGCGACCGCCTCGCGAGCTGGACGGGTGCCGAGAACCTGCCTTCCGAACTCGACCTGCTGGCCGATATCGACGGCGATCGCGGCGGCAAGAAGGCGAAGGCCGCGGCCGCGGCGAAGAAGGCGTCCGAAGCCGCTGCTGCCGCGAGCGCCGCGCAGGCGGCCGCTGCCGCGAGCCCGTCCGCCGAGCCGGTTTCGGGCGCGGTCGTCGATCAGGATGCCAACGCCCAGGCGGCGCGCGCGGCGAACCGCGCGACCAACCAGGTGTCGGGGCAGGGCACGACCGCCCGCCGCTTCACGCCGTCCGCGCAGGCCTCGGGTGGCGCGCCGGTGCCGGGCGGCCAGCCGCCGGGCGCCGCGCCGGCGATCCAGCCGCAATTCCAGTTCCATCGCCCGCCGCAGCCGAACGTGTCGAACGAGGCGTCGCCGCCGGTCGGCCCGCGGGGTTCGGACAACCTGCAGAACCAGCCGCTCACCGCGCCGGCCCAGTCGCAGTAAGCGGCCGGCGAGCGGAAACAGGGCGGCATGCGCCGCCCGCCTTTAGACCTGTCGTGTAGAAAGCCATGAAGATTGCGATTGCCGGTGCATCGGGCCGTATGGGCCGGATGCTGATCGAAGCCGTTCTCAACGATTCCGACGCGCAGCTCGTCGGCGCGCTCGACCGCGCCGATTCGCCGTTCCTCGGCCAGGACGCGGGCGCGTTCCTCGGCAAGGAAACCGGGATCAAGCTGACCGACGACCTCGACGCCGTCTTCGCGCAGGCCGACTACCTGATCGACTTCACGCGGCCGGAAGGCACGATCGCGCACGTCGCGGCCGCGCTGCGCCACGACGTGAAGCTCGTGATCGGCACGACCGGCTTCACCGCCGAGCAGAAGGCGGAGCTGCAGGCCGCGGCAGGCAAGATCGGCATCGTGTTCGCGGCGAACATGAGCGTCGGCGTGAACGTCACGCTGAAGCTGCTCGAATTCGCGGCGAAGCATTTCTCGCATGGCTACGACATCGAAATCATCGAAGCGCACCATCGTCACAAGGTCGACGCGCCGTCGGGCACCGCGCTGATGATGGGCGAGGCCGTTGCCGGCGCGCTCGGGCGCTCGCTCGACGAATGCGCGGTGTACGGCCGCCACGGCGTGACGGGCGAACGCGATCCGTCGACGATCGGCTTTGCGGCCGTGCGCGGCGGCGACATCGTCGGCGATCACACCGTGCTGTTCGCCGGGATCGGCGAACGGATCGAGATCACGCACAAGTCGTCGAGCCGCGTGTCGTACGCGCAGGGCGCGCTGCGTGCGGTCCGCTTCCTGTCGGCGCGCGGCGCCGGCCTGTTCGACATGCAGGACGTGCTCGGCCTGCGCTGACCCTCACGGGGAAACTCCGATGGCGATTCCCACCGGCGTTGTCCACTACCTCGAAAGCGGCGATGCGATCACGCACGCCGTCGCCTATGTGCTGCTGGCGATGTCCGTCGCCAGCTGGTGCTTCCTCCTCATGAAAGCCTGGCTGCTGGTCCGCGCGAAGCGGCAGGGGCCGCGGGCGCTCGCCTCGTTCTGGCGCGCGGCGTCGCTCGACGCCGGCATCGCCGCGCTCGCCAATGCCGACCGCGAGCGCGTGTTCGTACCGCTCGCCGAAGCCGCGCGCGATGCGGCCGACGAACACGATCCGGCCGCGCTCGCCGCGCGTGTGGAGCGCAGCGAACGCGTGCTGCGCGCGCTGCGTCACGCGATGCTGCGCTCGCAGCGGCGTCTCGAATTCGGTCAGGTGCTGCTCGCGTCGATCGGCAGCACCGCGCCGTTCGTCGGGCTGCTCGGCACCGTCTGGGGCATCTACCACGCGCTCGGCAGCATCGCCGCGAGCGGGCAGGCGCAGATCGAGAACGTCGCGGGGCCGGTCGGCGAGGCGCTGATCATGACCGCGTTCGGGCTCGTCGTCGCGATCCCCGCGGTGCTCGCCTACAACATCCTCGGGCGGCTCGTGCGTCAGCTCGCAGAGGAACTCGACGGCTTCGCGCGCGACCTGCACGTATTCGTGTGCGCGCAGGGCGCCTGACGCGCGGCCGGGAGGAACGACCATGGCATTCGGCGGACTGGAGCACCACAAGACGTCCGCGCCGATGGCGGAGATCAACATGACGCCGCTGATCGACGTGATGCTCGTGCTGCTCGTCATCTTCATCATCACCGCGCCGCTGATGACGCACGCGATCCGGCTCGACCTGCCGAAGGTCGCGGCCAGCGTTGCGCGCGACACGCCGCAGTCGGTCACGCTGTCGATCGACGACGCCGGCAAACTTTACTGGGACGACGCGCCCGTCGCACTCGACGCGCTGCCGGCGCGTTTCCGGGCCGCCGCCGCGGGCGCTGCGCCGCCCGAGCTGCGGCTGCGCGCATCGCGCGCGACCCGCTACGACGTGATCGCGCAGGTGATGGGCGCCGCGCAGGCCGCGGGCCTCACGCGGATCGGCTTCGTCACCGACATGCCGCCGGCGGGCACCGCCGCGCCGGCTGCCGCGGGCGCGGCACGCTGACGCGCAGGCCGCCCGCGCGCCCGGGCGGGCAAGAATGCATGGCCGGCCCGCGAGACCGGCCGTCCCGCCCGCCACGGACGGTATAATCGTCGTTTCCGCCCGGTTGGCAGGGTTTCGCCGGGTAACCTGGAGACCTTCCGGGTTACCCGGCGAATATCCGGAACCATGAGGCAGGCCCGAGAACCGTGAGCCTGCTCCCGCCGCCGGGCTGCCCGATTTCGTCCACTTCCGCGTGCCCGCCCCGTGGCGCGCCGCTTAAAGCCTAGTCCGAACCACACCATGCACGAGAGATACGTACCCGCCGACGTCGAAGCCGCCGCTCAGGGCGACTGGCGCGCAGCCGATGCCTACAAGACGAAGGAAGATTCGCAGAAGCCGAAGTTCTACTGCGTGTCGATGCTGCCGTACCCGTCCGGCAAGCTGCACATGGGTCACGTGCGCAACTACACGATCAACGACGTGATGTACCGCTATCTGCGGATGAACGGCTACAACACGCTGATGCCGATGGGCTGGGACGCGTTCGGGATGCCGGCCGAGAACGCCGCGATGGCGAACGGCGTGCCGCCCGCGAAGTGGACCTACGACAACATCGACTACATGAAGGGCCAGATGCAGTCGATGGGCCTCGCGATCGACTGGTCGCGCGAGATCGCGACGTGCAAGCCCGACTACTACAAGTGGAACCAGTGGCTGTTCCTGAAGATGCTTGAGAAGGGCATCGCGTACAAGAAGACGGGCACCGTGAACTGGGACCCGGTCGACCAGACCGTGCTCGCGAACGAGCAGGTGATCGACGGCCGCGGCTGGCGCTCGGGCGCGCTCGTCGAGAAGCGCGAGATCCCGATGTACTACCTGCGCATCACGCAGTACGCGGACGAGCTGCTGAACGACCTCGACGGCCTCGGCTGGCCCGAGCGCGTGAAGATCATGCAGCAGAACTGGATCGGCAAGAGCTTCGGCGTGAACTTCGGCTTCCCATACGAACTCGACGGCGAGAAGGCACTCCTGCGCGTGTTCACGACGCGTGCCGACACGATCATGGGCGTCACGTTCTGCGCGATCGCGGCCGAGCACCCGCTCGCCACGCGCCTTGCGCAGGGCAAGCCGGAACTGCAGGCGTTCATCGACGAATGCAAGCGCGGCGGCGTCGCCGAGGCCGATGTCGCGACGATGGAGAAGAAGGGCGTCGCGACGGGCTTCACGGTATCGCATCCGCTGACGGGCGAGCCGGTCGAGGTGTGGATCGGCAACTACGTGCTGATGAGCTATGGCGAAGGCGCGGTGATGGGCGTGCCGGCGCACGACGAGCGCGATTTCGCGTTCGCGAAGAAATACGACCTGCCGATCAAACAGGTGATCGCGGCCGAAGGCCAGACGTATTCGCTGGACGCATGGCAGGAGTGGTACGGCGACAAGGAAGTCGCCGTCTGCGTCAACAGCGGAAAGTACGACGGCATGGCATACGGCGCGGCGGTCGATGCGATCGCGGCCGACCTGAAGGCCGGCGGCTTCGGCGACAAGCAGGTCACGTGGCGCCTGCGTGACTGGGGCGTGTCGCGCCAGCGCTACTGGGGCACGCCGATCCCGATCATCCACTGCCCGTCGTGCGGCGACGTGCCGGTGCCGGAGCAGGACCTGCCGGTCGTGCTGCCGGAAGACCTCGTGCCGGACGGCTCGGGCAACCCGCTCGCGAAGTCGGAAGCGTTCCTGAACTGCACGTGTCCGAAGTGCGGCGCGGCCGCGAAGCGCGAAACCGACACGATGGACACGTTCGTCGATTCGTCGTGGTACTTCTCGCGCTACACGGCGCCGGACGCCGAGACGATGGTCGACGCGCGCACCGATTACTGGATGCCGATGGATCAGTACATCGGCGGCATCGAGCACGCGATCCTGCACCTGCTGTATTCGCGCTTCTGGACCAAGGTGATGCGTGACCTCGGTCTCGTGAAGTTCGGCGAGCCGGCGAAGAACCTGCTGACGCAGGGCATGGTGCTGAACGAGACGTTCTACCGCGAAGACGCGGCGGGCAAGAAGACCTGGTACAACCCGGCCGACGTGACGGTCACGCACGACGACAAGGGCCGCCCGGTCGGCGCGACGCTGAACACCGACGGCCAGCCGGTGGTGCTCGGCGGCATCGAGAAGATGTCGAAGTCGAAGAACAACGGCGTCGATCCGCAGGTGCTGATCGACCAGTACGGCGCCGATACCGCGCGCCTGTTCACGATGTTCGCCGCACCGCCCGAGCAGCAGCTCGAGTGGTCGGGCGCGGGCGTCGAGGGCGCGAGCCGCTTCCTGCGTCGCGTGTGGAGCTTCGGCGCGACGAACCGCGAAGCGCTCGCCGCGCGCGCGGGCTTCGACGCGGCCGCGCTCGGCGACGCCGACAAGGCACTGCGCCGCGAGATCTACAGCGTGCTGAAGCAGGCTGATTTCGACTACCAGCGTTTGCAGTACAACACGGTCGTATCGGCCGCGATGAAGATGCTGAACGCGATCGACGGCGCGAAGGGCGCGACGCCCGGCGTGCTGCGCGAGACGTACGGCGTGCTGCTGCGCGTGCTGTACCCTGTCGTGCCGCACGTCACGTTCGAGCTGTGGAAGGCGCTCGGCTACGCGGACGAATTCGGCCCGCTGCTCGACGCCCCGTGGCCGAAGGTCGACGAGGCCGCGCTCGAGCAGGCCGAGATCGAACTCGTGCTGCAGGTGAACGGCAAGGTGCGCGGCGCGCTGAAGGTGGCGAAGGACGCGAGCCGCGAGGCGATCGAAGCGGCGGCGGTGGCCGACGAAGCATTCGCGAAGTTCAGCGACGGCAAGCCGGCGAAGAAGATCGTCGTCGTGCCGGGCCGCCTCGTGAACATCGTCGTCTGACGGCCGCCGGCCGTCGGGCGTACACAGAAGGAGCGAAGGTGATCCGCAGATCGTTTTTGATGCTCGCCGTCGGCAGCGCGGTCGCGTTGTCGGCATGCGGCTTCCAGCTGCGCGGCCAGCAGGACTACGCGTTCAAGCACCTGCTGGTGGCCGGTGCGCCGGCGCCCGTCGAGGCGCGTCTCACGCGCCTCGTCGAGGCCGGCAGCGACACGAAGATCGTCAAGTCGGCGGACGACGCCGACGCCGTGCTGCACATGTGGGAGTCGCGTGGCCAGAACACGCTGACGCTCAACAAGTTCGGCTCGGCGCAGGAATACGCGTTGTTCTATACGCTGAACTACACGCTGACGAGCAAGGACGGCACCGTGCTGATCCCGCCGAGCGCGATCGCGCTGAACCGCGCGATGACGTACAGCGATCAGTACACGAATGCGAAGGCGCAGGAAGCCGACATCCTGTACGGCGACATGCAGAACGATGCGGTCGACCAGCTGATGCGGCGTCTTGCGATCGTCCACTCGCTGACGCCGGCGCCGGAGGACGTGGTGCCGGGCGTTGCGCCGCGCGCGCCGCTGCCGCCGCCGCCGCTCTGATCGCCCGCGCACGCACCGATGCAATTGCGACTTGATGCGCTGGAGCCGCACCTCGCGAAGGGGATGGCCGGGCTCTACACCGTCTACGGCGACGAGCCGCTGCTCGCGCAGGAAGCGTGCGACCGCATTCGTGCGGCCGCGCGCGCGGCCGGCTTCACCGAACGTTCGGTGCATACGGTCGAGCGCGGCTTCGACTGGAGCGTGCTGCTCGGCGCGACCCAGGCGATGTCGCTGTTCGGCGAGCGTCAGCTGATCGAGCTGCGCATTCCGTCGGGCAAGCCCGGCAAGGAAGGCGCCGACGCGCTCAAGACGCTCGCGGCGACGCCCAATCCCGACGCGCTGCTGCTCGTCACGTTGCCGCGCCTCGACGCGGCAACGCAGAAATCCGCGTGGTTTACCGCGCTGCAGAACGGCGGCGTCGCGCTGAAGATCGATCCGGTCGACCGCGCGCAGCTGCCGAACTGGATCGGCCAGCGTCTGTCGATGCAGGGCCAGCGCGCCGCGCCGGGCGACGATGGCCGGCGCGCGCTGCAGTTCATCGCGGAGCGCGTCGAGGGCAACCTGCTCGCCGCGCACCAGGAAATCCAGAAGCTTGGGCTGCTCTATCCGCAGGGCGTGCTGTCGTTCGAGCAGGTGCACGACGCGGTGTTGAACGTCGCGCGCTACGACGTCTTCAAGCTGAACGAGGCGATGCTCGCGGGCGACGCAGCGCGGCTCGCGCGGATGATCGACGGGTTGAAGGGCGAGGGCGAGGCGATCGTGCTCGTGATGTGGGCCGTCGTCGAGGAATTGCGCACGCTGTTGCGGATCAAGCGCGGCGCGACGGCCGGCAAGCCGCTCGCCACGCTGCTGCGCGAGAACCGCGTGTGGGGTCCGCGCGAGCGGTTGGTCGGCCCCGCGCTGAACCGCGTGTCGGAAGCGGTTCTCGAGAGGGCGCTCGCGTTCGCCGCGAAGCTCGACCGGCAGGTGAAGGGGCTGTCGGCCGTCACGCCGGGCCGCCGCACGCAGGACGATCCGCCGCCCGATCCGTGGGACGGCCTGTTCCAGCTCGCGATGACGGTGGCGGGCGCCCGCGGCGAGCGACCGCCGACCGCGGGTCGCGTGCGTCGTTAAGCCCTGTCCGGGCCTTCAGCGCACGCATCGCAACCCGCTTACAATGTTTCGATAGCTGGCGCGGCCCGCTTGCCGCCGCGCTCCACGCTTCCCACGAATTCACGCCGCGCAAAGCGGCTCGCTTTTCGAGTCACACGATGGATATCGACCAGTACATGACGGACCTGGGCCGCCGTGCCCGGCACGCTTCCCGCGCGATGGCGCGCGCCAGCACGGCCGCGAAGAACGCGGCGCTCGACGCCGTGGCCCGCGCGATCGAGCGCGACGCGCAGGCGCTGAAGGATGCGAATGCACGCGACGTCGCCCGCGCCCGTGAAAAGGGGCTTGATGCGGCGTTCATCGACCGCCTGACGCTGTCGGACAAGGCGCTGAAGACGATGGTCGAAGGCCTGCGTCAGGTTGCGTCGCTGGCCGATCCGATCGGCGAGATCAGCAATCTCAAGTACCGCCCGAGCGGGATCCAGGTCGGCCAGATGCGTGTGCCGCTCGGCGTGATCGGCATCATCTACGAGTCGCGCCCGAACGTGACGATCGACGCGGCCGCGCTGTGCCTGAAGTCGGGCAACGCGACGATCCTGCGCGGCGGCTCCGAGGCGCTCGAATCGAACGCGGCGCTCGCGAAGCTGATCGGCGAAGGGCTCGAGGCGGCCGGCCTGCCGCAGGATGCCGTGCAGGTCGTCGCAACAGCCGATCGCGCGGCGGTCGGCAAGCTGATCACGATGACCGAATACGTCGACGTGATCGTGCCGCGCGGCGGCAAGAGCCTGATCGAGCGCCTGATCAACGAGGCGCGCGTGCCGATGATCAAGCACCTCGACGGCATCTGCCACGTGTACGTCGACGATCGTGCCGATCTCGCCAAGGCGCTGACGGTGTGCGACAACGCGAAGACGCACCGCTACGGCACCTGCAACACGATGGAAACGCTGCTCGTTGCGAGCGGCATCGCGGCGTCGCTGTTGCCGCCGCTCGGCAAGCTGTATCGCGACAAGCAGGTCGAGCTGCGCGTCGATGCGGCCGCGCGCGCGGTGCTCGCCGAGGCCGGTATCGGGCCGCTGGTCGACGCCATCGACGAAGACTGGCACACCGAATATCTCGCGCCGGTGCTCGCGATCAAGGTCGTCGACGGCCTCGACGCCGCGATCGAGCACATCAACCACTACGGCTCGCACCATACCGATGCGATCGTCACCGAGGATCACGACCGCGCGATGCGCTTCCTGCGCGAAGTCGACTCGGCGAGCGTGATGGTCAATGCGTCGACGCGCTTCGCGGATGGCTTCGAATTCGGCCTCGGCGCGGAAATCGGCATCTCGAACGACAAGCTGCACGCACGCGGCCCCGTCGGCCTGGAAGGGCTCACGTCGCTGAAGTACGTCGTGCTCGGGCACGGCGAAGGCCGTCAGTAAAGCGAGGCGCACAACCGATGGCAATGCTCTGGGTCAAGACGTTCCATATCGTTCTGATCGCCGCGTGGTTCGCGGGGCTGTTCTACCTGCCGCGCATCTACGTGAACCTGGCCATGGAGACCGATCCGGCCGCGGTGCGGCGCCTGTTGCTGATGGCGCGCAAGCTGTTTCGCTTCATGACGATGATCGCCGTGCCGGCGCTCGCATGCGGGCTGTGGCTCTGGCTAGTGATCGGCATCGGCCAGGGGCAGGGCTGGATCCACGCGAAGGTGACGGTCGTGCTGCTGCTCGTGATCTATCACGCGTACTGCGGGCACCTGCTGAAGGTGTTCGAGCGCGGAGAGAACAAGCGTACCGACAAGTGGTATCGCGTGTTCAACGAACTGCCGGTGCTCGGCATGCTCGCGGCGGTCGCGCTGGTCGTGATCAAGCCGTTCTGAACTTTCCGGCGGCGGCACGCCGGTAGTCGATCGATGCGCAACGGCGCCCCTCGGGGCGCCGTTTTCATGTGCGCGTCGTACGCGTCATTCCTTCGTCGGGTCGTCGATCCGGCGCCGCGTGATCGCTTCCTTCGCGCGGCCGACGCGCTCCATCAGCGCGGGCCCACGCGACAGCGCAACGCCGACCGCGAGAATGTCGCCGATCGCGAGATGCGACATCCGCGACGTCATCGGCGAGAACACGTCGGTTTCCTCGGCCACGTTCGACGCGAGGCTCACCGTCGCGAGCTTCGCGAGCGGCGAGTGGCTCTGCGTGATCGCGACGACTTTCGCGCCGCACGCGAGCGCCGAGCGCGCGGCATCGACGATATCGCGCGTGCGGCCCGTGTTCGAGATCGCGACGACGACGTCGTGCGGCCCGAGCAGCGCCGACGACATCGAGAACGTGTGCGGGTCCGAATACGCGACGCTCGGCACGCCGAGCCGGAAGAACTTGTGCTGGATGTCCTGCGCGGCGATGCCCGAGCCGCCGGCGCCGTAGAACTCGATGCGCGACGCGTTCGACAGCAGCGCGATCGCCTCGGCGACGCTGCCGGCCGACAGGCTGTTGCGCACTTCGATCAGCGCGCCGATCGTGCGGTCGAACACCTTGCCGATGATGCCGGGCGCGGGCTCGTCGGGCTCGACGTCGCGATAGACCGACGACACGCCCGGCGCGACGCTCTGCGCGAGCCGGATCTTGAATTCGCGAAAGCCGCTGCAACCGAGCGCCTGGCAGAAGCGCGCGATGGTCGGCTGGCTGACGCCTGCGCGGGTCGACAGCTCGGTCATCGCGAGGTCGAGCACCTCGCGCGGCGCGGCGAGAATGTAGTCGGCGAGCTTGCGCTCGGACGGGCGCAGGTCGGCGCGGATCGCTTCAATGCGAGGCAGCATGGGACGGCGAATGAAAATCGGGTTCGGATGAGCGAGTGTATCGCAATCGAATTGTAGAAAATCTACATGAAAATGCTAGCTCCATCGCCAAAGATTTCCGGGGCGGAAAATGCTGAAGATTAGGGTTTTCACTAGGTAAAGCCTTGCTGGTGGCGGGAATAAGGGTTGCGCGCATGTGAATCCGCATTGCATGCTTGTAGTTTTTCTACTAGACTGGCTTCGTTCGTTCGACGCACTCGACCGTCCCCACGATTCCAACCGCCGGTGTCGTCCGGCATACAGGAGCGCCCAGCATGACGTCGCTGCACCCCACCATGGCGAAAGTCACCGAACGCGTGATCGCCCGCAGCCAATCGACCCGTTCCGCCTATCTGCAGCGCATCGACGGCGCGCAGGGCAAGTTCCCGGCGCGTGGCGCGCTGTCGTGCGCGAACCTCGCGCACGGCTTCGCGGGTCTCGAAGGCAGCGACAAATTCCAGATCAAGGCGATCCGCGAGCCGAACATCGGCATCGTGTCCTCGTACAACGAGATGCTGTCCGCGCACGCGCCGTACAAGGATTTCCCTGACATCATCAAGGCCGCCGCACGCGAGAACGGCGGCGTCGCGCAGTTCGCGGGCGGCGTGCCCGCGATGTGCGACGGCGTCACGCAGGGCAACCCGGGGATGGAGCTGTCGCTGTTCTCGCGCGAGGCGATCGCGATGGGCACGGCGATCGCGCTCACGCACAACATGTTCGACGCGGCGCTCTGCCTCGGCATCTGCGACAAGATCGTGCCGGGCCTGCTGATCGGCGCGCTCCAGTTCGGCCACCTGCCGACCATCTTCGTGCCGGCCGGCCCAATGACGAGCGGTCTGTCGAACGACGACAAGGCGAAGATCCGCCAGCAGTTCGCGACCGGCCAGGTCGGCCGCGACGCACTGCTCGAAGCCGAATCGGCCGCGTATCACGGCCATGGCACCTGCACGTTCTACGGCACCGCGAACAGCAACCAGATGCTGATGGAACTGATGGGCCTGCACCTGCCGGGTTCGGCGTTCGTTCATCCGCACACGCCGCTGCGTACCGCACTGACGGCCGAAGCCGCGCGCCGCGTGCTCGACCTGACGGCCGAGCGCGGCCAGTACACGCCGATCGGCAATGTGATCGACGAGAAGGCGATCGTCAACGGGATCGTCGCGCTGCTCGCGACGGGCGGCTCGACCAACCACACGCTGCACCTCGTCGCGATCGCGCGCGCGGCCGGCATCCTGATCGACTGGAACGATTTCGACGAACTGTCGGCGGTCGTGCCGCTGCTCGCGAAGATCTACCCGAACGGCAAGGCCGACGTGAACCATTTCCACGCGGCCGGCGGCGTCGCGTTCCTGGTGCGCAACCTGCTCGAAGGCGGGCTGCTGCACGAAGACGTGACGACCGTCGCGGGCAAGGGGCTGTCGCACTACACGAAGGAGCCGAAGCTGATCGACGGCAAGCTGACGTGGGTCGACGGCGCGGCCGAGAGTCACGACACGAAGGTGCTGCGCGGCATTCGCGACCCGTTCCAGCCGGACGGCGGCCTGCGCCTGATGCAGGGCCGGCTGGGCCGCGGCGTGATCAAGATTTCGGCGGTCGCGCCCGAGCACCGCAAGGTGACCGCGCCCGCGATCGTGTTCGATTCGCAGGAAGCCGTGCAGGAAGCTTTCGATCGCGGCGAGCTGAAGCGCGATTTCGTCGCGGTCGTGCGCTTCCAGGGCGCGCGCGCCAACGGGATGCCCGAGCTGCACCGTTTGACGCCGCTGCTCGGCGTGCTGCAGGATCAGGGCTTCCACGTCGCGCTCGTGACCGACGGCCGCATGTCCGGTGCGTCGGGCAAGGTGCCGGCCGTGATCCACGTGTCGCCGGAAGCGCTGCTGGCGGGCCCGCTCGGCAAGGTGAAGACGGGCGACACGCTCGTGATCGACGCGGAGGCCGGCATCCTCGACATCGAGGTCGACGACGCCGAGTGGCAGGCTCGCCCGGTCGCGCAGCCGCTGCATCAGGCGGAGAACGAAGTCGGTTTCGGTCGCGAACTGTTCGGCGTGTTCCGCGCGGCGGCCGCGCCGGCCGAGCAGGGCGCATCGGTTTTCGGGGCGCTGGTCGGCGAAGCGGCCGTCCGCGTCTCTGCATGAATTTCAAGGAGCGAATTTGATGAAGACGATTGCTGAAATCGTGAAGCTGGGCCCGGTGATTCCGGTGCTCGCATTCGACTCGGTCGAGCAGGGCGAACACGTGTCGCGCGCGTTGCACGCGGGCGGCGTCAAGGTGCTCGAGATCACGCTGCGTACGCCGGCGGGCCTCGAGGCGATCCAGCGCGCGAGCCAGCTCGCGGACGACATCGTCGTCGGCGTGGGCACGATCACGAAGCCCGAGCACTGCGAGCAGGCGAAGCGCGCGGGGGCGAAGTTCGGCGTGTCGCCGGGCCTGACGAAGGATCTGCACCTCGCGTCGCTCGACGCCGGCCTGCCGCTGCTGCCGGGCGTGATGACGCCGAGCGACATCATTCAGGCGCTCGAATTCGGCTACGAAATCGTCAAGTTCTTCCCCGCGCAGCAGGCCGGCGGCGTGCCGATGCTGCAGGCGTTCCACGGCCCGTTCCCGGCGCTGAAGTTCTGTCCGACGGGCGGCATCACGGTCGACACCGCGCCGAATTTCCTCAAGCTGCCGAACGTCGTGTGCGTCGGCGGTTCGTGGCTCACGCCGAAGGCCGCGCTCGCCGCGCAGGACTGGGCCGAGGTCACGCGTCTCGCGCAAGCCGCAAGCCAGCTTCACCGTTAATACTTGTACGAAATGAAGGTTTGACCCTCGGCAAGCAAGCGCTTAGTGCTTGTTTTACCGAGGGTTTTTGCTGATGGAACCGGTTCTATCCGCGGACCCTAAAGATAAGTAAAATTCAGCGTCCTCACGGGGTGGGTACCCCCCGTGTTTCGGAGACCTGCATAGCCGGGCATACTCGCAACAGCTCGCCCGGTTTCGAACAATTCAAGGAGGAGTGCCACATGGGGGCTGTCCAAGGCAGCATGCTGCTCGTATTCACGCTGATCGCGATCGCCGCGCTGATCCTGATGATCGCGCGCTACAAGATCTACCCGTTCCTGGTGCTGATCATCGTTTCGCTGGGCCTGGGTCTCGTCGTCGGCATGCCGATGGACAAGATCGTCAAGTCGTTCGAAACGGGCACGGGCGGCACGCTCGGCCACATCGCGATCGTCGTCGGTCTCGGCACGATGCTCGGCAAGATGATGGCCGAATCGGGCGGCGCCGAACGGATCGCGACCACGCTGATCGACTGGTTCGGTGAAAAGAACATCCACTGGGCGATGATGTTCGTCGCGATCATCGTCGGTTTGCCGGTGTTCTTCGAAGTCGGCTTCGTGCTGCTGATCCCGATCGCGTTCAACGTCGCGAAGCGCACCGGCAAGTCGCTGCTCGTCGTCGGTCTGCCGATGGTGGCCGGCCTGTCCGTCGTGCACGGGCTGATCCCGCCGCACCCGGCCGCGCTGCTGGCCGTTCAGCAATACGGCGCCGATATCGGCAAGACGATCGCGTTCGGCCTGATCGTCGGTGTGCCGACCGCGATCATCGCCGGTCCGCTGTTCGCGCTGATGATCTCGAAGTTCGTGAAGCTGCCGGAAAACAACCCGCTCGCGGCGCAGTTCGTCGATACGCACACGGACGGTCGCAAGCGCGAACTGCCGAGTTTCGGCATCACGCTGTTCACGATCCTGCTGCCCGTCGTGCTGATGCTCGTCGGCAGCTGGGCCGACCTGGTGTTCGCACCGAAGTCGCTGCCGAACAACCTGCTGCGCTTTGCCGGCAACTCCGACGTCGCGCTGCTGATCGCCGTGCTCGTGAGCTTCTTCACGTTCGGCAAGCTGCAGGGCTTCAACCGCGACCAGATCCAGAAGTTCTGCGGCGAGTGCCTGGCGCCGATCGCCGGCATCACGCTGATCGTCGGTGCGGGCGGCGGCTTCGGCGGCGTCCTGCGCGACAGCGGGATCTCGCAGCAGATCGTCGAGACCGCGAAGCACGCGCACCTGTCGCCGTTGCTGCTCGGCTGGTTCGTCGCGGCGCTGATGCGTCTGGCGACGGGTTCGGCGACGGTCGCGATGACGACGGCCTGCGGCATCGTCGCGCCGATCGCCGCGGCGTCGGGCGCGGCGGTTCGTCCGGAACTGCTCGTGCTCGCGACCGGCTCGGGCTCGCTGATCTTCTCGCACGTGAACGACGGCGGCTTCTGGCTGATCAAGGAATATTTCGGGATGACGGTCGGCCAGACGTTCAAGACCTGGTCGCTGCTTGAAACCATCATCTCGGTGCTCGGTCTGAGCTTTACGCTGTTGCTGAGCGTGGTTTTGTAACAAGGGGTAGTCAATGATTCTGATCGCAATGGGCGTGTCGGGCGCGGGCAAATCGCGAATCGGCGAAATGCTGGCAGAACGCCTGTCGTGCAGCTATACCGACGGCGACGCGTTTCACAGCGCGGCGAACAAGGAAAAGATGCACAACGGCATTCCGCTGACCGACGACGACCGCTGGCCGTGGCTGCGCACGATCCGCGCGGCCATCGAAGAGAAGCAGCGTGCCGGCGAGACCGCCGTGTTCACCTGCTCGTCGCTGAAGCGGTCGTACCGCGACGTGCTGCGCGGCTCCGACACCGACGTGCGGTTCGTGTATCTGAAGGGTTCGTTCGAGGTGTTACACGAGCGCCTGAAGACCCGCACCGGCCATTTCTTCGATCCGTCGCTGCTGAAGAGCCAGCTCGACACGCTCGAGGAACCGGGCCCGGATGAAGCGATCGTGGTCAGCATCGAGCTGACGCCCGAACAGATCGTCGATCAGGTCATGCTGAAGATCGGTATCGCGCAGCAGCACTGAGCGCGGTTCGCGGCAATCGTCATGCAGCAGTGAAAAAGGCGCCCCTCGGGGCGCCTTTTTTCGTTCGCGGTGCGTCGCGCCGCTCAGGTCGCGCGGGCGTGCTGCGCGATGCCGTCGAGCAGCACGTCCAGCATCATGTTGTGCACGGCGGCCGGATCGAGCTGCGCATAGAGCGGGGCGGCCGATTTGACGAGCGGGTGCGCGGTATCGGACAACGCATGCATTTCCGCGAGCTCGACCTCGTTCGCGGGCCGCGTGAGGCCGCCGGCCTCGGCGGCGGCGAGTCCGATCACGCTCGCATACCAGCCCACGCACACGGACGGCAGCGCGGTGCGTGGGATGCCGGCATCGGCCAGTGCACGATGCACGGTCTCGATGTGCGCGAGATCGGCCGGCCCGGTGCTCATGTGACGCTGCAGCAGCGCGAACGCGGCGGGGTGGCGCAGCGCGAGCGCGCGATACTGGCGTGCGAGATCGCGCAGCCGCTCGCGCCACGGCAGCGAAGGATCGACCGGCACGAGCGAGCGCGACAGCGCGTTCGCGATCGCACGGCTCAGGCCCTCTTTCGACTTGAAGTGATAGAGCACGCTCATCGGGTCGCAGCCGACCGACTGCGCGAGCTTGCGCACGCTGAATGCGGCTTCGCCGACCTCTTCGAGCAGCGCGAGCGCCGCCGCGACGATCGCATCCTTGTCGAGGCCGCGCGGGCCTTGAGCGGGTTTGTCTTTCATGGAAGCAGGATGACAGCGACTGTAATCTTGACGAAAGCGTATTCTACGCTGTAGAATTATTTCTGCGGTGTAGAAATTGGGTGTCCCGGCACCTTTCAATGCGTGCTTTCGCACGGTCCGGGATCCTGGCAGGCACGAGCGTGTCTGCCGTCAACACGGGCCATCGCGCCCTTTATCTCGTTGACACCCAAGTGGAACCGGCTGCCCCACCCGCGAAGCCAGGAACGGCTCTTCGACAGGCGGCCCAAGACCATGCAAGTGCAATCATGACTTCCAATCACAAACCCCTGATCCAGGGCGAATCGCGTTTCGACCAGACGCAACTGAACATCGAAAAGGACAACTGGAACTGGTGCGACCCGTCGCGCTACGACGGCGAGCGTCCGGCCAACTGGTACGAGGCGTCGTTGTCGCGCCATGAAAACGGCGCGCCGCTCGCGCACGACACGGTGTGCGACGTGCTGGTGATCGGCGCGGGGCTGCTCGGCGCATCGGCCGCGCTGCATCTCGCAGAAGCCGGTGTCGACACGATTCTCGTCGACAAGCATCACGTCGGCTCCGCGGCGTCGGGCCGCAACGGCGGCCAGCTCACGCCGGGCCTCGCGCGCTGGGAAGCGGCCGACATGATCGACCATCTGTCGCACGACGACGCGAAGCGGCTGTGGCGCTTCGCGTCGGCCGAATCGATGGACCTGATCGACGCGATCGGCGCGCGTTACGCGCTCGACCTCGACCGCAAGCGCGGCCACATCACGGCGGCGGTGCACCCGGGCCACATGAGCGCGCTGCTCGACGGCGCGGATGCACGCCGCCATCTCGGCGACGCCGGCGTGACGCTCGTCGGCCGCCATCAGCTGCACGACGAATACGTGCGCTCGGGGCTGTATCACGGCGCGGCGATCGACGCGACCGGCGGCCAGCTTCATCCGCTCGCGCTGGTGCGCGGCCTCGTGCACGGCTTCCGGCTGAACGGCGGCGCGTTGTACGAGGGCACCGAGGTGCTGGAGCTCGACGAGACGCCGGCGGGCGTCGTCGCGACGACGCCGGGCGGCACGATTACGGCACGCCGTGGCGTCGTGCTCGCGCTGCACAACACGACGTTCCGGCTGCTGGACGACGGCGTCGCCACCACCGTGCCGTTCTTCACGTACGTGAGCGTGACGGCGCCGCTCGACGTCGACGTCGCGACGCTGATGCCGGCCGGCATGCCGGTGTACGACACGCAGTTCCAGATCGACTATTACCGGCCCGTGCGCGGCAACCGCCTGCTGTTCGGCGGGCAGGGCACCGGCACGTGCTGGGCGCAGCCCGACGTCAACGCGTATCTGCTGACGCGGCTGAACACGGTATTTCCGCAGCACGACGGCCGCTTCGCGCTCGACTACTGCTGGAGCGGCGTCAGCGATTTCACGCTGAACGGCGCGACCGACAGCCGCAAGACCGACGGCCGCGTGCCGATGTACATGGTGCAGGGCTGGAGCGGGCATGGCGTCGCGCAGACGGTGCGGATCGGCAAGGCGATCTGCGACGACTTCGTCGGACGCAACGACGATTTCTCGATGCTGACCGGCATCGACCACCGCGAGATTCCGCTCGGCCGGCAACTGTCGCCGATCGCAATTCCGGCCGCGAAAGCGGCGATGAGCGTCATGAGCGCGCTCAATCCGGGGCGGATGATTTCGTTCTGATCGCCGGCGCTCCCGCGTTCCGACCGCGCGCGAGCCGCCAATGAAAAAGCCCGATGCGATTGCTCGCATCGGGCTTTTTTCCGTCCGGCGACGGCGGTGCTTACGCGATCCGCTTCGCGAGTTCGACGGCCTTGCCGATGTACGACGCAGGCGTCATCGCGAGCAGGCGGTCCTTCGCGTCCTGCGGGATCGCCAGCGTGCCGACGAATTCCTGCAGCGCCTCGCGCGTGATGCCCTTGCCGCGCGTCAGTTCCTTCAGCTGCTCGTACGGGTTCTCGATGCCGTAGCGGCGCATCACCGTCTGCACCGGCTCCGCGAGCACTTCCCAGCAGTTGTCGAGGTCTTCGTTCAGGCGCTGCGGGTTCACTTCGAGCTTGTCGAGGCCGCGGATCAGCGAGTCGTACGCGAGCAGCGAATAACCGAGTGCGACGCCCATGTTGCGCAGCACCGTCGAGTCGGTCAGGTCGCGCTGCCAGCGCGACACCGGCAGCTTGTCGGCGAGGTGGCGCAGCGTCGCGTTCGCGAGGCCGAGGTTGCCTTCCGAGTTCTCGAAGTCGATCGGGTTGACCTTGTGCGGCATCGTCGACGAGCCGATTTCACCCGCCTTCGTCTTCTGCTTGAAGTAGCCGACCGAGATGTAGCCCCACACGTCGCGGTCGAGGTCGAGCAGGATCGTGTTCGCGCGCGCGACCGCATCGAACAGCTCGGCCATGTAGTCGTGCGGCTCGATCTGGATCGTGTACGGGTTGAAGGTGAGCTTCAGGCGGTTCTCGATCACGTCGCGCGAGAACGCTTCCCAGTCGAATTCCGGATACGCGGAAAGATGCGCGTTGAAGTTGCCGACCGCGCCGTTCATCTTGCCGAGGATCTCGACCTTCTCGATGCGCGTGATCGCGCGCGCGAGGCGGGCGGCGACGTTCGCGAGTTCCTTGCCGAGCGTCGTCGGGCTGGCCGGCTGGCCATGCGTGCGCGACAGCATCGGCTGCTCGGCAAGCGCGTGCGACAGCGCGACGAGGCGCTGGTGGACCGTGCGCAGCGCCGGCACGATCACGTGCTCGCGCGCGCCGGCGAGCATCATCCCGTGCGACGTGTTGTTGATGTCCTCGGACGTGCACGCGAAGTGGATGAATTCGCTGGCCTTCTCGAGTTCGGCCTGGCCCTTGACCGATTCCTTCAGCCAGTATTCGACGGCCTTCACGTCGTGGTTCGTCACGCGCTCGATTTCCTTGATGCGCGCGGCGTCGTGCGCGGTGAAGCGCTCGGCGAGCTGCAGCAGGAATTGTTCGGAGGCGTCCGAGAAGCGCGGGACTTCCGCGAAGCCGGCGCGCGACAGCGCGATCAGCCAGTGCACCTCGACGGTGACGCGGTGGCGCATGAAGGCGGCTTCGGAGAGCCAGTCGCGCAGCGCTTCGGTCTTGCTGGCGTAGCGGCCGTCGATGGGCGAGAGCGCGGTGAGGGCGAAAAGCGTATCGGGACGAGTGTCGGACATGATCGGGCGTGGCCTTTGGGGCCGGTGCGAACGAGGGGAGGAGAATCCGGCATTTTACCATTGGCGCGGGGCGATTCCGGCCGAACCGGTCCGGCCGCCGCCGCCGTGGGCGATCGGCACGCATGCGGGCGCCCGGGCGGCGCGCAAGCCGTCCGCCGGCCGGCGCCCGGGCCGGTTCGCCGGGCTGCCCGTCGCGCCGCCGGGCCGGCCCGCCCGCCGGTAGAATGCAGGCTTCCTCCCGACCGCCGCCCGTCGCGCCCGCCTGCATGGAACTGAAATGGCTCGAAGACTTCGTCTCGCTCGCGGAAACGCGCAGCTTTAGCCGGTCCGCCGAACTGCGGCACGTGTCGCAGCCCGCGTTCTCGCGGCGCATCCAGGCGCTCGAGGCGTGGCTCGCGACCGAACTGATCGATCGTTCGGTTTATCCGACGCGGCTCACGCAGGCCGGCCAGATCTTCTACGAGCAGGCGCTGACGATGCTGTCGCAGGCGCACGAGGCGCGCACGCTGCTGCGCGGCCACGTCGGCGCGCCGGTGCCGACCATCGAGTTCGCGGTGCCGCATACGCTGTCGCTCACGTATTTTCCGCGCTGGCTGCAGCGGATCGAAGCGAAGATGGGGCAGGTCCACACGCGGCTGCGCGCGCTGAACGTGCACGACGCCGTGCTGTCGCTGGTCGAGGGCGGCTGCGATCTCGTGATGGGCTACCACCACCCGAGCCACCCCGTCGCGCTCGATCCGGCCCGCTACGACATGCTGGTCCTCGGCAGCGAGCCGATCAGCGCATTTTCGGCGCCGGGCCGCGCGGGCCGGCCGCGCTACACGCTGCCGGGCACGGCCGAGGCGCGCGTGCCGTACTTGTCGTATACGCCGAACGCGTATCTCGGCCGGATGACCGAAGTCATCGTCGCGAACGCACCGACGTCGCTGTTTCTCGATCGCGTGTACGAAACCGACATGGCCGAAGGACTGAAGGCGATGGCGCTCGCGGGCCACGGCGTCGCGTTCCTGCCGCACAGCGCCGTCGAGGATGCGGTGGCCAGCGGCCGCCTGATCCGGCTCGACCGGTCCGCGCGCGGTGGCACGCACCCGTTCACGCTGACGATGGAGATCCGCCTGTACTGCGACAAGCTCGCGCTGCAGGGCGACGACCCGCATCAGAAGCTCGTGCGCGCGCTGTGGGAAGTCGTGCGCGACGAGCTGCGCGAAACCGCCGGTTAACCGTGGGCGGTTAACCGCGCCAGCCGAGCGCGCGCCGCCGCCGACGCGCTTGCCGCACCCGTCCGACGCTTGTCCGGCGGGCGTTCCGCGTATTTCCCCGCCGATTTTTCGCCGACGCGATGCACGACCGATCGCGGGCGTTCTTGCGCAAATCGACCGCGGATTTGCGAAAAATCGCGATCATGCAAGAAACGCATAATCGAATAAGCAAACGGCATTGGATAAAAAAAACGGGTTTTTCGACAATGTGCGCAATCCGTTGAACGTTGGAGCGTCCATGTCTTCGCAACTGCAGTCCATCCCGTCCTACCTTCATGCCGACGATCTCGGCCCGTGGGGCAACTACCTTCAGCAGGTCGATCGCGTCGCACCGTACCTCGGTTCGCTGTCGCGCTGGCTGGAAACGCTGAAGCGTCCGAAGCGCATCCTGATCGTCGACGTGCCCATCGAGCTCGACAACGGTACCGTCGCGCACTTCGAGGGCTATCGCGTGCAGCACAACGTGTCGCGCGGTCCGGGCAAGGGCGGCGTGCGCTACCACCAGGACGTGACGCTGTCGGAAGTGATGGCACTGTCGGCATGGATGTCGGTGAAGAACGCGGCCGTGAACGTGCCGTACGGCGGTGCGAAGGGCGGCATCCGCGTCGACCCGCGCAAGCTGTCGCGCGGTGAGCTCGAACGCGTGACGCGTCGCTACACCAGCGAAATCGGCATCATCATCGGCCCGAACACCGACATTCCGGCACCGGACGTCAACACCAACGAACAGGTGATGGCGTGGATGATGGACACGTTCTCGATGAACCAGGGCCAGACGTCGACCGGCGTCGTGACCGGCAAGCCGATCTCGCTCGGCGGTTCGCTCGGCCGCAAGGAAGCGACGGGCCGCGGCGTGTTCGTCGTCGGTTGCGAGGCGGCGAAGAAGAAGGGCCTCGAGATCGAAGGCGCGCGCATCGCGGTGCAGGGCTTCGGCAACGTCGGCGGCATCGCGGCGAAGCTGTTCCAGGAAGCGGGTTCGAAGGTGATCGCGGTGCAGGATCACACGGGCACGATCTACCAGCCGGCCGGCCTCGATTCGAACAAGCTGCTCGACCACGTCGCACGCACGGGCGGCGTCGCGGGCTTCGAAGGCGCCGAACCGATGCCGAACGACGAGTTCTGGACGGTCGAGACCGACATCCTGATCCCGGCGGCACTGGAAAACCAGATCACCGAGAAGAACGCATCGAAGATCCGCACGAAGATCATCGTCGAAGGCGCGAACGGCCCGACGACGACGGCGGCCGACGACATCCTGAGCGCGAACGGCGTGCTCGTGATCCCCGACGTGATCGCGAACGCGGGCGGCGTGACCGTGTCGTACTTCGAGTGGGTGCAGGACTTCTCGAGCTTCTTCTGGACGGAAGACGAGATCAACCACCGTCTCGAGCGCGTGATGCGCGAAGCGTTCGCCGGCGTGTGGGCGGTCGCGGAAGAGCACAAGGTGTCGGTGCGTACGGCGGCGTTCATCGTTGCGTGCAAGCGCATCCTGATGGCGCGCGAAATGCGCGGCCTGTATCCCTGATCGGTCATTTCCGAGTCGATCGGATGACTATGACAAAAGCATGACGCAATCCACTCGATTGTGTGCATGAACCCTCGCGGGCGGTGCCGAATCCGGCACCGCCCGCGTGTGCATTCAGGCCCTGCAGGAGGCGCGCGAAGCCGGGAGGACGGCTTCGTACAGGACGATTCGTAGTACGGTAAACAACCAGTACTTTCAAAAATATTACTTTGATACACTGGCGCGGGTTTTAGCCAAGGAGATGACCAAAATGAAATACCAGAAGGCAGTCCTGATGGTCGCGGCGCTGTGCGCGTTCGCGAGCGGCGCGCATGCACAGGAGACCGGCACGCTGAAGAAGATCAAGGACACGGGCGTGATCGCGCTGGGCCACCGCGAATCGTCGATTCCGTTCTCCTACTATGACCAGAACCAGCAGGTCGTCGGTTATTCGCGCGACTTCCAGATGAAGGTCGTGGACGCGGTGAAGAAGAAGCTGAACCTGCCGAACCTGCAGGTCAAGAACATCCCGGTGACGTCGCAGAACCGCATTCCGCTCGTGCAGAACGGCACGGTGGACATCGAGTGCGGCTCGACGACCAACAACACGGAGCGTCAGCAGCAGGCCGCATTCTCCGACACGATCTTCGTGATCGGCACGCGCCTGATGACGAAGAAGGATTCCGGCGTGAAGGACTTCGCGGACCTGAAGGGCAAGACGGTCGTGACCACCGCCGGCACGACGTCCGAGCGCCTGCTGCGCAAGATGAACAACGACAAGCAGCTGGGCATGAACATCATCAGCGCGAAGGACCACGGCGACTCGTTCAACACGCTCGAGTCGGGCCGCGCGGTCGCGTTCATGATGGACGACGCGCTGCTCGCGGGCGAACGCGCGAAGGCGAAGCAGCCGGGCGAGTGGGTGATCGTCGGCACGCCGCAGTCGGAAGAGGCGTACGGCTGCATGATGCGCAAGGGCGATGCGGACTTCAAGAAGGTCGTCGACGACGCGATCTCGCAAGTCGAGAAATCGGGCGAAGCCGCGAAGATCTACGCGAAGTGGTTCGAGAACCCGATCCCGCCGAAGGGGCTGAACCTGAACTTCCCGCTGTCCGATTCGATGAAGAAGCTGTACGCGAACCCGAACGACAAGGCGCTCGACTGACCACGCAGCCGTTGACGCAGAAATGACGCTACTGAAACGGAAGAGGCCTCGCTTCTTCCGTTTCTTTTTGCTGGAGTCTTGCCTATGTCTTACCACTGGAACTGGGGCATCTTCCTGAGCCCCGTCTCGACCGGCGAGCCGACGACTTACTTCGGATGGCTGATGTCCGGATTCTGGGTGACGATCGAGGTGTCGCTCGTCGCCTGGGTCGTCGCGCTGATCGTCGGTTCGCTGTTCGGCGTGCTGCGCACGGTGCCGAACAAATGGCTGTCCGCGATCGGCACCGTCTACGTGTCGATCTTCCGGAACATCCCGCTGATCGTGCAGTTCTTCGTCTGGTACCTCGTCGTGCCCGAACTGCTGCCCGCGTCGATCGGCACCTGGATCAAGCAGTTGCCGCCCGGCACGCAGTTCTTCACCGCGTCGATCATCTGTCTCGGCCTGTTCACGGGCGCGCGCGTGTGCGAACAGGTTCGCTCGGGGATCAACGCGCTGCCGAAGGGCCAGCGCGCGGCCGGCCTCGCGATGGGCTTCACGCAATGGCAGACGTACCGTTACGTGCTGCTGCCGGTTGCCTACCGGATCATCGTGCCGCCGCTTACGTCCGAGTTCCTGAACATCTTCAAGAACTCGGCGGTCGCGTCGACGATCGGCCTGCTCGACCTGTCCGCGCAGGCCCGACAGCTCGTCGACTACACCGCGCAGACCTACGAGTCGTTCATCGCGGTGACGCTCGCGTACGTGCTCATCAACCTCGTCGTGATGGCGTTCATGCGCTGGATCGAAGGCCGCACGCGGCTGCCCGGCTACATCGGAGGCAAGTGATGCATCAGTTCGACTGGAGTAGTATTCCCGGCGCGATCCCGACGCTGTGGACGGGGGCGATCGTCACGTTCAAGATCACGCTGATCGCGATCGTCATCGGCATCGTCTGGGGCACGCTGCTGGCGCTGCTGCGGCTGTCCGGCGTGAAGCCGCTCGAATGGTTCGCGAAGGCGTACGTGACGGTGTTCCGCTCCATCCCGCTCGTGATGGTGCTGCTGTGGTTCTTTCTGATCGTGCCGCAGGTGCTGCAGGGCGTGCTCGGGCTGTCGCCGACGATCGACATCCGGCTTGCGTCGGCGATGGTCGCGTTCTCGCTGTTCGAAGCCGCGTATTATTCCGAGATCATCCGCGCCGGTATCCAGGCGGTGCCGCGCGGGCAGGTGAACGCCGCGTTCGCGCTCGGCATGAACTACGCGCAGGCCATGCGCCTCGTGATCCTGCCGCAGGCGTTCCGCGCGATGGTGCCGCTGCTGCTCACGCAGGCGATCGTCCTGTTCCAGGACACGTCGCTCGTGTACGTGATCAGCCTCGCGGACTTCTTCCGCACGGCCGCCAACATCGGCGATCGCGACGGCACGACCGTCGAGATGGTCCTGTTCGCGGGTGCATGCTATTTCGTGATTTGCTCGGTGGCGTCTGCCCTCGTCAAAGGTCTCCAGAAAAAGGTCACAAGATGATTTCCATCAAGAACGTTTCGAAGTGGTACGGCCAGTTTCAGGTCCTCGCCGATTGCACGACCGAGGTGAAGAAAGGCGAAGTGGTCGTGGTGTGCGGCCCGTCGGGCTCGGGCAAGTCGACGCTGATCAAGACCGTGAATGGCCTCGAGCCGTTCCAGCAGGGCGAGATCCTCGTGAACGGCCAGTCGGTCGGCGACAAGAAGACGAACCTGTCGAAGCTGCGCTCGAAGGTCGGGATGGTGTTCCAGCATTTCGAGCTGTTTCCGCATCTGTCGATCACCGAAAACCTGACGCTCGCGCAGATCAAGGTGCTCGGCCGCGGCAAGGACGAAGCGACCGAGAAGGGCATGAAGCTGCTCGATCGCGTCGGCCTGAAGGCGCATGCGCACAAGTTTCCGGGCCAGCTGTCGGGCGGCCAGCAGCAGCGGGTCGCGATCGCGCGCGCGCTGTCGATGGACCCGATCGCGATGCTGTTCGACGAACCGACGTCCGCGCTCGATCCGGAAATGATCAACGAAGTGCTCGACGTGATGGTCGAGCTCGCGCAGGAAGGGATGACGATGATGGTCGTCACGCACGAAATGGGCTTCGCGAAGAAGGTCGCCCATCGCGTGATCTTCATGGACAAGGGCGCGATCGTCGAGGACGACCGCAAGGACGATTTCTTCTCGAATCCGAAGTCGGATCGCGCGAAGGACTTCCTCGCGAAGATCCTGCACTGAGCGCTCGTGCGTCGCGCGCTTCGCGCGCGCGGCATGCGCAAACCGCCCGGCCGAACGCCGGGCGGTTTTTTTTCGCCGGTTGCCCGTCGGCCGCCGCCGGCGACGGACGGATTCCGGCAGCGGGCGTCACCAGCTGTAGCGGTAGCCGACCTGCCCGGTGACGCCGCGCCGGTAATCGCCGCCGATGTTGCGCGCATATTTCACGTTCGCGTACAACTCGCCCGACTTGCCGAAGCCCGCGGTCACGCCAAGGCCGAGCTCGTACCACGTGCGGCCCAGGTGCGTCGCGAACGGCGTGCCGCCGACGACGGTCTGGCCCGGCGACAGGAAGTCGTGCAGCACGTCGGCCGTGAAATACGGCGTCGCGGCGCCGCCGCCCGCGTTCGCATCGAGGTTCGGCCGGAAGATGCGTACGCCGACGCGTCCGCGCAACGCACTGGTCGTCGTGCCCGACACGGCCGACACGTTGTCGTTGAACCCGTTCAGCTTCAGGTACTGGTACATCAGCTGCGCCTGCGGCTCGACCGCGATCGGCGTGCCGCCGATCCCGAACGGCTTGCCGACCTCCTGCGACAGTGCGATGCCGAAGCCGTTCTGCGATGCCTCGTTGCCGTAGCTGTCGCGATAGCGGTTGCCGTAGTGCGTGACCTGGCCGACGCTGTCGAAGTAGGTGCCGTCGGACAGGTAGCGCGTCCAGTAGCCGCCGATGCTCTGCGCATGCATCTCGACCGAGCCCGTCGACGTCGACAGGCCCGCCGTGCCGGCGCGTGCCATGTCGCTGAAGCTCGCGTTCGCGACGCCGATGCTCGCCGTCACGCCCGCATGCGTGCTGCCGCCGGCCGGCGCCTGGTCGAGCGTCCAGTCCTTGCCGAACTGCGCGAAGAACGTACGCTCGTCGGCCGCGAAGCGGCCCGCGTTCGCATCGAGGCTCTGTCCGCCCACGCGGCCCCAGACGCCGTCGCGGTTGCCCGGTGCCTGCTTCTCGAGGTTGTAGATGTCGCCGACGCGCTCGTGCAGCTTGCCGAGCGTCGAGAAGCCGTAATCCGCGTTCAGCAGCGGCGTCATCGCATAGCCTGCAACGCCCGGACGGTACGCGAGATTGCCGCCGCCGTCGATGACGTTCGGGCCGACCGGTTCGCCCGGGTCCGTCGGGTCGAGTTGCGAGCGCAGATACCAGCCGTTCGCATCGCTCTGGCCGCCGCGGTAGAGCCGGTATTCGTATGCGCCTGCCTGCACCGGGCCCGCGAGATGGAACGCCGATGCGGAGGTCGTGCCGCCGTTGGTCGTGACGACCACCGGAATACCGTCGCCCGTCGTCTGCGCGCCGGTGCCGGCCGTGTTCGCGACCTTCAGCCCCGTCGTGCCCGTCGCGGCGCCGCCGTTCACGATCAGCCGGTCGGTCGGCGACGCATCGGCGCCGAGATAGGTGTTCAGCGCGATCGTGCCGCCGTTGCCGACATAACTGCCCGTCGTCAGTGTCCGGTAGCTGCCTGCCGCCGTCGGCACGCCGGACGGCGCGGCGAACGCGACCAGACCCGCGTTGTTCAGGCTGCTCAGCACGGAGCTGCCGGTCATGTGCCACGTGCTCGTGCCGTCGACGGTCAGCGCGACCGGGTCGATCTTTCCGGTGAGGGTCGTGCCGTTCGTCAGGAACACGTTACCGGTGCTCGACGCGTCCGACACGATGTCGCCGGCGAGATTCACGGCCGATGCGTTGAAGGTCGCGGTGCTGCCGTTCGCGAGGTCCAGCAGCGTGCCGTTGCCGGCCGTCACGACGGTGCCGTTGCGCACCGCGATGTCGAGCGTGCCGCCGCGCGCGGCGAACGCCGGCCCGGCCACCGACGCGACGCTGCCGCCGTCGACGAGCACGGCGCTGGTCGCGCCGGTCGCGAGCGTGTCGGTGCTCAGCACGCCGGCCGTCGCGCCCTTGAGCGTCGTGCCGGTCAGCGCGAGCACGCCGCCGCCGTCGACCGTCGCGCCGTTGCCGGCCGCGCTCGCGATCGACGAACCCGTGTCGCCGATGCGGCCGCCGTTCCGTGCGACGAGGCCGTCGGCCGCCGTGCCCGCCGTGGACACCTTCGCGCCCGACAGCAGGGCGGTCGCGCCGCTGCCCGCGACGATCGCATGCGCGCCGGCGCCGGTCGTCGCGACGGTCGTACCGTCGGCCGCGAGCGTCGAATCCGCGCCCGTCACGAAGAGGCCGCGCGCGTCGTCGCCGGCGGTGCGCACGACGGTCGCCGCATCGGTCGCGATGCGCGCGCCGACGCCGGTCGACGACAGTCCGTCGGCGCCGTTGCCGGTCGTGCCGATCTGCGTGCCCGACAGCACGATCGTCGTGTTCGCGCCGAGGTTGTCGATGCCCTTGCCGGCGCCGCCCACCGCGATCGACGTTGCGCCGGCCGCGATCCCGCCGCCCGACACGGTCGAGTCGATCAGCACGCCGTCGGCGCTGCCGTTCGCGACGACGGTGCCCGCGCCCGACAGCGCGACCGACGCGCCGGACCCCGTCAGGTGCACGCCGGCGATGCCGTCGTCCGCCTCGATCGTGCCCGCGTTGGCGAGCGTGGCCGACGCGCCCTGCACGAGCGCGCCGGTGCCGTTCGATACGCGGATCGCCGATGCGTTGTTCACCGTGCCGAGCGTGCCGGCCACGACCCCTGTCGAGCCGGCGCCGGTCAGCAGCACCGTATTGCGGTTCTCGAGCGTGCCGAGGTTTTGCGCGACGAAGCCGGTCACGCCGGCCGTCGACGACGCGACCGCCGCGTTGTTGGTCAGCGTCGTCGCCACCGGCGTACCGGCGTTCGCGCCGCTGAGCGCGTGTGCCTGGCCGTCGACGGTGCCCGCGATCGCGCCGGCCGCATTCAGGTCGATGGTCGCGCCCGAGTCGATCGTGCCCTTCGCACCGCCTTCGACCGCGACCGCGATGCCGTTCGCGCCGTTGACGTTGTAGGTGGCGTGGCCGGTGGACAGCGTCGTGCCGGCGCCCGTCGCGAGCACGCCGCGCGCGCGCTGGCCGTTCACGTCGGTCGTCAGCGTGCCGGCCGCCGACGCGCCCGTGTAGGCCGCGCCGCCCGCGATGCGGAACAGCGTCGAATCGTCGGTATCGACGCTCAGATGCTGCGCGGCGACATTGATCTTCGAGCCGGCGCCGTATGCGTAGAAGCCGGTCTGGTTCGTGCCCGACATGAAGGCCGGCACGGCGTTGGCGTTGACGTTGATCGTCGCGCCCGAGCGTGCATGGACGCCGATCGCGCCGTTGCCGGTCAGGTTGAGCGCGCCGTCGACGGTGGCCTTCGCGCGCGGCCCTTCGGCCCACACGCCGTAGTTGCGCGTGTCCGACGCCGGATCGAGCCCGCCGGCCACGTTGATCGTGCCGGTCGACGTCGCGGCCGTCGCGGTCGCACCGGTGCCGACGACCATGATGCCGATGCCGTTCACGCCATTCAGCGTGATCGTGCCCGTGTTGGTCACGGTCGCGGCCGTATTGGCCGCGAGCATGCCGACGTTGGCGAACGGCGTGCCGGGTGCCGCGCCGTTCACGACGATCGAGCCCGCGTTGCGCAGCGTGCCGGACGTCGAGTCGATGCTCGCCATCCCGGCGCCGTTTTGCGTCTGCGAGCCGATCACGATCGAGCCGAGGTTGCTGGCGGTGCCCGATGCGCCGAGCAGGATCCCGTAGGAATGCGCGGACAGCGCGACGTCGTTCGCCGCTGCCCCGGGCCCGTACTGGGCCGCGCGGCCGAGATAGATCGTGCCGCCGGCCGCGTTCGTGAAGGTGCCGCCGGCCGCGAGGCCGCCGATCACCTGGCTGTCGAGCGTCGTCGCGTTGACGCCGACGTTGATCGTGCCGGCGTTCGACGCGTTTGCACCGCTCGTCACGGCCACCGCGTAGTTCTTCAGGTCGGGGCGGTTGCCGTCGAGCGTCCACGCGCCGACGTTCATTACTCCGTTGTTGACGAACGAGGTGCCCGTGCCGCTTGCGTACACGCCGTTGCCCTCGGTGTACGCGTGGAAGCCGAAGTTGTCGGGCGGCGCGCTGCCGCTCGTGTCGAAATTGTCGCCGGACGCGTAGCCGGACGAGATCGTGCCGTTGTTGACGCCGCTCGCGCCGCTCAGCAGGCGCACCAGCGTGAAGTCGCCCGACAGGCGGCCGTCGTTGACGAAGTGCGCGCCGTTTTCCGCGAGGACGGCCGAACTCGACGCGATCGTGCTGGTGCCGCGGAAGTCGATCTGGCCGTCCTTGCCGATCTGCAGCGTCGCGTTCGCGCCGGTGCCGTGCAGGGCCGACAGGTGATCGATCGGCAGCGTGTTCTTGTCGCCGGCGGACACGTTGTTCGCATACTGGAAGGTTTCCTTCGAGAACGTGACGGCCTGGCCGAACGCCGTGTCGTAGGCGGCCTGCGAGCCGAGCGCGCCGCTCTGGACCGAGCGCACCAGGAAGTCGTTGTACGCGGCGAGCGACGCCGCGTCGGTGACGGTCCATGTGCTGCCGTCGAATGCGGTGAAGGTACCCGCGTAGGCCGGGACGTCGAGCTGGAGATTGCCGACGGCACCGCCGCTCGCGAGATAGTCGCCGGTGCCGAGCCAGATCTGGTTGCGCGAATTCCAGTTGACGACGCTTTTTGCCGAGCCGGTGCCGTCCGCGAAGGTCAGGTCGGTCTGCTTCGGCGCGATCGAGATCGCGTTGCCGGCCGCGTCGGGCGCGTTCGCGGGGTTGCCGATCGACACGTTCAGCGTGCCGCCGGTGTTGTCGACGGTGCCGATCCGCAGGTTCACGTACTGGTTGCCGTTCACGTCATGGTAGACGGGCACGTTGGTCGAGCCGGCCGTCGACGCGGCGAACGCGGACGAGTTGTACGTGGCGATCGACGTATGGGTGCCCGTGATCGTGTCGGGCGTGCTGACGCTCTGCGTCTTGCCGCCGAGCGACAGCAGCGGCTGGTTCGGGTTGCCCGACACGATGGACGTATTGCCGATCGGCGTGAGCGTATAGCCGGGGTCGCCGGCGGCGCCCGTCCATGCACCCGTCACGCCGACCGTGTCGCCGCCCGACACGGTCGTGGCGCCGGCCCGGTTGTCGTTGACGGTCGGGCTGACGCTGCCGAGCGCGCAACTGCCGCCGCTTGCGACCGCCGAACCGTTACCGCAGGTCGATGCGTATGCGGAGCCGGCCGACAGCGCGGCCAGCGCGGCACCGAGCGCGGCGACGCGCAACGGCGAGCGGCGGATGGCCGTGCGGCCGGCACGGCGGCTTGCGGCCGATTGGCTGCCCGAACGCTTGCCGCGCGCCCGGGCCGTTTCCGCAACCGCGACCCAGCAGCCGGCGGCCTCGCTCCATATCGATCGAAATGAGTGATTCACGACAAGCCCCTCTCTCTTTATTTGAACTGGTATTCGCCGTATGCGGCGAATGCGCATTCCACGGTGACGTGTATTTCGAATGGGCGTGCGGCAGCCGGGGCTGCGTCGAGTGCCAATCAGGATGCGTTACACCGAAGATGGAGCGAGTCTACTAATCGACGGGGCGGTCGATTGTCGGAAAATCAAGATATGTAGGGATGGTAACGGTATGGGGTGGTATTTCTGAATTGTGTGGTTAATCGAACTGAAAGCCTTGGTGGGGAGGGGTTTGGCAGGTTTTTCTACAGGCTGGCCGAAATCGTCCGGTCGGTGGGATAACGCACGGTCGGTATTTTGTTTGTGTTTTATTCTATGGTTTCCGGATTATCCTTTTTCGATTCGCTCTTGTTTTGTTTTTTAGCCGATGAATTATTTTTACTCGAAAATTAATAAAATAAAAGCGAATGTTGCATGTCGATGATCGCATGCATCTAATGGCGATCTGAAGGAAACGTGTAACGTCGTCGGGCGCAGACTTTCACTGCCGGCGATCGCCGGGCCGTGACGTTCGCACACACGCGGAAGGCGGGAAAGGCGGGCGCCGGACGGCGCGGCGCACTCAGAAGTCGATCGGGTCGTCGGCGTCGTCCGCGGTGCCGGCCGCCAGCGCCTCGCGCCGCACACCGCCGCACGGCGCGGACGCCGATGCGTCGAGCGCCGGGTTGCGCAGCTTCTCGAGCACGCGTTCGGGTACCGGGATCTGCATCCGCGCGGCGACGTCGCCGCACTGGAACATGATCAACTCGCCCGGTTCGAACGAGGTCCAGATTTCGTTGTCGGTCAACGGCTGCGTGGCGATCACCGCGACGCGATCCTCGGGCGTCGTGTATTTCGCGAAGTCGATCGACAGGTCTTCGTCGACCAGATGCGCGGTCGAGAACGGCCAGCGCCGCACGAGGTAGTGCAGCCGCGTCGAGCAGTGCGCGAAGAGCGCCTGGCCGTTCGACATCAGGAAGTTGAACACGCCGTGATCGGTGATGCCGCGCGTCAGCTCGCCGACGCGCTCGAACAGCTCCGGCAACGGCGGCTGCGCGCCGGGGAACGCTTCGCGCAGCCCCTGCATCAGCACGCAGAACGCCTTTTCGCTGTCGGTCGTGCCGACCGGATGGTAGACACTGCCGTCGAGGTCGGGTTCGTAGTCCTGCAGATCGCCGTTATGCGCGAAGATCCAGTGCCGCCCCCACAGCTCACGCATGAACGGATGGCTGTTCTCGAGCAGGATGTGGCCCTGCGTGGCCTTGCGGATGTGCGCGATCGTGTTCTTGGACTTGATCGGGTAGCGCTTCACCATTTCGGCGATCGGCGACGTGGCCGACGCCTGCTGGTCGATGAACAGGCGACACGCCTTGTCCTCGAAGAACGCGA
Organism: Burkholderia sp. RF4-BP95; assembly: GCF_001521985.1. Taxonomy (NCBI): domain Bacteria; kingdom Pseudomonadati; phylum Pseudomonadota; class Betaproteobacteria; order Burkholderiales; family Burkholderiaceae; genus Burkholderia; species Burkholderia sp. RF4-BP95. The sequence continues at coordinate 150,170 of NZ_LOSX01000008.1, read as the reverse complement.
TCCCCCAGCCGTCGGCATGGTGATCGGTGAGGCCGCCCCGGGCCGCGAAACCTGTGAAGGAGAATGTGACGTCCGTCGGCGCGGCGCAGTTCATTCCTAGGAGTTGGCACATTTTACTTGGGGCGGGGGCGGAAGCGGGGTAACCAACCGGGTGAACCCCGGTACAATGTGGCTTCTAGCATATCACCGAGCCTTGAGCGGTAAAAAGCGGATTCCGCCGGCCGAAGGCCTCGTGTTGCGGTTTGCCGTCAGTCGGCCCGCGCACGCGCGTTCCGGCCCCGCAGATGGCCAGCCCGTTCCTCACGACGCCTCCTATGACTGCCTCGAACGCTTCCTCTCCGGCGACGCTCACGCTCGCCCGTCCCGACGACCTGCACCTGCACCTGCGCGACGGCGACATGCTGGCCGCGGTGCTGCCGCATACGGCGCGCCAGTTCGCCCGCGCGATCGTCATGCCGAACCTGAAGCCGCCCGTCACGACCACCGCGCAGGCGCAGGCCTATCGCGAGCGAATCCTGGCCGCGCTGCCGGCGGGCATGGCGTTCGAGCCGCTGATGACGCTGTACCTGACCGACAACACGGCGCCCGACGAAATCCGCCGCGCGCGCGACAGCGGCTTCGTGCACGGCGTGAAGCTGTATCCGGCCGGCGCGACGACGAACTCCGATCACGGCGTCAGCGATCTCGCGAAGTGCGCGAAGACGCTCGAGGTCATGCAGGAAACCGGCATGCCGCTGCTCGTGCACGGCGAGGTGACCGATCCGGCGATCGACATGTTCGATCGCGAGAAGGTGTTCATCGACCGCGTGATGACGCCGCTGCGCCGCGATTTCCCGGGCCTGAAGGTCGTGTTCGAGCACATCACGACGAAGGACGCGGCCGACTACGTGCGCGACGCCGACGCGGCGCCGGGCCTGCTCGGCGCGACGATCACGCCGCAGCACATGCTGTACAGCCGCAACGCGCTGTTCGTCGGCGGGATTCGCCCGCATTACTACTGCCTGCCGGTGCTGAAGCGCGAAACGCACCGCGTCGCGCTCGTCGAAGCGGCGACGTCGGGCAACCCGCGCTTCTTCCTCGGTACCGACAGCGCGCCGCACGCGCGCGGCGCGAAGGAAACCGCGTGCGGGTGCGCGGGCTGCTACACGGCGCTGCACGCGCTCGAGCTGTATGCGGAAGCGTTCGACCAGGCCGGCGCGCTCGACAAGCTGGAGAATTTCGCGAGCCGCTTCGGCGCCGACTTCTACGGGCTGCCGCGCAGCACCGAGACGATCACGCTGCGCCGCGAGACCTGGGAACTGCCGCGCGAGGTCTTCGCGGGCGATACGCCGGTCGTCCCGCTGCGCGCCGGCGAAACGATCGGCTGGAAGTTCGCGTGACCGGCACGCCGCCGCGCGGGGCCGGCCTGACGGCCGGCGGCGGGGCGGCGGTATTCGCGCAGATCGACTGGTCGGCGCCGTGGCTCGCGCCTTACGCGGCCCCCGGTCGTGTGCTGCAGGCGGCGGCGCTCACGGGCGAGACCGCGCTGCTCGATGCGTTGAACGGCGCGCTGCGCGGCGGTACGCGGGCGAGCGGCCGAGGCCGGCCGCTGCGCTTCGTGCCGCAGGCGGAGTTGCCGCCAGGCATCGCATACGAAACGCATATCGCCGACACGGGCGGTATCCCGACCCGCCACAATCTTCACGACTTCTTCAATGCGCTCGTCTGGTTCGCGTATCCGCGCACCAAGGCCGCGCTGAACGCACGCCAGGCCGCGGCGATCGACGCCGCGGGCGGCGTCGGTCCCGTGCGCGGCACGCTGCGCGATGCGCTCACGCTGTTCGACGAGAACGCCGCGCTGTTCGTGACGGTCGACCGCACGCTCGCCGACGCGCTGCGCGGCTTCAACTGGCAGCAACTGCTGGTGGCGGCGCGCGACGCGTGGGGCACGCGCTGCGAGGCGCGGCTCGTCGGCCATGCGCTGCTCGAGAAGCTCGTCGTGCCGTACAAGTCCTGCACCGCGCACACGTGGATCGTCGAAGTGAGTGACGACTATTTCTCGTGGCCCGACGCGCAGCGCGCCGCGCACGTCGATGAGCGGATCGCCGGCGAACTCGCGACCCGTGACCTGACGAGCCGCGATTTCGCGCCGCTCCCGGTGCTCGGCGTGCCGGGCTGGTGTGACGCGAATGCCGTGCCCGCGTTTTACGACGATCCGGCGGTTTTCCGCAGCGGCCGCCGTTCGCGCGCTGCCGGCGGCGGCGCGCAGTGCTAGAATGCGCGTCGCAAAGCAGGCCAGGCAGTCGCGGCCTCGCCGCCTTCGGGCAGGCGAGGGCGAGGAAAGTCCGGACTCCACAGGGCAGGGTGATGGCTAACGGCCATCCGTGGCGACACGCGGAACAGGGCAACAGAAAGCAAACCGCCGATGGCCCGGCGCAAGCCGGGATCAGGTAAGGGTGAAACGGTGCGGTAAGAGCGCACCGCGGCGACGGCGACGTCCGCCGGCACGGTAACCTCCACCCGGAGCAATTCCAAGTAGGCAGGCGCGCATTTTCGGATGCAGGACGGTGCCCCCGTCTCGTCTGCGGGTAGGAAGCTTGAGCGCGTCAGCAATGGCGCGCCTAGAGGAATGGCTGCCACGCGCCGTGCGCTTCGGCGTGCAGCGTGCACAGAATCCGGCTTATCGGCTTGCTTTGCCGCTCGAATGCGAAAGGGCCGGCGTTCCGTCAGGAGCGCCGGCCCTTTTTTTCATGCGTGGCTGCTAGGCGTTCAGGCCGCGACGATGTCGAACGAATGCGTGAGCTCGGCCGTCTTCGCGATCATGATCGACGCGGAGCAGTACTTGTCGTGCGACAGGTTGATCGCGCGCTCGACCGTGGCCGGGTTCAGGTTGCGGCCCGTGACGGTGAAGTGGAAGTGGACCTTCGTGAACACCTTCGGATCTTCGCTCGCGCGTTCGGCCTTCAGCGTGACCGAGCAGCCGGTGACTTCCTGGCGGCTCTTCTTCAGGATCAGCACGACGTCGTACGCGGTGCAGCCGCCGGTGCCGACCAACACCATTTCCATCGGGCGCGGCGCGAGATTATGGCCACCGCCTTCCGGTGCGCCGTCCATCGCGACGAGGTGCCCGCTTCCGGTCTGAGCGGAAAACGCCATGCCGTCCTGACCCATCCAGCTTACTTTGCATTCCATGCTTGCACTCCAGCGTTGCCTGATTCGAATTCGGTCATGCATTGTAGCCCGCAGTGCAACGGTCGGCTGACGCGCTGCACGACGCGCAACGTCGCGCCGCCGCACGCGGCGCCTGGCGGCGCGCCGAACGTCGATTTCCCTGCCCGGTTTAGGGGTTTTGTTCTAGATGCGGCGGACTTCCGGTTGCGTCCTTCTTTTCCAATCGATTGATTTCAAAAGAGAAAACGCGATCTGGAGGCGAAATCCATCATATTCCGCATTATGGTTGTGGATTTCGTAATGCAAATTTTCTTGTGAAGTCGCCGGCGCATTCGTATAATGAGCCTCATTGGTTGTCGCGCTGCGGCAACCTCCGCATGTCTCCTCCACCCTCCTCCTAAGGTGGATTAAGCCCGAACCAGCCGTTCGGGCTTTTTTTCGTCCCATGCAAGCATCGACGCGCAGTTTGCGCGCTTCGATGTCGGTCGTTGACTCCCTTGCTTTGACTCCGTTTACGCGGGCTGTCGTGCGGCCGCGTGCGATGCCGCGCCGGTTGGCGTGTCGGTCGAGCCGGCGGCAGGGGGCGAAACCTGCGCGGCCGATGCGTGGCCATGACCGCGCGCGCAGAAATGGCGTACGCGTTCGCGTACCGCGCGCAGGCGGGCGATGCGATCTTCGGCATGGGCGCCGCGAGCGTCGGCGATGCGAGCGTCGAGTGCGTCGAGCTTGGCCTCGCAGCCGGCCCGGGCGGCGACGGCGGGCGCTGCGGCGGCCAGCAATGCGGCCGCGAGAAGGGGCGTAAGTCCTTGTTTCATCATGCTTGTTTGTTGTTTTTCCGTTGTCGGCCGGTCTGGCGCGGCAAGGTCAGGTGCCGCGCGTCGATGGGTGCCTCCCCGGGCGCTCGGTTCGCCTGGCATATCGGGGCACGACCGGATTTTGGCCCATTTCGGGCGCCGCCGGCACGGGACGTGGATTCTTTTTGACCGCGCTGCCGTATTTCCTTTATAATTCAGGGCTTTTCCGCATTCATGCCCACGGAAAAAGAACAGGGAGAGCCTGCACCGCGCCTCGAAGCGCACACAGACAAGCAGGAAGAACACATCGGGCAAAGCATTTTTTTTGGATCGATCATGAAGACGTTTTCCGCAAAAGCCCATGAGGTGACGCGCGAATGGTACGTGATTGACGCGACGGATAAGGTTCTCGGCCGTGTTGCCAGCGAAGTGGCACGCCGTCTGCGCGGCAAGCACAAGCCTGAGTTCACCCCGCACGTCGACACTGGTGATTTCATCATCATCATCAACGCAAGCAAGTTGAAGGTCACGGGCAACAAGACTCTGGACAAGAAGTACTACCGTCACTCGGGCTACCCGGGCGGTATCTATGAAACGACGTTCGGCAAGATGCAAGAACGCTTCCCGGGCCGTGCGCTCGAGAAGGCGGTCAAGGGCATGCTGCCGAAGGGCCCGCTCGGCTACGCGATGATCAAGAAGCTGAAGGTCTACGCTGAAGCGACGCATCCGCACTCGGCTCAACAGCCGAAAGCGCTCGAGATCTAAGGGGAGCCCACATGATCGGTAACTGGAACTACGGTACGGGCCGCCGCAAGAGCGCAGTCGCACGTGTCTTCATCAAGGCTGGCAAGGGCGACATCATCGTCAACGGCAAGCCCATCGCTGACTACTTCTCGCGCGAAACGTCGCTGATGATCGTGCGTCAACCGCTGGAACTCACGAACCACGGCCAGACGTTCGACATCAAGGTGAACGTGAACGGCGGCGGCGAAACGGGTCAGGCAGGCGCAGTGCGCCACGGCATCACCCGCGCGCTGATCGACTACGATGCGACGCTGAAGCCGTCGCTGTCGAACGCAGGCTTCGTCACGCGCGATGCACGTGAAGTCGAGCGTAAGAAGGTTGGTCTGCGCAAGGCACGTCGCGCAAAGCAGTTCTCGAAGCGTTAATTCCGCTTCATGGCCGCGCCGCTTCCGGGCGGCGTCCGCCGGAAAAACCGCCAGCTTTCACGCTGGCGGTTTTTTTATGCCCGCGCGGCGGGGCTCCGCGGGCCGTTTCCTTTACGGAAATCAACAAGAACCTATTGATTTCATGGACATCAGCACGATCTTCTGATCGGCCCTACAATAGCGGCTAAAGCTTTTTGGAGAGTTCGCATGAACGCTGTTACCGAATCCGCAGCAACGACCACCGAAATGCCGGTACCGTTCGTCTTCACCGACGCCGCGGCCGACAAGGTCAAGCAACTGATCGACGAAGAGGGCAATCCCGACCTGAAGCTGCGCGTATTCGTGCAGGGCGGCGGCTGCTCGGGCTTCCAGTATGGCTTCACGTTCGACGAGGAAGTCAACGAGGACGACACCGTGATGAACAAGAACGGCGTCCAGCTCCTGATCGACTCGATGAGCTACCAGTACCTGGTCGGCGCCGAGATCGACTACAAGGACGACCTCAACGGCGCCCAGTTCGTGATCAAGAACCCGAACGCAACGACCACCTGCGGGTGCGGCTCGTCGTTCTCGGTCTGAGCGCACGACGGAATCTGTCCGGTTCGCCGGAATGAAAAACGGGGCTGCATGCCCCGTTTTTTGTGCCCATGCGCGGCGCGAACCGCTTCCTTCGGCCTTCCGTCAGCGCGGATAAAGCGCGCCTAGGACGCGCGCATCCGCGGCACCCGTCACGCTCGCGAGGTTGCCGGGCTGACGCGCGGTGAAGCGATACGCGAGCCACGCGAACGCGAGCGCTTCGACCTGTTGCGGCGGCACGCCGAGCGCGGCCGTCGTCTCCACCGTCGCCGACACGCCGGCCTCGCGCAGCGCTTCCGCGAGCGCGGCGAGCAGCACCGGATTGCGGGCGCCGCCGCCGCAGACGAACACGGCCTTGCAATCCGTCGCGTGCTGCGCGACTTCGCGGGCGACCGAGACGGCGGTGAGCGCCGTCAGCGTTGCCTGCACGTGTTCCGGCGCGACCTGCGCGAACGCGGCGAGCTTCGCGTCGAGCCACGCGGGATTGAACAGGTCGCGGCCGGTGCTTTTCGGCGGCAGCGCGGCGAAGTAGGGCTCGTCGAGCAGCGCGTCGAGCAGCGGCGCGTGCACCGTGCCGCGCGCGGCGAACTTGCCGCCGTCGTCGTACGGCTTGCCGAGGTGGCGCGTCGCCCATGCGTCGAGCAGCGCGTTCGCGGGCCCGCAGTCGAAGCCGCGCACGTCGCCGCCATCACCGGGCAGGATCGTGATGTTGCTGATACCGCCGAGGTTGCAGACGACCCGTGTCTCGCCCGGCGCGCCGAACATCGTCGCATGGAACGCAGGCGCGAGCGGCGCGCCGTGGCCGCCGGCCGCGACGTCGCGGCTGCGGAAATCGGCGATCACGTCGATATGGGCCAGTTCCGCGAGCAGTGCCGGATTGTTGAGCTGGCGCGTGTAGCCGCGCTCGGGACGGTGCCGGACCGTCTGGCCGTGCACGCCGATCGCGCGGATCTCGTCGCGCGACAGGCCGGCGGTGCGCTGCAACTCGTGACAGCACACCGCGTAGCGCGCGACGAGCGCGTTCGCCGCGAGCGATTCGCGGTCGATCTCGTTGTCGCCGGGCTGCTGCAGCGCGAACAGCGCGTCGCGCAGCGATTGCGCGAAGCCGACGAACGCTTCCGCGAGCACGACCGGCGCGCGGCCGGTCTCGAAACGCACGGCGACGCCGTCGACGCCGTCCATGCTGGTTCCCGACATCAGCCCGAAGTAGATGCCGTCGGCCGGATGGGCGGGTTGCGGATGTCGTTGCGGCACGTTGGGTTCTCCTGGATCGAGCGGCGCGGGCCGGTGCCGCGCGCCTTGCGCCCGATTATCCGCGCAACCTGACGCATCGTTAAGCGATGCACGCGCAAGTTATGGGAAAATCCCTGTCTTTGCGACATTCTTCCTGGCACCGATGAGCACCGAACCCAGTTCCAAGCCTGTTTTCCCGATCACCGACGAAGTCCGCCATGCGCTCGCCGTCACGAAGCGCGGCGTCGACGAACTGCTGATCGAGGAAGAGTTCGCGCAGAAGCTCGCGCGCAGCGCGGCCACCGGCACGCCGCTGCGCATCAAGCTCGGCCTCGATCCGACCGCGCCCGACATCCACATCGGCCATACGGTCGTCTTGAACAAGATGCGTCAGCTGCAGGATCTCGGCCACACCGTGATCTTCCTGATCGGCGATTTCACGTCGCTGATCGGCGACCCGTCGGGCCGCAATGCGACGCGCCCGCCGCTCACGCGCGAACAGATCGAGTCGAACGCGAAGACCTACTTCGAACAGGCCGCGCTCGTGCTCGACCGCGCGAAGACCGAAATTCGCTACAACAGCGAATGGTCGATGCCGCTCGGCGCGGACGGGATGATCAAGCTCGCGTCGCGCTACACGGTCGCGCGGATCCTCGAGCGCGAGGATTTCACGAAGCGCTTCCAGAGCGGCGTGCCGATCTCGATCCACGAATTCCTGTACCCGCTGATGCAGGGTTACGACTCGGTCGCGCTGAACGCCGACCTCGAACTCGGCGGCACCGACCAGAAGTTCAATCTGCTCGTCGGCCGCGAACTGCAGAAGCAATACGGCCAGGAACAGCAGTGCATTCTGACGATGCCGCTGCTCGAAGGCCTCGACGGCGTCGAGAAGATGTCGAAGTCGAAGGGCAACTATGTCGGCATCAGCGAGAAGCCGACCGACATGTTCGGCAAGCTGATGAGCATCTCGGACACGCTGATGTGGCGTTACTTCGAGCTGCTGTCGTTCCGCGGCCTCGATGAAATCGCCGGCTTCAAGCGCGACGCCGAAGGCGGCCGCAATCCGCGCGACTTCAAGGTGCTGCTCGCGCAGGAAATCGTCGCGCGCTTCCACTCGCAGGCCGACGCCGAGCGTGCGCTCGAAGATTTCAATCATCGCGCGAAGGGCGGCGTGCCGGACGACATCCCGTCGGTCACGCTCGCGGGCGCGCCGCTCGCGATCGGCCAGCTGCTGAAGCAGGCGGGCCTCGTGCCGTCGACGAGCGAAGCGCTGCGCAACATCGAGCAGGGCGGCGTGAAGATCGACGGTGCGACGGTGTCCGACAAGGGCCTGAAGGTCGAGGCCGGCGAGTTCGTCGTTCAGGTCGGCAAGCGCCGCTTCGCGCGCGTCACGCTGACCGCATGATCGCGCTGATCCAGCGCGTGAAGCGCGCCGACGTGCGCGTCGGCGACCGCACGACGGGCGAGATCGGCGCAGGGCTGCTCGCGCTCGTCTGCGCGGAGCGCGGCGACACCGAGGCCGCGGCCGACAAGCTGCTCGCGAAGCTGCTCGGCTATCGCGTGTTCAGCGACGCGGCCGGCAAGATGAACCTGCCGGTGTCGAACATCGACGGCGCGGGCGGCGCCGGCGGCCTGCTGCTCGTGTCGCAGTTCACGCTCGCGGCCGATACCAACAGCGGGCTGCGGCCGAGCTTCACGCCGGCCGCGCCGCCCGACGAAGGCGCGCGCCTGTTCGACTATTTCGTCGCGGCCGCGCGCGAGCGTCATCCGGTCGTCGAGACGGGCGAATTCGGCGCCGACATGCAGGTGTCGCTCGTCAACGACGGCCCCGTGACGTTCTGGCTGCAAGTGCGGCCCTGATTCTTTCCCGGAGACGCGCCGCGATGGCCACCACGCAGATTCTCTTCATTCGTCATGGCGAGACGGCCTGGAACCGCATCAAGCGCATCCAGGGCCATATCGACATTCCGCTGGCCGACACGGGGCTCGCGCAGGCGCAGCGGCTGGCCGTCCGGCTCGCGCGGGACGCGCATGAAGGACAGCGGATCGACGCGATCTATTCGAGCGACCTGATGCGCGCGCAGCAGACCGCGCAACCCTTTGCCGATGCGCTCGGGCTGCCGCTGCGGTTGCGCGAAGGGCTGCGCGAGCGTGCGTACGGCGTGTTCCAGGGGCATGACAGCACCGAGATCGAGACGCTGTTTCCGGACGCCTACGCCGCGTGGCAGACGCGCGACCCGGGTTTCGCGCCCGACGGCGGCGAGTCGCAGCGCGAGTTCTATCATCGCGTGCTGCATGCACTCGAGCCGATCGTCGCCGCGCATCCGGGCGGGCGCATCGCCTGCGTCGCGCACGGCGGCGTGCTCGATTGCGTGTATCGCTTTGCCAACGGTCTCGACCTGTCGGCGCCGCGCAGCTATCAGTTGCTCAACACCAGCATCAACGTCGTCGATTACGTCGATGGCCGTGCGCAGGTCGTGCAATGGGCCGACGTGTCGCATCTGGATACCGCGAGCGACGACGACGGGTATCGCAAGGTACTTTGATGCGGTCATGCCGGTGCTGCCGGCGTGATCGGCCGGGGGCGGCCTTCCATTTCAGGTTTGGGTGCGGCAGTGCCTGGCGCGTCCTGTAGCCGAGCGCGTACGCGATCCTGCCGGGCTTGTCGGCCACGATCGACTGGCGCAGCTTGTCGAATTCTCCTTTCGGGTATTTCTTGCCGCCATCGATCGCATCGACGCGGCGGTCACGGGAATATCACGGTCACGGCAAATTGAAATGATCCGGAGAATCGTCAGGCGGGCGGGGTACCGTCGGGCGGCGTCGCCGTCGCGCGTCGGCGTGCGCGTTTCGAGGCGCCGTTGACGAGCGCCCAGCGCAGCACGGGCGCGACCGCCCTGACACCGGGCCGGACCACCGCGCGTCGCAACGGCGCGAACGTCGACACGCCGAGCATGCGCTGCGCCCAGTTCGGCAGCAGGTCTATGCCCGCATGCATGATCAGTGACGCGGCCGGACGCAGCGCGGGCGTAGAGATCGGCACATTCAGCAGGATGTCCATGACGTCGAAGGTGCGTGGCCCTGCTTCGAGTTCGGGCTGCATGCGTGTGAAATAGGCCGCGACTTCCGCACGCGAACGGGGAACATCCCGGGCGCCGAGCAGCTCGGCGATCAATGCCGTCTCGGCGTAGTAGCCGTCCTGCTGTTCGCCCGCCAGCGACGGATTCACATAGCGCAAATGTGCGGCGAGGAAGCTCGATACTTCCGCGACATGCACCCAGGTCAGCAACGCCGGATCGTCGGCTCGGTACGGCCTGCCGTCGGGCGCGGTACCCGATACGCGCGAGTGGATCGCTTTTACGCGCTCGATCAGCGCGAGTGCATCCGCGCGGCTGCCGAACGTCGTGCCCGTGATGAACGTTGCGGTGCGCCGCAAGCGGCCGAGGATGTCGGTGCGAAACGACGAGTGATCCCAGACGCCCGCCAGCGCGAGCGGATGGAGCGCCTGCAGCAGCAGCGCAGCAATGCCGCCCGTCATCATCGACGTGAAATCGGCATGCACGCGCCAGCAGATGGCGTCGGGGCCGAACAGCCCCGGGTCTCCGGGTGGCGACGACAGGTCGATCGACGGGCCGCCGCCGCCCGTCGTCAGGTGCGTGATGCCGGCCACGAGCCGCTTGCGGATCGGTTCGACCCAGCGCGGGCCCGGCGTGGGCGTGGCGGGGTGCGGGCTGGGCGGCGTGGTCATGGCAGGTGTGGCGTGGGCGGCGGGTTACTTCCCGTCGGCGGTATCCCACATTCCGCGTTCGGTACTGCCGGCATCGGGCGCGGAGAGCCCGAAGTGGCGGTATGTGAGCAGTGTCGCGACGCGCCCGCGCGGCGTGCGCTGCAGGAAACCCTGCTGGATCAGGTATGGTTCGAGCACGTCCTCGATCGTGTCGCGCTCCTCGCCGATCGCTGCCGCGAGGTTGTCGATACCGACCGGGCCGCCGTCGAACTTGTGCAGGATCGCCTCGAGCAGCTTGCGGTCCATCAGGTCGAAGCCGACCGGATCGACGTCGAGCATCGCGAGCGCGGCGTCGGCCACGGCCGCGGTGATCTGGCCGTCGGCCTTCACTTCCGCATAGTCGCGCACGCGGCGCAGCAGCCGGTTCGCGATCCGAGGCGTGCCGCGCGAGCGCTTCGCGATTTCCAGCGCGCCGTTCGGATCGATCTGTGCGTTCAGCAGCGACGCCGAGCGCCGCACGATGCGCGACAGCTGGTCGGCATCGTAGAACTCGAGGCGCGCGACGATCCCGAAGCGATCGCGCAGCGGGTTGGTCAGCATCCCCGCACGCGTGGTCGCGCCGACCAGCGTGAACGGCTGCAGGTCGAGCTTCACGCTGCGCGCGGCCGGCCCTTCGCCGATCATGATGTCGATCTGGTAATCCTCGAGCGCCGGATACAGGATTTCCTCGACGACCGGCGACAACCGGTGGATTTCGTCGATGAACAGCACGTCGTTCGCTTCGAGGTTGGTCAGCAGCGCGGCGAGATCGCCCGCGCGCTCGAGCACGGGGCCCGAGGTCTGGCGCAGATTCACGCCCATCTCGCGCGCGATGATGTGCGCGAGAGTGGTCTTGCCGAGGCCCGGCGGCCCGAACAGCAGCACGTGGTCGAGCGGCTCGGAGCGGCGCTTCGCGGCCTCGATGAAGATCTCGAGCTGACCGCGCACCTTTTCCTGGCCGACGTAGTCGTCGAGCTGGCGCGGCCGCAGCGCGCGTTCGAACACCTCCTCGTGCGACGAGGTGGGCGTGGCGGCGATGATCCGCTCGGCGGCGAGTTTGTCGGTTTCAATCATGCGGCCATTGTACCGCGCGCGGTCACGCGGTCGAACTGGCCGAACGGCCGACTGGTGCGCGCCGCACGGCGGCGCGACACTGGCTCCGAAAGCCGGTTCGGGCGGGTGTTACGCCTTCGACAATGCCTTGAGCGCGAGCTTGATGCCCTCGGACACGCCGGTGCCGGCCGGCACGTTCTTGATCGCGGCGAGGCCTTCCTTTTCCGAGTAGCCGAGCGCGAGCAGTGCGTTGAGGATGTCGGTCGCGTGATCGGACTGGGATGCGGCGCCGGCGAGCGCACCGAGGTCCGCGCCGAGCTTGCCCTTCAGCTCGAGCAGCAGGCGCTCGGCGGTCTTCTTGCCGATGCCGGGCAGGCGCGTGAGACGTGCGGCGTCCTGCATCGTCACCGCCTGCGCGAGCTCCTGCACGCTCATGCCGGAGAGCACGGCCAACGCCATGCGCGCGCCGATACCGGTGATCTTCAGCAGTTCGCGGAAGGTCGTGCGCTCCTGCGGCGTCAGGAAGCCGTACAGCAGGTGCGCGTCCTCGCGCACGATCTGCTGCGTGAGCAGCACGACGCGCTCGCCGGTCTGCGGCAGGTTGTAGAAGGTGCTCATCGGCACGTCGATCTCGTAGCCGACGCCGTTGCAGTCGACGAGCAGGTGGGGCGGGTTCTTTTCGAGCAGGATGCCGGCGATGCGACCGATCATGGATGGCGGGAAGCGAGGAAGAAAGCGCGAGTGTAGCGCAGGTGCGGCGCAATGCCGATGGGTAGGCCTTCAGGTCGGGGCGATCGACACGCGTGCGTGATGCAGGGCGATGAGGCGATCGGGCGGGCAGGGCGGTCGCAGGCGCAATGCGCTACGCGCCGTAGACATGCGTGCCGTTTGTGTCAGCCGACGAGCCGTCCACGCCGCACCCGCAGCCCCTTTTTCGCGAGCGCCGGCGCGAGGCCGCTGATCGTGCCGAGCGTATTACCGCTGTGCGCATGGCAGATCGCCATCCCGAGCGCATCGGCCGCGTCGCTGCCGGGCTGGCCCGTGAGATTGAGCAGCCGCGTCACCATCTCCTGCATCTGCGACTTGGTCGCGCGGCCGTAACCGACGACGGCCTGCTTCAGTTGCAACGCGGTGTATTCGGCCACCGGCAAGCCGCCGGCGACGAGCCCGCAGATCGCGGCGCCGCGCGCCTGACCGAGCAGCAGTGTCGACTGCGGGTTCACGTTGACGAACACCTGCTCGATCGCGGCCTGGTCGGGCGCGTGTTCGCGCACGAGCGTCGATACGCCCTGGAAGATCGTGCCGAGTCGGGTGGCCAGGTCGGCCGTTGGCGTGCGGATCACGCCGCTCGCGACATAGGCGAGCCGATGGCCGCTGACGTCGATGATGCCGAAGCCGGTGACGCGCAGGCCGGGGTCGATGCCGAGAATTCGCATGAGTGAGGAGAAAAACCTGATGCAGCGATACTACAACGAATGGTGTGCGGTGCCGGCCGCACGGTCGTGTGCGCCGGCGCCGCGCAATAAAAAACCCGGCGGGTGCGATGCCGCCGGGTTTGCATGCAGCGGCCGCACGGGCCGCGTGCGATCAGTGACGGAAGTGACGCACGCCCGTCAGGACCATCGCGATGCCGTGCTCGTCGGCCGCCGCGATCACTTCGTCGTCGCGCATCGAGCCGCCCGGCTGGATCACGCAGGTCGCGCCAGCCGCCACGACCACGTCGAGACCGTCGCGGAACGGGAAGAACGCATCCGACGCAACGGCCGAGCCGGCCAGCGTAAGGCCCGCGTTCTGTGCCTTGATGCTCGCGATGCGCGCGGAATCGACGCGGCTCATCTGGCCGGCGCCGACGCCGAGCGTCATGCCGTTGCCGCAGAACACGATCGCGTTCGACTTCACGTACTTCGCGACGCGCCATGCGAACAGCAGGTCGTCCATTTCCTTCGCGGTCGGTTGACGCTTCGTGACGACGCGCAGTTCGCTCGGCTGCACGTTCTTCGAATCGAGCGACTGCACGAGCAGGCCGCCGCCCACGCGCTTCAGGTCGAACGCGTTATGACCTTCGCCCAGCGCGATTTCGAGCAGGCGCACGTTCTGCTTCGCGGCGAACACCTGCTTCGCGGCGTCCGAGAACGACGGCGCGATCAGCACTTCGACGAACTGCTTCGCCACCGCCTGCGCGGCCGTCTCGTCGACTTCGCGGTTGAACGCGATGATGCCGCCGAACGCCGACGTCGGGTCGGTCTGGAATGCCTTCGCGTATGCATCGGCCGAGTCGTTGCCGACCGCGACGCCGCACGGGTTCGCATGCTTGATGATCACGCAGGCCGGCGCGTCGAACGTCTTCACGCATTCCCACGCCGCGTCCGAATCCGCGATGTTGTTGTACGACAGCTCCTTGCCCTGCAGCTGGCGGTAGTTCGCCAGCGCGCCGGCCGGTGCCGCGAGGTCGCGGTAGAACGCTGCGCTCTGGTGCGGGTTCTCGCCGTAGCGCAGGTCCTGCACCTTGTCGAACGCCATGTTCAGCGTGGCCGGGTACGCGCTGCGCGATGCGTGCTGCAGCTCGTCGGTCAGGCTCGTCAGGTAGTTCGTGATCGCGCCGTCGTATTGCGCCGTGTGCGCGAACACCTTGGTCGCGAGGCGGAAGTTGGTCGCGTAGCCGATCGCGTTGCCGTTCGCCTTCATTTCGTCGAGCACGACCGCGTAGTCGGCCGGATCGACGACGACCGTCACGTCGCGGTGATTCTTCGCGGCCGAGCGCAGCATCGTCGGGCCACCGATGTCGATGTTCTCGATCGCGTCGGCGAGCGTGCAGTCGTCCTTCGCGATCGTCGCGACGAACGGATACAGGTTCACGACCAGCAGGTCGATCGTCGGGATGCCGTGCTGTTCCAGCGCCTGCATGTGCTCGGGAAGGTCGCGGCGGGCGAGGATGCCGCCGTGCACCTTCGGGTGGAGCGTCTTCACGCGCCCATCGAGCATTTCCGGAAAGCCCGTGTAGTCGGCCACTTCGGTAACGGGCAGGCCCGCGTCGGCGAGGAGTTTCGCGGTGCCGCCGGTCGACAGCAGCTTGACGCCGAGGTCGGACAGCGACTTCGCGAAGTCGACGATGCCGGTCTTGTCGGAAACGGAAATGAGCGCTTGCTTGATCATGATGGAACCACCAATAGCCAGGGAAACGGGGACGGGACGGCTGCCTACAGCAGGCCGTGCTGCTGCAGCTTCTTGCGCAGCGTATTGCGATTGATGCCGAGGTACTCGGCGGCGAGCGACTGGTTGCCGCCGGCCTGTACGAGCACGACCTCGAGCATCGGCTTTTCGACGCAGGACATCACCATTTCATAGACGTCGTGCGGATTGGAGCCGTCTAGATCCCGGAAATACACGTCCAGGCTCTCGCGGACACATTGTTCGATGTTGTGCTTGCTCATGCTGCTAACTGGTTATGGTCGTCCGACTCGCCCTGGCCGTTTTCCTCTTCGTCATCGACGTAGACGAGGTGGTCCGACAGCGCCTTTTGCGCCTCGAAGAATGCATTGACGGCGGCGAGCTGCTCGCGGGTGGAATCGAGCGTGTTCATCCTGTGCCGGAACCCGTTGGCACCGGAAAGGCCGCGAGTGTACCAGCCGATGTGCTTGCGCGCAGTACGGACGCCGGTGAATTCACCATAGAACGCGTAGTGGTCTTCCAGGTGTTCGTTCATCACGTGCTGGATCTCGTCGATCCGCGGCGGGGGCAGCAGCTCGCCGGTTTGCAGGAAATGATCGATTTCACGGAACAGCCATGGCCGGCCTTGCGCGGCACGACCGATCATCAGTGCGTCGGCGCCGGTTGCGTCGAGCACGGCCTTCGCTTTCGCCGGCGACGTGATGTCGCCGTTCGCGACGACCGGGATGTGCACGGCCGCCTTCACGGCCGCGATGGTGTCGTATTCCGCGTCGCCGCGGTAGAGGTCGGCGCGCGTGCGGCCGTGCACGGTCAGCATCGAGATGCCGGCCGCCTCGGCGAGGCGCGCGACCGTGATTGCGTTCTTGTGCTCGCGATCCCAGCCGGTGCGGATCTTCAGCGTGACGGGCACCGCATCCGGCCCCGTGCCGACCGCCGCGACGACGGCCTCGACGATCCGCTGCACGAGCGGCTCGTTCTGCAGCAGCGCGGAGCCGGCCGCGACGTTGCAGACCTTCTTCGCCGGGCAGCCCATGTTGATGTCGATGATCTGCGCGCCGTTGTCGACGTTGTAGCGGGCGGCTTCGGCCATCATCGCCGGATCGGCGCCGGCGATCTGCACCGCGATCGGCTCGACTTCGCCTTCGTGGTTCGCTCGCCGCATCGTCTTCGCGCTCTTCCACAGCTGCGCATTGGACGCGACCATCTCGGACACGGCGTATCCGGCCCCCAGCCGCTTGCACAGCTGGCGGAACGGGCGATCCGTCACCCCGGCCATCGGGGCGACGAACAGATTGTTACGCAATACGTGAGGGCCGATAACGGGCATCGCAATGGCACCGCCCGCGAGCGCCGGGCGTCGCGGGCAAAAAAGGGCGGAGGGAAAACGCGCATTTTACCGTATTCCCATGCTCCGCCGATTTGACCCGGTTTGCACGGCGCCGACGACACGCAACGCGCGCCGCGCCGCGCGTCAGTTGCGCTGGCCGAACATCATCTGGCGCGCGATCGCCTTCTTCAGCGGCGGGACAAATTCGAGCGCGGTGAGCGCCGCGCCGCGCAACAGCGGAAGGGGGCCGGTGTCGACCGTGAACAACCGTGCGAGCGTGTCGGTCGCGCCGATCGTGAAGCGGCGGTCGAGTGCACGCCGCGCGTTGAAGGTTGCGAGCGCGGTCGGTTCGAAGCCTTGGGTGGACAGCGCGTCGACGAGCGTATGCGCATCGCGCAGCCCGAGATTGAGCCCCTGGCCGGCGACCGGATGCAGCGTTTGCGCGGCGTTGCCGACGATCGCAATGCGCCCGTTGACGAGCGTTTGTGCCGCGTTCAGTCCGAGCGGGAACGAGGCGCGCCCCGCGATCGCGACGAACTGCCCCATCCGCTCGCCAAAGGCAGCGCCGAGTTCGCGCAGGAACGCGTCGTCGGGAAGGGCGGCGCGGCGGGCCGCTTCGTCGGGCGTGCAGCACCATACGAGCGAATACTCGGCCTGGCGCGGACCCCCGAGCGGCAGCAGCGCGAGCGGGCCTTCGTGCGTGAAGCGTTCCCATGCGACGTTCGGGCGCGGCGCCGAGACCGTGACCGTGCCGACGATCGCGGTCTGACCGTAGTCGCGGCGATGCTTGCCGGTATCGGCCTGCTGTTCGTGGAACAGCCCGCCTTCGGCGTTGATGACGATGCGCGCGCGCAGCGTACGCTCGCCTTGCGGACCGTCGAGCGTCAGCGTGACGCCGTCGGCGTCCTGTTGCGGCGTGCGCGCGGTGGTCGACGTGAGCCAGTCGACGCGCGTGCCGCGCACGGCCTGCGCGAGCGCCTGCACGATCGAACCGTAGCGCACGACGTAGCCGAGCGCGGCGAGGTCATGCTCGTCGCGGTCGATCAGCGTGCGGCCGAAATGGCCGCGCTGCGACACGTGGATGTGTTCGATCGGCGTCGCGTCGCCCGGCCATCCGAGCGTGTCGAGCAGCACGCGGCTGCCGTGCGATACGGCGATCGCGCGCGGGTCGTTCGCGCTCGCGGCCGGCTCGCGCGCGTCGATCAGCGCGATCGACGCGTGCTGCGTCGCGCTGCGGCGGGCGAGCCAGCCGGCGAGCGCGAGCCCGACGGGGCCGGCGCCGACGATGGCGAGATCGTAGTCCGGCGTGGCCGGGGAGGAAGCGGTCGTCATCAGTGTTCGTGAAACGGGGTAACGGTCAACGGCGGTCAACAGCGAGTCGACGGTGGCTCGACAGCGGGGCGAGGGCAACCTGCGGCACGCTCACGCGCCGTGCGCCGCGCCCGCGCGCATCAGCGCCTCGATCTCGGCGGCCGCCACCGGCACGTCGCGCGTGATCAGCTCGCAACCGTGCTCGCGCACGATCGCGTCGTCCTCGATGCGGATGCCGATGTTCCAGTATTCGGACGGCACGTCGTCAGCGGCCCGCACGTACAGGCCCGGCTCGACGGTAAGCGTCATGCCGGGTTTCAGCGTGCGCCACGGCAACGCGCCGTCGGCGTCGCGCGCGGCGAGCCGTTCGCGATAGTCGCCGCAATCGTGCACGTCCATGCCGATCCAGTGGCCGGTGCGGTGCATGTAGAAGCGTGCGTATGCGCGCTCGGCGATCACGTCGTCGACGTTCGAGAAGCGCGTCTTCGGGATGATGCCCGTATCGAGCAGCCCTTGCGCCAGCACGCGCACGGCCGCGTCGTGCGGCGCCTCGAACGACACGCCCGCGCGCGTCGCGTCGATTGCGGCCTGCTGCGCGGCGAGCACGATGTCGTACAGCGTGCGCTGCGCGGGCGAGAAGCGCCCGTTGGCCGGGAACGTGCGCGTGATGTCCGACGCGTAGCCGTCGAGTTCGCACGCGGCATCGATCAGGATCAGGTCGCCGTCGCGCGCGGCCGCGTTGCCGGCCGGGTAGTGCAGCACGCACGCATTCGCGCCGGCCGCGACGATCGAGCCATACGCGGGCGCCTGCGCGCCATGCTTGCGGAACGTGTACAGCAGCTCGGCCTCGAGTTCGTATTCGCGGATCCCCGGGCGGCACACCTGCATCGCACGACGGTGCGCGAGCGCGGAGATGTGCGCGGCGCGCATCATGATCGCGAGTTCGTGTTCGTCCTTCACGAGCCGCATGTCGTCGACGAGCGGCGTGAGGTCGAGCAGCGCGTCCGGCGCGGCGACACCCGTGCGCGCCTGCGCGCGCACCGCATCGATCCAGCCGGCGAGCTGGCGGTCGAACTCGGCCGAGGCGCCGAACCGATAGTGCACGGTGCCCGCATCGGCGAGCAGGCGCGGCATTTCGGTGTCGATCACGTCGACCGCGTAGGCCGCGTCGAAGCCGAACGCGTCGCGCGCGGCCTCGGGCCCGTAATGGAAACCTTCCCAGATCTCGCGATCGGCATTCTTCGCGCGGCAGAACAGAATCGATTCCGGCGTGCCTTGCGACCCGGCGGCGTTCAGCACGAGCACGGCATCCGGCTCGGTGAAGCCCGTCAGGTAGTGGAAGTAGCTGTCATGCCGGTACGGGAAGGCCGTATCGCGGTTGCGCAGCATTTCCGGCGCGGTGGGAACGATGGCGACGCCGCCGCCCGCGGCGCGCAGTGCGGCAAGCACGCGTTCGCGGCGCTGGCGGTAGACGTCGACGGCGATGGCGGTATCGAGGGGCGCATTCATCGTGCGATTGTAGCGCCGCCGGACGCGGTGTGTGAAAGGCGCGGCTGCAAGCCGCGCCGGGCGGGGCTCGGCGACGGCTGTTGCAAACCATCCACAGGCCGGACGGGCAGATTTTCTGCCCGGCCACGCCGGCCGGTTATGATCGGCGACAACGTATACTCTCGGCGGTTCCCTTAAAAAGGCAGATGATGAAATTAATCGGTTCGCTCAGCAGCCCGTACGTCCGAAAGGCGCGGATCGTGCTTGCTGAAAAGAAGATCGACTACAAGCTGGAGCTCGAGAACGTGTGGGCGCCGGATACGAACATTCATGCATCGAATCCGCTCGGCAAGGTCCCGTGTCTCGTGATGGAGGATGGTGCCGCGGTGTTCGATTCCCGCGTGATCTGCGAATACGTCGATACGCTGTCGCCGGTCGGCAAGCTGATTCCGCCGTCGGGGCGCGAACGTGTCGAAGTGCGGTGCTGGGAAGCGCTGGGTGACGGCGTGCTCGACGCGGCCGTGGCGATTCGTCTCGAACACACGCTGCGCGACGAAGCGCAGCGCAGCGCGAGCTGGATCGCGCGTCAGCAGCGCAAGATCGACGACGCGCTCGTCGCGATGTCGCAGGGCATCGGCGGCAAGACGTGGTGCGTCGGCAATCATTACACGCTCGCCGACATCGCACTCGGCTGCGCGCTCGGCTACCTCGACTTCCGGATGCCCGAACTCGACTGGCGCGATCGCCATCCGAACCTCGACAAGCATTTCGTGAAGCTGTCGCAGCGGCAGACGTTCGTCGACACGCTGCCGCAGGGCTGACCGACCGCCGGCGGCGGATCGGGCAGACAAAAGAAAAGCGCCCCGCGGGGCGCTTTTCTTATGGCGAGCCGCCCGGCGGCTGGCGATCGCGTCACTCGATCGACGCGTAAACGGTTTCGCCGAGCACGAACGAATCGCTGCGTGCGATCGGCCACCACTTGTCGTACAGCGTATAGCCGCAGGTCTGGCCGTCGAGCAGCGCGCCGGGCTTCAGGTACTTCAGCAACTGCGACATCAGCCGCACCTCGTGCGGCGCGACCCGCTGCACGATGTGATGCGCGCGCAGCTCGGACGGATGGCCGAGGCCGGCCGCCTGCACGAGTTCCTGCAGCGCATGCAGCGTATTGCGGTGGAAGTTGTACACGCGCTCGGCCTTGTCGGGCACGACGATGGCGCGCTGGCGCACCGGGTCCTGCGTGGCGACGCCGGTCGGGCAGCGGTCGGTGTGGCAGTGCTGCGCCTGGATGCAGCCGACCGCGAACATGAAGCCGCGCGCCGAATTCACCCAGTCCGCGCCGATCGCGAGCGTGCGCGCGATGTCGAACGCGGTGATGATCTTGCCGCTCGCGCCGATCTTCACGCGGTCGCGCACGCCGATGCCGACGAGCGTGTTGTGCACCAGCAGCAGCCCTTCCTGCAGCGGCACGCCGACGTGGTCGGTGAATTCGAGCGGCGCCGCGCCGGTGCCGCCTTCCGCGCCGTCGACGACGATGAAGTCCGGCACGATGCCCGTCTCGACCATCGCCTTCGCGATCCCGAAGAATTCCCACGGATGGCCGATGCACAGCTTGAAGCCGGTCGGCTTGCCGCCGGACAGCGTGCGCAGCCGCTCGACGAATTCGAGCAGCCCGCGCGGCGTCGAGAATTCCGAGTGCGTCGCGGGCGAGATGCAGTCCTTGCCCATCGGCACGCCGCGTGTCTCGGCGATCTCGGGCGTGATCTTCGCGGCCGGCAGCACGCCGCCGTGGCCCGGCTTCGCGCCTTGCGACAGCTTGATCTCGATCATCTTGACCTGCGGATCGGCGGCCTGCTTCGCGAACTTGTCCGGATTGAACGTGCCGTCGTCGTTGCGGCAGCCGAAGTAGCCGGATGCGATTTCCCAGATGATGTCGCCGCCGTTCTCGCGGTGGTACTTCGACAGCGAGCCTTCGCCGGTGTCGTGCGCGAATCCGCCTTTCTTCGCGCCGAGGTTCAGCGAGCGGATCGCGTTCGCGGACAGCGAGCCGAAGCTCATCGCCGAGATGTTGAAGATCGAGATGTCGTACGGCTGCGCGCGGTTCGCGCCGACCCGGATGCGGAAGTCATGGTTCGGCAGCTTCGTCGGCGCGAGCGAGTGGCTGATCCATTCGTGCGCGACGGCCTTCACGTTCAGCTCGGTACCGTACGGGCGATTGTCGGCGACGTTCTTCGCGCGCTGGTAGACGAGGCTGCGCTGCGCGCGCGAGAACGGCTTCTCGTCGGTGTCGTCCTCGACGAAATACTGGCGGATCTCGGGGCGGATGAACTCGAACAGGAAGCGGAAATGGCCCCAGAGCGGGTAATTGCGCAGGATCGCGTGGCGGTCCTGGTTCAGGTCGTACAGGCCGAGGGCGACGAGGGCGACGGGGAGGATGATCCACAGCCAGGAAAGCACGTGGATCGACGCGAGTGCGGCCGCGGCAACGAGCAGCAGGACGGCACACCACATCGCGAGGTAGCGTCGTGAAAGCATGGGGACTCCGTAAGCATCTTGAAATGCCGCCATGCGTACGCTGCGCGGCGGCGCACCGGCCGCGGCGGAATCGTGTTCCGCCGGGCGCGGCGTGCCGCAAGTCTAAACCGAATGGATGTCAGCGTGCTTCCGCGAGCGCGCCCGCGTGCGTTGCCGACGGCGCCGTCTGGCCGGGCTGGCCGGTGGCCGCGAACTCGATGATGCCGCCGCCGAGGCAGATCTCGCCGTCGTACAGCACGGCCGACTGGCCGGGCGTGACCGCCCATTGCGCGTCGTCGAACGCGAGCGAGAAGCGCTCGCCGTCGGCCTGATCGAGCGCGGCCCGGCCGAGCGCGGCCCGGCCGAACGTGCAGGCCGCGTCGGCCTGCCGGTAGCGCGTCTTCGCCCCGCACGAGAAACCGTCGGCCGGCGGCTCGCCCGCGACCCAGCTCACGTTGCCGGCGACGAGCTCGCGCGACAGCAGCCACGGGTGATCGTGGCCCTGCACGACGTACAGCGTGTTCGACGCGATGTCCTTCGCCGCGACGAACCACGGTTCGCCGCTGCCGTCCTTGCTGCCGCCGAGGCCGATGCCCTTGCGCTGGCCGAACGTGTAGAACGCGAGGCCGATGTGCTCGCCGACCACCTTGCCGTCGGGCGTCTTCATCGGGCCGGGTTTCGTCGGAAGATAGCGGTTCAGGAAGTCGCGGAACGGCCGTTCGCCGATGAAGCAGATGCCGGTCGAGTCCTTCTTCTTCGCGTTCGGCAGGCCGATCTGCGCGGCGATCTCGCGCACCTTCGTCTTCGGGATCTCGCCGAGCGGGAACATCGTCTTCGACAGTTGCGCCTGGTTCAGCCGGTGCAGGAAGTACGACTGGTCCTTCGTATGATCGAATGCCTTCAGCAGTTCGAAGCGACCGTCGCGCTCGCGCACGCGCGCGTAGTGGCCGGTTGCGATCATTTCCGCATCGAGCGACATCGCGTGGTCGAGGAACGCCTTGAACTTGATCTCGGCGTTGCACAGCACGTCCGGGTTCGGCGTGCGGCCGGCCGAATATTCGCGCAGGAATTCGGCGAACACGCGGTCCTTGTATTCGGCCGCGAAGTTCACGGCTTCCACGTCGATGCCGATCAGGTCGGCCACCGACACCACGTCGATCCAGTCCTGGCGCGTCGAGCAGTATTCGCCGTCGTCGTCGTCTTCCCAGTTCTTCATGAACAGGCCGACCACGTCGTACCCCTGTTCCTTCAGCAGCCACGCGGTCACCGACGAATCGACGCCGCCCGACATGCCCACTACTACACGGCGCTTGCTCATTTGTTTACCGCCTGACGGTCGAATGCTTCCGGGCGCGGCGCGACCGAATGCGTGTGCACGAAATCGAGCGGAATGCGCCGCCCGGCGAGATAGTCGTCGACGCAGCGCATCACCGCCGGCGAGCGGTGGCGCTCGCTGCACGCGCGCAGTTCGTCGGCGCTCATCCACAGCGTGCGGACGATGCCGTCGTCGAGCATGTGGCCCGGCAGCGGCTCGCCGGCCGTGCCGCAGAACGTGAAGCGCAGGTAGGTCGCACCGGCGCTGTCGGGGCGGTCGTAGTGCGCGAGATAGACGCCGACGAGCGCGTCGGGTACGAACGGATGCGCGGTTTCCTCGAGCGTCTCGCGGATCACGGCGTCGGCGAGCGTCTCGCCGGCTTCGAGATGGCCGGCCGGCTGGTTGATGCGCAGGCCCGTCGAGGTTTCTTCCTCGATCACGAGAAAGCGACCGGCACGCTCGACGAGCGCCGCGACGGTCACATGCGGGGTCCAGATTTCGGGTTTCATGGTTCGGCATTTTACCGGTTGCGCCCGGACGCTGCCGGCCGTCAGGTTAGACGAATCCGACCCCGGTCGTTCTTGTGGCGGCAACGGGTCTGCCCGATCGCCGCGACGCGTTCCGGCAGCGCCGCCTGCCCAGGCTGGCGGCCAGCCAGGGCGGTCCGACCGTCACGCGCCGAATCGCGCCCCGTTTTTCACGGTGCGACGATGGTCGCGACGCAGGCGGCGATCGTATCCCGCACGCGCACGATCGCCGGATCGCGCTGCGTGCTTGTGCGCCAGCCGATTTCCACCGGGTAGCGCGGCAGCTCGACCGGGCACGCGAGCGCGCGCAGCGACGTCGCCTGCGCGATCGCGCGAGCCGCGTGCGCCGGAATCGTCGCCACCGCGTCGGAGCCGGCGAGCAGGTACGGCAGCGCCGCGAAATGCGTGGTCGACGCCGCGACGCGCCGTTTGTGGCCGAGCGCGGCCAGCGCTTCGTCGACGATCCCGATCACGCCGCCCGACGACACGAGCAGATGGTCGCGCTGCACGAAATCGGCGAGCGCGAGCGTGCTCGGCGCGTGCGCGCGGCCGGCCGGATCGATCAGGCACGCGTAGCCGCCCGTCGCGACCGCGCGCCGGCTCAGCCCGTTCGCCGAGAATCCGCCCGACGCGATCGCGAGATCGACGGCGTGCCGCAGCAGCGCGTCGCCCGCGATGCCGCTGTGCGTCTGCCGGAAGATCAGCCGGATGCCCGCGGCTTCGCGGGCGACCGCGTCGATCAGCGCGCGGCCGAGCGCGATCTCGAAGTCGTCCGACAGCCCGATCGAGATCGTACGGCCGACCCGCTCGCCGCCGTCGGCCGCGATCGCGAGGCTTGCGCGGCAGCGGTCGAGCGCGTCGGAGAGGATCGGCTTCAGTTCGTCCGCGCGCGGCGTCGGCGCGAGCCCGCGGCCGGTGCGCACGAACAGCGGATCGGCGTAGATCACGCGCAGCCGCGCGAGCGCCGCGCTCGCCGCCGATTGCGTGAGGCCGAGCCGCAGCGCCGCGCGGCTCGCGCCGCCTTCCTCGTACAGCGCCTCGAACACCTTCAGCAGATTCAGGTCGAGTGCGGCGATATCATCCATATTCATGTCAGTTATCGTTTTATCGATTTGATCGATGAAATGATATCGATAAAGATGGCGTCACCCACTCACCGGAGACGCCTTCATGTCCACCTCAGTCATCGCCGCGCTGCAGATCGGCGCATCGCCCGCCGGCACGCGCGCCACGCTCGACACGATCCTCGGCTACGAAGCCGCGATCCGCGACAGCGGCGCGTCGCTCGTCGTGCTGCCCGAGGCCGTGCTCGGCGGCTATCCGAAGGGCGAGATCTTCGGCACGCGGCTCGGCTACCGGCTGCCCGAGGGCCGCGACGCGTATGCGCGCTACGCCGCGCAGGCGATCGACGTGCCGGGGCCCGAAACGGACGAACTGGCCGCGCTGTCGCAGCGCACGGGCGCGAGCCTCGTGATCGGCGTGATCGAGCGGGGCGGCAGCACGCTTTACTGCTCGGCGCTGTTCTTCGATCCGCGCGACGGGCTCGTCGCGAAGCACCGCAAGCTGATGCCGACCGGCACCGAGCGGCTGATCTGGGGGCAGGGCGATGGCTCGACACTGCCGGTGATCGACACGGCCGCGGGCCGTGCGGGCGCCGCGATCTGCTGGGAGAACCACATGCCGCTGCTGCGCTGCGCGATGTATGCGAAAGGCGTGCAGATCTGGTGCGCGCCGACCGTCGACGAGCGCGACCTGTGGCAAAGCTCGATGCGGCACATCGCGCACGAAGGGCGCTGCTTCGTCGTGAGCGCGTGCCAGGTGCAGCCGTCGCCGCGCGTGCTCGGCATCGACGTGCCGGGCTGGGATCCCGAGCGGCCGCTGATCCGCGGCGGCAGCGTGATCGTCGGGCCGCTCGGCGACCTGCTGACGGAGCCGCTGATCGGCGAGGCCGGGCTGGTGACCGCGCGCATCGATACGGACGAGCTCGTGCGTGCGCGTTACGACTTCGACGTGGTCGGGCACTATGCGCGCCCCGACGTGTTTTCGCTGCACGTCGACGAGCGGCCGAAGCGGTCGGTCGTGTTCGGGGAATGACGGGCGTTGCCGGGGCGCGGACGCCCCGGCATGCGAATGGCGGCGGCGCGCGTCAGCGCATCGGCGCTTCCGCGATCCGCATGTAGTCGGCGATGCGCCGGCCTTCCATGTCCGGAAACTGCTCGTGCACGGTGATGTCGCCCATCCGCGCGATGTCGAAGGTGCGGAAGTCGTCGCGCAGCTCGCACCACGCGCCGATCGTCCAGCGTCCACCCCAATAGACGAGCCCGAGCGGCCACACGCGGCGCTTCGTGTGCGCGCCGAGCCGGTCGCGGTAGTCGAAGCTGACGATGTGGTGCGTGTCGACCGCCTGGTGGATCGCGTCGACTTTCGCGCAGAACGTCTCGTCGATGTGGAACGACGGCGCGAACACCGGCAGCCGATCGAGCGCGGTGCGCTTGTCGGCCGGCATCGCCGACGCGATCTTCGCGAGCGCCGAACGCGCGCCGCCCGCGAAGCGCGCGCCGCCCCAGGTTTCGAGCATCCGCGCGCCGGCCGCGAGCGCCGCGAGCTCCTCGGCCGTGAACGTGAGCGGCGGCAGGCTCGCGTTGCGGTTCAGCCGGTAGCCGATGCCGGCTTCGCCTTCGATCGGCACCCCTGACAGTTGCAGGTCGCGCACGTCGCGATAGACCGTGCGCGGCGATACCGACAGCCAGTCGGCGAGCTGCTGCGCGGTCGTGAGACGACGCCCGCGCAGCAGCTCGGCGATCTGGAACAGGCGGTCTGCACGGCGCGTCATGGCTGAACCTCGACTCCAACGGCTACGGGGACTTCGCGATGATAGCGCCGTGCCGGCCGGATCGTGGATGCGCTCAGTGGCATTTCGGTGCGTGCAGGCCGACGCGGTTGCCTTCGGTATCGATCAGGTAGCCGATGTAGCCGTAGTTGTTCGGCAGCTCGACGACCGAGCCCTGCACGACGCCGCCCGCGCGCTTCGCGCGTTCGAGCGCCGCGACGACCGATTCCCCGGCGTTCAGGTACACGAGCACGCCGTTCGCGCTCGGCTTCATCTGTTGCGGATCGAACACGATGCTGCCGCCCGTGCTCGACGCTTCGTGATCGAACACGGCCATCGGCACGCCGCCGATGACTTCGCGCTGCAGCGTCGTCTGCAGCACGGTTTCGTAGAAACGGATCGCCCGGTCGAAATCGAGGGACGGGATGTCGAACCACGCGATCGCGCGTTCCAGGGTTGCGGTTTCGGTTGCAGTTGCAGTTGCGGACGTCATGACGAGCTCCTTGTTGTTCGGGTTCTTGATGGAAACCAGCCTTGCATTGCGCCGGGATTGCAGTGTGATCGGGGGCTGCTGACAGCGTGCTGTCAGTAGTCGTGGCGGTGCTGACAAAAGGACGAACCTGACGGCCTGGGCGGGTAAGGGCGGTGCGGGAAGCGCATCGGCGCGCGGGTGGCGGGGCGGCACGCGGGGCGTCCGCCCGCGTGGGTGCGGCGGAAAGAAAAACGCCCGGCACAGGCCGGGCGTCGTGGGGTGTCAGCAGGCGGCCGCGGCGGCCGTCTCGCGTGTCAGGCGTCGCCTTCCGGCGCGGCCGGGCGTGCCTTCACGCTGCCGGCGATCAGGTCGAAGCGGAACAGCCGGCATTCGAGCGCGCCGTTGAACAGCGGCGTCTTCGCCGATTCGCGCAGGCGCAACTGGCCCGGCAGCGACCGGTCCGACGTCAGCAGGAACGCCTGCCAGCCCGTGAAGCGCTGCTTGAGCGCATCGCCCAGCGCGTTGAAGAATTCGCTGTCCGGCGCGTCGGTGTGCGTGCGGCGGAAGGCGTCGTCGTTGCCGCGGTTGCGGCCGGTCTCGCGCACCTCGCCGCGCGCGCTGCGGCCGCGTACCTCGATCCGCTCGCCGTACGGCGGGTTCGCGAGGATGATGCCCGGGCCGTCGCACGGCGGCGTCATCCCGCGCGCGTCGACCTGCTTGAGCCACACCGACGGCACGCCCGCGCGCTCGAGGTTCGCGCGCGCCTTCTCGAGCATGTCGCCCGAGATGTCGCTGCCGTACACGCCGAGCGAATCGCGCTTGCCGCGCGCCGCGCGCTTCGCGTCGAGCGCCGCGACCTTCAGGCCCTGCCATGCGGTGATGTCGTACTGCTTGAGCTTTTCGAAGCCGAACCGGCGCTCGACGCCCGGTGCGACGCCGAGCGCGATCTGCGCGGCTTCCGCGAGGAAGGTGCCGCTGCCGCACATCGGGTCGTACAGCGGCGTGCCGGGCGTCCAGCCCGTCAGGCGCAGGATGCCGGCCGCGAGGTTCTCGCGCAACGGCGCCGCGCCCTTGTCGAGGCGCCAGCCGCGCTTGAACAGCGGCTCGCCCGACGTATCGAGGTACAGCGTGCACTCGGTGGCCGTCAGGAACGCGAATACGCGCACGTCCGGCGCGCCGGTGTCGATGCTCGGGCGTGCGCCGGTCTTGTTGCGCATCCGGTCGCAGATCGCATCCTTCACGCGCAGCGTCGCGAATTCGAGGCTCTTCAGCGGCGACTTGATCGCGGTGATGTCGACGCGCAGCGTCTGCGTCGATGCGAACCAGCGTTCCCATGGCTGCTCGAGCGCGAGCGCATAGACGTCCTGCTCGGTGCGGTACGGGCGGTGCGCGATCTTCAGCAGGATCCGGCTCGCGATCCGCGAATGGAGGTTCGCGGCCATGCCGGCGGCCCAGCCGCCGCGGAAATGAACGCCGCCCGGCACCTGCGCGCCCGCGGTGAACGGCGCGCCGTCCAGATGTCGGCCGGCGATTTCGGCCAGCTCGGCGGCAAGCGCCGCTTCGAGGCCGCGCGGGCAGGGAGCGAAGAATTCGTACAGGGTGGGCGAGGACATAAGGCGGGTGAGGACGTGCAAAAGTCCACTATTGTACGCGGCGCGAGCGGCCGGAGCCGGCGTTGCATCCGATTCGGGGCGCCGGCGCCGGCGCGCCGGCGCGCCGGCCGTGACGGCGAGCCGGCGGGCCCGTGCGGTGGCGCCCGCCCGGATGGCCCGCCGCCGTCGAAGGATCAGTGCGAGCCCGGCTGGCCGGCACGCGCGGCCGGGGTGCCGGCCGGCCAGAACAGCGCGGACGGCTTCGACAGCACCGTGCGGACGATCGCGCCGACCAGCGCGCGCACCTTGGTGCGGCGCAGGCTGCGCGAGCGCACGGCCATCGTGAACGCGAGCGCGAAGCTCACGAGCACGTTGAGGATCGCCATGCTCAGGACGCCGGCGCAGGCCCACCACAGCTCGGGCGTGCCGAGCGCGCCCTTGCCGAGCACGCCGAGCGCGATCCCGATCGACCCGGCCGACAGCGTCACGTGGCGCACCTCGAACGGGAACAGGAACACGGTGACGATCGCCGGAACCAGGCCGAGCATCAGGCCGAGACCCACGTTGGCGACCACGCCCGCGACGTTCGAGCGACAGAAGTGCGCGAGTTTCGCGGCACCCGACGCACCGAGCGTGAGCCGCAGCCGTCGGTTGTACGTCAGCGCGTCGCCGACCCGATGCAGCACGAACCAGTTGTCGGCCCAGCCCGCGAGCAGGCTCGACGCCCACAGCAGCACGCCGGTCAGCGCCGCGTAGAGCGGCGTCGGGCCGAGCAGCGAGAACGAGTGCAGCGTCGCGTGCGCCTTCTCCGGCGAGATCAGGTTCGCGTGCATCAGGTTGCTCGAGAACAGCTGCACCAGCAGGCACACGGGCAGCACGACGAGCACGTTGCCGGAAATCGCCGCGGCCTGCGTGCGGATCAGCGCGATCACCGATGCCACGAACGCCTTCACGCCTGCCTCGTGACCGGTGTCGTCGAGCTCGCGCGCGAGCGTCGGCGCGGTCATCGCGGGTTGCTTGGTCGCGAGCGTGAAGTGCAGGAAGTGCATCAGCATGAAGCTCGCCGCGTAGTTGACGCCCGCGAGCAGCCCTTCGAGCATCGACTGCAGGTGCGCGCCGGTGATCGCGAACTTCACGCACACGGTCACGACGGTGACGAGCCCGCCGCCCGCGGCCATCCGCAGCATCTTCAGGTACTCGGCGCGGCCGCGCGAGATGTAGTGCTCGCCGGTGTCCGCGTTGGTCTCGACGAGCTTGCGCGCGAACAGCGAGAAGTTGCTGCGCACGAGGTGCGACACGCTCTGGCTGTTCTGGTTCGCGTCGACGAGCTCGGCCGTCAGGCGCGCCATCCCGCGCAGGTCGTCGCGTGCCATCCACGCGTTGAGCAGCATTTCCGCGCGCAGGATGCGCATGCGCATGCGTTCGACCTGGAACACGATGTCGACCGACACGCCGTTGCGGTACAGGTGCGCGAACACGTCGTCGACGGCGATCCGGCATTCGTCGAGCAGCACGCGCAGGTAGTTCACCTCGTGCAGCAGCTTGCTCGGGTCGCCGCCGTCCTCGACGGCCGCGTGCGCGGTCTCGACCGCGAGCATCGCGCGCGTGAGCCGATAGAACGGCTGCGTTTCGAGCGGCTTGCGTGCGTCGTCGTCGGACAGGCGGTTGCGCACCGTCTGCGACAGGCCGGTCGAGCTGATCTGGCAGGTCAGGTTGTGCAGCGCGGCGAGCAGGTCGCGCGAGAACGAGCCGGGCTCGTGGCGCTCTTCGTCGGTGACGTCGAACGAGATCAGCTCGGCGAGGCGCGCGAGCAGGTCGTCGGGCAGCGCTTCGATCCATTGCACGTCTTCGGGCGTCGGGAACATCAGCGTGAACAGCGCCGTCAGTTCGCGGCGGTTCGGCGCGGGCGGGATCAGCGACGTGTCGATGCGCTCGAACAGCGCGCCGAAGAAACCGGAATGCACGGGCATCCCCGCGTCGCACAGCAGCGAGATGCCGTCGCATTCGCGCAGGATCCCGCGCAAGATGCGTGCGGCGTGCGATTTCCATGCCGGATTGCGGTCGAGCACGTGGAACAGGTAGCGCAGCCGCGCGTGCGCCGGATACGCGCGGGCGTCGGCGTCGCGTTCGGCCGGCGCGTCGTGCGCGACCTGCATCGCGCCGTTGCGGCGCAGCCAGTGCGCGAGCTCGATCAGCCATTCGCTGCGCTCGGCGTACGGCGCGTCCGCGTCGGCATGCGCGAGCAGCGCGTCGAGCTGGTGGCCCGCATTGCGCGACGCGCGCCACTTCTTGATCAGGGTCGTCAGGGAACGAAACATAAACGGAATAGCGAAAGCCCTGGACGGGCGGGTTCGGGATGCCGGCCGGAACACGGCGCGGCGCCGGGGAGAACGGTGAGGCTGGCCGGGTGGCCGGACGACGCGCGGCGACCCGCGATGCGGCTGCCCCGGTGCGGTGCACGCGGACACGCATGCGCGCCCCGGGAGACGCGGCGATCGGACCGGACACGACGGGCGGATCGCCGCCGGCGGGCGCGCACGACGAGCGGCGCGAGCCGGAAAGTGCGTAGGATCGTCAATCGGGCGCGAAAACGCAAGCCGACCGTGTTGCGTGGTGCCGGTTCCGGCGGATTTTGACAAACAGTGCAAACCCGCCGTCCGGCCGATGGATGCCGGGCAGCGTCGGCCGAAGCGGCAAGGGCGGCGAGGGCGGCAGGTTCGCGTGCGCGGTTGCGTGCGCACGCGGATCGATGCCGGCGACGTCTATCGGGCGGCGCGTGCCGAGCGCAGGCGCACCGCGCGCATGCGTCGGACGCCGGCCCGCGCGTCGCGCTTACGCGCCGGACTTGCCGGTCGCGCCCGCGTCGTCGCCGGGTGTCGGACCGGCCGGGCAGGGTACGGCGGGCACCGCGGGCGCGGCGGCCGTTGCCTTGCCGGATGCGGTCGTCGAGGTGACCGACGCAGCCGCGGCGCCGCGCCGCGCGGCCATCGCGCGCACGCCGGACGCGGCCTGCGATGCGATCACGTCGAGCGCGCGCCGGTGGCCCGCGACGAGCGCGTCGTAGCCGTCGGCGACCGGCTCCGCGACGCTCGTGCGACACGTCATCACGGCCTGCGTGCCGAGCGCGCGCACGCTCCACACCGCATCGATCGCCGCGCGTTTGCCGGGCCACGACTCGAAGCGCTGCACGTTCACGCTGATCCGATAGACGGGCACGCCGGCCGGATACGCGGAATTCGCGACGTCGATCGTGCCGAGCTGCGCGGCGAGGTCGTCGGACAATGCGCGGCGGATTTCGTCGGCGGGCGGCGCGGCCCAGCGCTCCTGCTCGAGCACGTCGACCTGCGCGGCGTTCTTCTGCACGACGAGCTGGTTCTTCGCGACCTGCTCGGGCACGCCGACGGACGGCACCTCGATCAGGAACGACGGGTTGGCGGGCGCGGTGCGTACGGGCGCGGCGGCGTCGGCCGGGCTCAGCGTATAGAACCGCGCGGGCGGCGAGCTGCACGCGGCGAGCGCGAGCGCGGCGAAGACTGCCGCCGCGCCGCTCGCGAGGATGTTCACGCGTGTCGTCGTCATTATTGATCTCCTGGCTTGCCCTTGAGCAGCGATTCGGGATGGCGCTCCAGATAGTCGGCGAGCGCGTTCAGCGATTGCAGCGTGCGCGTGAGTTCCTTCAGCGCGCCGCGCACGTCGGACTGCAGCGGCGAATCCTGCTGCAGCGTCGCCTCGGCGGTCGAGAAGGTCTGCTTCGCGGCCGACAGCGTGTCGCGCGCTTCCGGCGCGACCTGCGTGTCGAGCTGCTTGAACAGCTTGTCGGCGTTCGACAGCGCGCTGTTCAGGTTCGCGCCGATCTGGTCGAACGGCACCTTGTCGAGCTTCTTCGCGATATCGGCGACCTGCAGTTGCAGTTCGTCGAGCGTGTTCGGCACGGTCGGCAGCTCGAGCGGCTGACGTGCCGCGTCGATCTTCACGACCGGCGCCTTCGGGAAGAAGTCGAGCGCGACGTACAGCTGGCTCGTCAGCAGGTTGCCGGTGCGCAGCTGGCCGCGCAGCCCGTGCCTGACGAGGCGCTCGACGATCTCGCGGCGGCCCGCTTCGCCCTTGCTCTCGATCGTTTCGCGGAAGCGCGGGCCGAGCCGCTCCGGATACACGTTCATCGTCACCGGCATCAGGAAGTTCTTGGTCTTCGGATCGAAGTCGATGCCGATGTTCGTCACTTCGCCGAGCACGATGCCGCGGAAGTCGACCGGCGCGCCGACCGCGAGCCCGCGCAGCGACTGGTTGAAGTTCATCACGACCTGCAGCGGCTGGCCGTCCGGATCGCGCATCGCGTCCGTCTCGTCGGAGCCGAGGCGGAAGGTCGTGTTGTTCGGCGCCGTCGCGCCGCTGTCCTGGTTCGGCGGCGTCTGGAACGCGATGCCGCCGAGGATCACCGTCGCGAGCGACTGCGTGTTCAGCTTCAGGCCGCTCGAATCGAGCCGCAGATCGACGCCGCTCGCCTGCCACCAGCGCGAGTTCACGCCGACGTACTGGTCGTACGGCGCATTGACGAACACGTTGAACGTGACGCCCGTGCCGTCCTTGTCGAGCGAGAAGCCGACCACCTGGCCGACCGGCACGCGGCGGTAGTAGACCGGCGAGCCGATGTCGACCGAGCCGAGCGAATCGCCGCGCAGCACGTACTGCGTGCCCTTCTGGTCGCCGGTCACGGCCGGCGGTGTCTCGAGGCCGGTGAAGTCGGTCTGCGTGTCCTGCCCGTGGCCGGCATCGACGCCGATGTACGCACCCGACAGCAGCGTGCCGAGGCCCGACACGCCGGTCGCGCCGACGCGCGGACGCACGATCCAGAAGCGCGAGCCCTTGACCGCGAAGTCCTCGGCCTCCTTCTTCAGCTGCACCTGGACGAGCACGCGCGACAGGTCCTTCGACAGCTTGATCGTCTTGACCATGCCGATCTCGACGTCCTTGTACTTGACCTGCGTCTTGCCCGGCTCGAGCCCTTCCGCGCTGTGGAAGCTGATCGAGACTTCCGGGCCGCGCTCGCGCACGGACTTGATCACGAGGCCGATACCGATCAGCGCGGCGATCAGCGGCACGAGCCAGACGAGCGACGGCAGCCAGCCGCTTTTCGTCGAGATCGCCGGATCGGGCGGCCGGGACGCGTCTTGCTGCGGGCCTTGCGGACTATTCATGGTGTTTCCCTGAGGTTTCGACTGGATCCCAGATCAGGCGGGGATCGAACTGCATCGACGCGAGCATCGTCAGGATCACGACCGAGCCGAACGCGAGCGCGCCGGGTCCGGCCGTGATGACGGCGAGCGAACGGAAATGGACGAGCGCGACGGTGAGCGTCACGACGAAGATGTCGAGCATCGACCAGCGGCCGATCCGCTCGACGATCCGGTACAGGCGCGTGCGCTGCAGCGGCCGCCACACGGTGCGCCGCTGCGCGGTGCCGACGAGGAGCGTCAGCACGCCGAGCTTGAGCATCGGCACGAGGATGCTGGCGACGAACACGACGACCGCGAGCGGCCAGTCGCCGGACGTCCAGAAATAGATGACGCCGCTCATGATCGTGTCCTCCTGCGAGCCGACGATCGACGACGTGCGCATGATCGGCAGCAGGTTCGCCGGAATATAGAGGATCGCGGCCGCGATCAGCAGTGCCCACGTGCGCATGATGCTGTTCGGCGTGCGGAAATGAAGCGTGCTGCCGCAGCGCGCGCAATGCGCGTGCGGACGGTCGATCGTCTGCACGAGCCCGCATGCGTGGCAGCTGGCGTAGCCCTCGCGGGCGGCGGTCGGCATCGTCATTGGCGGGGCGCTTGCGGCGGCGGAGCGGTGCCGTCGGACGAGGCGGGCGAGCGCCCGGCGCGCAGGTCGTCGGCGATGTCCCACAGCGTGCGTGGGTCGAACATCAGCACGACGGCGGTCATCAGCGTGAGCGCGCCGAACGCGAACAGCGCGGCGTCGGGCACGACGCGCGCGAGGCTCACCATCTTCACGATCGTCACGACGATCCCGAGCATGAACACCTCGATCATCCCCCACGGCCGCACGAGCTGGATCGTGCGCAGCACGAAGTTGAGGCCCGGCGGCACGACGCCACGCCGGATCGGCAGCAGCACGTAAAGCAGCGCGGCCATCTC
This sequence comes from Burkholderia sp. RF4-BP95, assembly GCF_001521985.1. NCBI lineage: Bacteria > Pseudomonadati > Pseudomonadota > Betaproteobacteria > Burkholderiales > Burkholderiaceae > Burkholderia > Burkholderia sp. RF4-BP95. The sequence goes on along the minus strand of NZ_LOSX01000008.1, from coordinate 115,736 downwards.
GACGAGCGGGAACAGCACGGTCGAGCAGAACACCATCACGCCGACGGCCTCCATGCCCTGATGCCACAGCGCGTCGATCGCGCCGATCAGCGTCGTCTGCACGCGGGTGCCGTTGAGGTCCATTTCGAGGATCGGGAACGCCTGCGCGATGACGAACGTGACGAGCGCCGCGACCGCAAGCGCGCTGATGCGCTCGATCTGCGTGGTGCTGTTGCGATAGAGCAGCGCGTCGCAGCGCGGGCAGCGCGCGATTTCGCGACCGCTCAGGCGCGGTTTATGCAACAGTGCGTCGCATTCGTGGCAGGCAATCAGGTCGTGTCGTTGCATGGAAAAGGCGGTGGTGCGACGGGCGGGGGAACGCGTCGACGGGGCCGGAACCCGCGCCAATCTTACCAAAACGGCTTTTTCGGCGTGTCAACGCCCGGTTGCCGGGTGACCGGGCGGTAACATGGCGCAAACCTGACAGCGGGCTGGCGCGCCTGTCCTCAGAGTCCGCGCGTGACAAAAGGTTGCGGTAGCATGGCGGCCTTGACAAGCGTCGGACGAATTTACCGGCGCAGCCGTTCGCTCAACTGAGGAATCCATGATGGCATCGAAATCGCCGCCGGCGGCGCCGGCACGCTACGCGCACACCGCGATCGCGCTGCACTGGCTGATCGCGCTGCTGATCGTCTGCGGCTTCGCACTCGGCTGGGTGATGACCGACATCCCCGGCTTCACGCCGACGAAGCTCAAGTACTTCTCGTGGCACAAGTGGATCGGCGTGACGGTGTTCGCGCTGGCCGTCGTGCGCGTGCTGTGGCGCGCGACCCACGTGCCGCCGCCGCTGCCGGGCGGCACGCCGGCGTGGCAGCGTGCGGTGTCGCACGGCGTGCACATGCTGCTGTACGCGCTGATGATCGTGATTCCGGTGACGGGCTACCTGTACAGCTCCGCGTCGAACATCCCGGTCGTCTATCTCGGCATCGTGCCGCTGCCGCGCCTGATCGATCCCGATCCTGCGCTGAAGGAAACCTTCAAGACGCTGCACGTGTCTTTGAATTACATTCTGCTTGCGCTCGTCGCCATGCACGTGCTCGCGGCGTTCAAGCACCAGTTGTTGGACCGCGACGGCCTGCTGTCGCGGATGCTTCCCTCCGCCAAATGAAGGATCCCATGAAAGTGTCTTTCTCCCGCTCCATGCTGACCGCGTTCGCCGCGGTGTCACTTGTCGCGTCGGCCGCGGCGCACGCCGACGTCGATCTCGCGAAGAGCAAGGTGTCCGCCGTGTCGAAGCAGATGAACGTGCCGACCGAAGGCGCATTCAAGAAGTTCTCCGCGCAGGTGAAGTTCGACCCGGCCAAGGCCGCGCAGGGCAGCGCGCAAATGACGATCGACATCGCGAGCTTCGACCTCGGCGACAAGATGTACAACGACCAGGTCGCGGGCAAGGACTGGTTCGACGCGAAGGCGTATCCGCAGGCGACCTTCGCGTCGTCGGCGATCGCGCCGGCGGGCGGCAACAAGTACAACGTGACCGGCAAGCTGACGATCAAGGGCAAGTCCGAGACCGTCACGGTGCCCGTCACGGTCACGCAGAGCGGCGCGACGCAGACCTTCGACGGCGTGCTGCCGATCAAGCGTTCGGCGTTCAACGTCGGCACCGGCGAGTGGAAGGACACGTCGATCGTCGCCGATGAAGTGCAGATCAAGTTCCATCTCGTCGCCACGAAGTAAGCGGCGGGCTGTCGCATCACCCCGAATGCCGCGCGAGGGCGCGGCGCTGTTCCAAGGAGAAATCGTTTGAAAAAGCATCTGATCATCGCCGCGGGCGCGCTGGCCGCTTCGCTGTCGTTCTCGGCATTCGCCGACAGCGCGACGTACCAGTTCGACCCGAGCCATACGTACCCGAGCTTCGAGGCCGACCACTTCGGCGGCCTGTCGGTCTGGCGCGGCAAGTTCGACAAGTCGAGCGGCACCGTGACGCTCGACCGCGCGGCGAAGACCGGTACGGTCGACGTGACGACCGACATCGCGTCGATCCACACGGGCAGCGCGAAGCTCGACGAGCACCTGCAGACGGCCGAGTTCTTCGACGTCTCCAAGTTCCCGCAGGCGAACTACAAGGGCGCCATCAAGTTCGACGGCGACAAGCCGGTGTCGGTGGTCGGTAACCTGACGCTGCACGGCGTCACGAAGCCGGTCACGCTGAAGATCGATTCGTTCAAGTGCATGCCGCATCCGATGCTCAAGCGCGAAGTGTGCGGCGTCGACGCGGTCGGCGAATTCAGCCGCGACGATTTCGGCCTCGACTACGGCAAGCAGTACGGCTTCAAGATGAAGACGAAGCTGCTGATCACGGCCGAAGCCGTCAAGCAGCAGTAACGCGCCCGACCGGGCCGGCCGCCGCGTCACGCCGCCGGCCCGTCGCGAGCCAGCCGCCGCGCTCCCGTTTTCAGGGGGCGCGGCGGTTTTTTTTGCGCGCCTATAATCGTCGGCGCAGCTCGCGGCGCGAGAACCGGCGCGCCGGATACAACGTACAACGACAAGGAGATCGCCGATGCACGCCGTCACGCTGTCCAGCTCCATTGCCTCGTCGCCGCGCGTATGGCGCGCGGTGGTCGCCGCGTCGATCGGCAACGCGCTCGAGTGGTTCGACCTCGTCGTCTACGGCTTCTTCGCGGTGACGATCTCGAAGCTGTTCTTCCCGGCCGGCAACGACACCGTGTCGCTGCTGCTCACGCTCGGCACGTTCGGCGTGTCGTTCTTCATGCGCCCGCTCGGCGCGATCGTGCTCGGCGCATACGCCGACCGCGCGGGCCGCAAGGCCGCGCTCACGCTGTCGATCCTGTTGATGATGGCCGGCACGCTGGTGATCGCGGTGCTGCCGACCTACCAGACGATCGGCGTTGCCGCGCCGCTGATCCTCGTCGCCGCGCGGCTGATGCAGGGTTTCTCGGCCGGCGGCGAATTCGGCAGCGCGACCGCGTTCCTGGCCGAGCACGTGCCGGGCCGGCGCGGCTTCTTCGCAAGCTGGCAGGTCGCGAGCCAGGGGCTCACGACGCTGCTCGCCGCCGGCTTCGGCACCGTGCTGAACGCACAGCTCACGGCCGACCAGATGGCCGCGTGGGGCTGGCGCATCCCGTTCTTCTTCGGGCTGCTGCTCGGGCCCGTCGCGTACTACATCCGCTCGAAGGTCGACGAGACGCCCGAATTCCTCGCCGCCGAAAGCACCGCGAGCCCGCTGCGCGACACGTTCGCGTCGCACAAGGCACGGCTCGTCGCCGCGATGGGCGTGGTGGTGCTCGGCACCGTCGCGACCTATCTCGTGCTGTTCATGCCGACCTACGGCGTGAAGCAGCTCGGCCTTGCGCCGTCGGCCGCGTTCGCCGCGATCCTCGTCGTCGGCGTGATCCAGATGGCGTTCGCGCCGCTCGTCGGCCACTGGTCGGATCGGTACGGACGCGTGCGCGTGATGCTCGCGCCGGCCGTCGGCATCCTCGTGCTGATCTATCCGGCGTTCGCGTATCTGGTCGCGCATCCGGGCTTCGGCACGCTGATCGCGCTGCAGGTGCTGCTCGCGTTCCTGATGACCGGTTACTTTGCGGCGCTGCCGGGGCTGCTGTCCGAAGTGTTTCCGGTGCAGACGCGCACGACCGGGATGTCGCTTGCGTATAACGTCGCGGTGACGATCTTCGGCGGCTTCGGGCCGTTCATCATCGCGTGGCTGATCCGCGCGACCGGGATGAAGACCGCGCCGAGCTTCTACCTGATGTTCGCGGCCGTGCTGAGCCTCGTGGCGCTGGTCGTGCTGCGCCGGCGGTTCGGCTTCCGGTGACGCGGGGCGTGCGGCGGCGCGTCAGTCGCTGACGCGCTCGCATACCGGCTGCGCCGGCATCAGTTGCGCGGGCGCGGCGACGGTCCGCACCGGCCGGCCGGCGAGCGCGTCAAGCGCCTGCCGGAGCTGCCAGTCGGCATCGGTGCCGAATTCCCGCTGCGGCAGCGCCGCGCTCTTCGACGTATCGATTTTCTCGCGCACGCGCGCTTCGCGCAGCGTTTGCCGTGCCTTGCGGACCTGCGCGAACGGATCGGGCGCCAGCCGGTCCGCATACGGCGCGCGGGCGAGATCGACTTCGCGGTACCAGAGCAGCACGCCGTCGACGTCCGAGTCGCGGCGCGGCGGCACGAGCCAGTCCGGCACGACGCCATAGCCGTCCATTGGGCAGCCGTTCGGCCGCAGGTTGCGCGCGAACGTGAAATTGACGCGCGTGCCGTCGATCAGGTCGACGCCGGTCTGCGCGAGCCCCTTTCCGTAGGTCGGCATCCCGAGCAGCCGCGCGCGGCCGAGATCCTTCAGTGCCGCCGCGGTCGCTTCGGCGGCCGACGCGCTCTGTCCGTCGACGAGCACGACGAGCGGCACGGTGCGCCACCAGTCGTCCGCCTGCAGCGGCGCGAGCGGATCCTGGCCGTGCATGACCGGCAGTTCGTAGTCGGGCCAGTTGGTCGTGAAGCGGCGGCGCTTCGTGCCGTCGCGCTCGAGCGTCATCATCGCGGTGCGGTCGCGCCCGGCGAACAGCGCGGTGATGCCGATCGCCGCATTCAATGCGCCGCCGCCGTTGATGCGCAGGTCGAGGATCACGCCTTTCACCGGCGGCCCCGCGCGGCGCGCGGCCTGCACCGCGTCGATATAGTTGCCGACCGCCGGCTCCGGGAAGCTCGACAGCCGCGTGTATAGGATGTCGCCGGCGAGCCGCCTTGCGGTCGCCGGGTGCGGCCGGACGATCGCGCGGACCGGCGCGAAGGTCAGCGTCGCAGGGTTCGGACCACGCCGGACCGTGAGCTTCAGCGGCACGCCCGCGTCGCCCTTCGCGAGTTTCACGACCTCGCTGCTGTCGATGCCGACGACGCTCCGGTCGTTCATCGCGACGACGAGATCGTCGGGCCGCACGCCGGCCTGTTCGGCGGGCGCGTCCGGGATCACGTCGATGATGTGCAGCCCGTCGGGCCGCGTCTCGAACACGATGCCGATGCCCGGCGTGCCGTCGCGTGCGCGGCGCTCGTCGTCGCGCCGTTCCTGCTCTTCCTTTGCGTTGAGGAAGCGCGCATACGGCAGCGTCTTGATGCCGTCGTGCACGGTGGCGTCGAGCAACGCGCCGATGTCGACGTCGGTCAGGTGCTGCTTCTTCAGCACTTCGACCGCGGCCTTCAGTTCGCAGAGCTGCGGTTCCCAGTCGGGCGGGCAGGGTGACGGTTGTGACGCCGCCGCCGCAGCAGCAGCGGCGGCGTGCGGGGCGGACGCGGATTGCGCGCGGGCGGCCGATGCGCATGCAACGAACGCAGCCGCGGCGGCGGCACCGGTGCTCCAGGCGACGATGCGATGAAGGACACGCGAGGCAGGCATCATGAGGGACCGCGGCTTCGACGGGTGGCGGGGCGGGATGGTGAAGCGATTGTAGCCGACGGTCCGTGCGGCCGCGCCGGAGGAAGCGGCCGCGGCTCGCGCATGAAAAAAGGCCGGTCCAACAGGACCGGCCTTCGGGTATCCGCCGAAACGACGCGGCGCTTAAACCTGCGCGCCCGCGTTCGGATCGTCCGGATCGTGCGCCGTCTTCTTTTCCTTGATCAGGTCTTCGCGCTTGATGCCGAGCCACATCGCGAGCGAGCCCGCGACGAACACCGACGAGTAGATGCCGAACATGATGCCGACCGTCAGCGCGAGCGCGAAGTAATGCAGCGTCGGGCCGCCGAAGAAGAACATCGACAACACCATCATTTCCGTCGACGTGTGCGTGATGATCGTCCGCGACATCGTGGTCGTGATCGCGTGGTTGATCACCTCCGACACGCTCATCTTGCGTTCGCGGCGGAACGTTTCGCGGATCCGGTCGAAGATGACGACCGACTCGTTGACCGAGTAGCCGAGCACCGCGAGGATCGCCGCGAGCACCGCCAGCGAGAACTCCCACTGGAAGAACGCGAAGAAGCCGAGAATGATCACGACGTCGTGCAGGTTCGCGATGATGCCCGCGACCGCGTACTTCCATTCGAAGCGGATCGACAGGTAGATCACGATGCCGATCACCACGCACGCGAGCGCGAGGAGACCGTCGGTCGCGAGCTCGCGGCCGACCTGCGGGCCGACGAACTCGACGCGCTGAAGCGTCACGTCGGGGCTCTGCGCCTTCAGCGCGGTCATCACCTGGTCGCTCTGCTGCGCGGACGTGAGGCCTTCCTTCAACTGCAGGCGGATCAGCACGTTGCGCGACGTGCCGAAGTTCTGCACCTGCGCGTCGGCATAGCCGAGCTTGCCGAGCGTGTCGCGCACGGGTTCGAGCTGCGCGGCCTGCTGGTACTGCACCTCGATCACCGTGCCGCCGGTGAATTCGACGGACAGGTGCAGCCCGCGGTGGAACAGGAAGAACACGGCGGCGAGGAACGTGACCAGCGAGATCACGTTGAACACCAGCGCGTGCCGCATGAACGGAATGTCTTTACGGATGCGGAAAAATTCCATGGCTTCGTCTCCGGGGCCTTATTGGGTCGAGCCCGGTTTCTTCGGCGACACGCCTTGCTGCGCGCGGTTGCGCAACTGCGGCTTGCCGGCACGCGGTGCGTTGCCCTTCGCGGGTGCGGCGAGCTTCGCGGCGCGCGCGGTGTCGGTCGATTCGTCGGCCGCGGCGAACGAGGCGCCGGCCGTGGCGCCTTCCGGCTTCCACACCTGGCCGATCGCGAGCGACTTCAGCTTCTTGCGGCCGCCGTACCAGAGGTTGACGATCCCGCGCGAGAAGAACACCGCGGAGAACATCGACGTCAGGATGCCGAGGCAGTGCACGATCGCGAACGCGCGAACCGGGCCCGAGCCGAAGGCGAGCAGCGCGAGGCCGGCGATCAGCGTCGTGACGTTCGAGTCGAGAATCGTCGCCCATGCGTGCGCGTAGCCGGCCTGGATCGCGGTCTGCGGCGGCTGGCCGGCGCGCAGTTCCTCACGCACGCGCTCGTTGATCAGCACGTTCGAGTCGATCGCCATGCCGAGCGCGAGCGCGATTGCCGCGATACCCGGCAGCGTCAGCGTCGCCTGCATCAGCGACAGCACCGCGACGAGCAGCAGCAGGTTCACCGACAGGCCGATCACCGAGATCACGCCGAACAGCATGTAGTACGCGATCATGAACACGGCGATCGCGCAGAAGCCCCAGATCACCGAGTGGACGCCCATCTTGATGTTGTCCGCGCCGAGGCTCGGGCCGATCGTGCGTTCCTCGATGATGTCCATCGGTGCGGCGAGCGAACCGGCGCGCAGCAGCAGCGCGAGATCGGCCGCGGCCTGCGGCGTCGGCTGGCCCGTGATCTGGAAGCGGTCGCCGAGTTCGGACTGGATCGTCGCGACCGTCAGCACCTCGCCCTTGCCCTTCTCGAACAGCACCATCGCCATCGGCTTGCCGATGTTCTCGCGCGACACCGCGCGCACCGAGCGGCCGCCCGCCGAGTCGAGGCGGATGTTGACCGACGGACGCTGGTGTTCGTCGAAGCCGGCCGACGCATCGATGATGCGGTCGCCGGTGAAGATCACGTCCTTCTTCAGCAGCACGGGCGCCTGGTTGCCCTGCGTGAACAGCTCCTCGCCCGGCGGCACGGGGTCGTTCGGGTTCGGGTGCGTGTTGATCGGATCGGCGAGGCGCGCCTCGAGCGTCGCGGTGCGGCCGATGATGTCCTTCGCCTTCGCGGTGTCCTGCACGCCCGGCAGTTCGACGACGATGCGGTCGCTGCCTTGCTGCTGCAGGATCGGCTCGGACACGCCGAGTTCGTTCACGCGGTTGTGGAGCGTCGTCAGGTTCTGCTTGAGCGCGGCGTCCTCGACGGCTTTCTGCACGGCCGGCGTGAACGTGCCGACGACTTGCGTGCCGCCGCCGCCGGGCTGGGTCGCCCATTGCAGTTCGGTGACCGACGCGGCGAGCACCTTGCGGGCGTCTTCCGCCGTCTGCGCGTCGCTGAAGTTGACGACGACGGACTGGTCGACGCGGCTCACGCCGCCGTCGCGGATGTTCTTGTCGCGCAGCAGCGTGCGCGCGTCGGACGCGTCGGAGTCGAGCTTCTTCGTGAGCGCGCCCGTCATGTCGACCTGGAGCAGGAAGTGGACACCGCCGCGCAGGTCGAGGCCGAGATACATCGGCAGTGCGTGCAGCGCGGTCAGCCAGCGCGGCGACGCGCTTTGCAGGTTCAGTGCGACGACGTACTGCGGATCGTTCGGATCGGCGTTCAGCGACTTCTGCAGCAGGTCCTTGACGCGCAGCTGCGTATCGGTGTCCTTCAGGCGCACGCGGATGTTCGCGTTGGACGCCGTGTTCTCGAAGGTGACGTCGTCCGGCGTGATCTGCGCGGAGGCGAGCGCGGATTCGACCTGGGTCAGCGTGGTCGAGTCGAGCTTGACCGTGGCCTTGCCGCTCGACACCTGCACCGCCGGCGCTTCGCCGAAGAAGTTGGGCAATGTGTACAGAAGGCCGATGGCGAGCGCCACGACCATCACGACATATTTCCAGAGTGGATAACGATTCATGAGGGGGCCGAACGGGTGGTTGGCGTGAAAGCGTTGCGTCCGGCGCCGCGGCGGCCCGCTCTCTCAGGCGGGCACGACGCGGGGAGCCGGACGCTCGGTAAAAGCCTTACAGCGACTTGATCGTGCCCTTCGGCAGAATGGTCGTGACGGCAGCCTTCTGCACGGTGATTTCGGTGCCTTCGGCGATTTCGACGCCGATGTAGCCTTCGGTGACCTTCGTCACCTTGCCGACGAGGCCGCCGCTCGTGACGACTTCGTCGCCCTTCGCCATGGCCGCGAGCATGTTGCGGTGTTCCTTCTGGCGCTTCATCTGCGGACGGATCATGATGAAGTACAGCACCGCGAACATCAGGATGAGCGGCAGGAAGCTCATCAGGCTCGATTCGGCGCCACCGGCGCCTTGCGCGAAGGCATTGGAAATGAACGGCACGTTGGTCTCTCCGTAGGGGAAGATCGAAAATTAAGCCGGTTATTCTACCACCGGCCCCATGTGCAAACGGCGCAGCAAATGCGCTTTCGGATCAAGCTGTTAAAGCATGAAACGGCACCGTTGCGGCTCGTTTGGAAAGGCGATTGTAATATTCGGCGGCCACGACCGGCGGTCGGGACGCGATATTTAGTACATGTCTTATGTGACGTGGCGCGGTGCGGGCAGCGGTGCGGGCAGCCGCCCCCGGTCAGTCGACCCCTCTCGCGCGATCCTCCGCGAAGCGCTGGCGGAACGCGTCGAACGTATGGGTCTCGATCGCGTCGCGGATCTCGCTCATCAGCTGCAGGTAGTAGTGCAGGTTGTGAATCGTGTTGAGCTGCGCGCCGAGGATTTCGCCGACGCGGTGCAGGTGGTGCAGGTAGCCGCGCGAGAAGTTCCGGCACGTGTAGCACGTGCAGCTCGCGTCGAGCGGCTTCAGCGAATTCTTGTGCGTCGCGTTGCGGATCTTCACGTCGCCGAAGCGCGTGAAGAGCCAGCCGTTGCGTGCGTTGCGGGTCGGCATCACGCAGTCGAACATGTCGACGCCGTTCGCGACGCCCTCGACCAGATCCTCCGGCGTGCCGACGCCCATCAGGTAGTGCGGCTTGTTGGCCGGCAGCTTCGGGCCGACGTGCCGCAGCACGCGCATCATGTCTTCCTTCGGCTCGCCGACCGACAGCCCGCCGATCGCGAGGCCGTGGAAGCCGAGCTCCGACAGGCCCGCGAGCGACTCGTCGCGCAGGTCCTCGAACATCCCGCCCTGGACGATCCCGAACAGCGCGTTCGGGTTGCCGAGCCGGTCGAACTCGTCGAGCGAGCGTTTCGCCCAGCGCAGCGACATGCGCATCGAGTCGGCCGCTTCCTTGTGCGTGGTCGGCACGCCGTTGGTCGCGTACGGCGTGCATTCGTCGAACTGCATCACGATGTCGGAGTTCAGCACCTTCTGGATCTGCATCGACACTTCCGGCGACAGGAACAGCTTGTCGCCGTTGATCGGCGATGCGAACGTCACGCCGTCCTCGGTGATCTTGCGCAGGTCGCCGAGCGAGAACACCTGGAAGCCGCCCGAGTCGGTCAGGATCGGCTTGTTCCAGCCCATGAAGCCGTGCAGGCCGCCGTGCGCGTCGATCGTCTCGAGGCCGGGGCGCAGCCACAGGTGGAACGTGTTGCCGAGGATGATCTGCGCGTTGATCTCGTGCAGCTCGCGCGGCTGGATCGCCTTCACGGTGCCGTACGTGCCGACCGGCATGAAGATCGGCGTCTCGACCACGCCGTGGTTGAGCTTCACGCGGCCGCGGCGCGCATGCCCGTCGGTCGTCAGCAGTTCGAATTCGAGCCCGTTGGCCGGGCGGTCCTGCACGGGAGCGTGCGTATCGTGGGATGAACCTTCGGTCATCGCGTCATTCTCCTTGCCACCGAAGAAGCCTTGCATGGGACCGGAGTATGCGCTGAAGCGCTGACTCCGGATCGCAAGTCCGGCGCATGTTGGAAACGCCGCCGGCAAGCCGGCGGCTGGGAAAAGCGGGGCGCGCGCCATCGGAGCGCGCGCAGCGGGACAACGGTGCAACGGCGGCTGCGCGGTCGCGGGCCGGTGCGTCTTCGCACCTGCCGCGCTCACGCGCGCGGCGTCTCCGGCGTGTCGCGCCGCGTGAGCAGCATCGCATCGCCGTAGCTGAAGAAGCGGTAGCGTTCGTCGATCGCGTGCCGGTACGCGGCGCGGATCGTCTCGACACCCGCGAACGCCGACACCAGCATCAGCAGCGTCGACTTCGGCAGGTGGAAGTTCGTCACGAGCCGGTCGACGACGCGAAAACGGTAGCCCGGCGTGATGAAGATGTCGGTCTCGGCCTGCGTCGCCGCGAGCGGGCGACCCGCTTCGTCGGCGCTGCGCGCCGCGGCTTCGAGCGCGCGCATCGACGTCGTGCCGACCGCGATCACGTTGCCGCCGCGCGCGCGGGTCGCGGCGATCTTGTCGACGAGCGATTGCGGCAGGTCGTACCACTCGCTGTGCATCCGGTGCTCGGCGAGGTTCTCGACGCGCACCGGCTGGAACGTGCCGGCGCCCACGTGCAGCGTCAGCGTCGCGCGCTCGACGCCCATCGCGTCGAGCTTCTCGAGCAGCGGCTGGTCGAAATGGAGCCCGGCCGTGGGCGCCGCGACCGCACCCGGGTTGCTCGCATAGACGGTCTGGTAGCGCGTCTCGTCGTTCGCGTCGGCGTCGTGCTCGATGTAAGGCGGCAGCGGCAGGCGGCCGTGCTGCTCGATCAGCGCGAGGCACGGCTCCGGGAAATGCAGCGTGAAGAACGGCTCGACGCGCTCGCCGACCGTCACGTCGAACGCGTCGGCGAGACGCAGCGTCGTGCCGGCGCCCGGCGACTTGCTCGCGCGGATCTGCGCGAGCGCGGTGTGCGTGCCGGTCACGCGCTCGATCAGCACCTCGATCTTGCCGCCGCTGGCCTTCTGGCCGAAGAAACGCGCCTTCAGCACCTTGGTATCGTTGAACACGAGCAGGTCGCCGGGCGCGATGCACGACGGCAGCTCGGCGAAGCGGCGGTCGACGAGGCGCGCGGGCTCGACGGTGCCGTCGACCTCGAGCAGGCGGCTCGCGGTGCGGTCGGGCAGTGCGGTCTGCGCAATCAGCTCGGGGGGCAGATTGAAATCGAAATCGGAAAGCGTGAACATGCGGGCTGGTTCGAAACGGCCGGCGGGCGCCGCCGACGGGGCGGAAACGCATGAATGGGGCGCGCGAGCCGCTATGATGGCGGGATGCGCGGCCTGGCCGGCGTCGTTCGTTCGGACGACGTGAAAGCCGCTATTGTACTTGCCTTGCGAAGCACCCAGACGATCCGATGCCAGTGTCACCACGCCGTTCCTCCGCCGCCGTTGCCGATTCCGCCGATCCGTTCGACGCGGACGATGCCGCGTTGCCCGCGCAAAGCGCGGAGCCGCGCGGTGGCGCGCCGCGCCGCGCGGGCCCGAAGCGCGGCGCCGACGGGCGGCTCGCGCAGCCGGCCGCCGCCGCGCCCGACGTCGATCCGGGCGCGGACGGCGACGAAGCGGGGGCAGCCGGCACGTCCGGCGCGAAGCGCAAGAAGAAGCCGGCCGCCGACAAACCCGTGAAGACGGCCGCCGTGAAGACCGCCGACAAGCTCGCGAAGCTCGGCCTCACGCGCTCGATCGATCTCGTGCTGCATCTGCCGATGCGCTACGAGGACGAAACCACGCTCACGCCGATCGGCGAACTGCTGCCGGGCGGCATCGCGCAGACCGAGGGCGTGGTGTTCGACAACGAAGTCGCATACCGGCCGCGGCGCCAGCTCGTCGTGAAGATCCAGGACGACGACGGCGAGCAGCTCGTGCTGCGCTTCCTCAATTTCTACGGCTCACAGGTCAAGCAGATGGCCGTCGGCCAGCGGCTGCGCGTGCGCGGCGACGTGCGCGGCGGCTTCTTCGGAATGGAGATGGTGCATCCGGCCGTGCGCGTCGTCGAAGCCGACGCGCCGCTGCCGCAGGTGCTCACGCCCGTCTATCCGAGCACGGCCGGCGTGTCGCAGGCGTATCTGCGCAAGGCGATCGAGAACGCGGTCGAGCGCACGCCGCTGCCCGAGCTGCTGCCGCCGGAGATCGAACGCGACTACCTGAAGCCGCTCGGCGTGCCGACGCTCGCGCAGGCCGTGCGGATCCTGCACCACCCGGCTGTCGATTCCGACGAAGCCGCGCTGATGGACGGCTCGCATCCGGCGTGGACACGCATCAAGTTCGAGGAGCTGCTCGCGCAGCAGCTGTCGCTCAAGCGTGCGCACGAGGAGCGCCGCACGCGCGCGGCGCCGGCGATGCCGCGCCGCACCGCGGCCGATGCCGACGCGCTGACGACGCGTCTCTACGCGGCGCTGCCGTTCACGCTGACGGGCGCGCAGTCGCGCGTCGTCGACGAGATCGCGCACGACCTCACGCTCGCGCATCCGATGCAGCGGCTGCTGCAGGGCGACGTCGGCAGCGGCAAGACGGTCGTCGCGGCGCTGGCGGCCACGCAGGCGATCGACGCCGGCTACCAGGCCGCGCTGATGGCGCCGACCGAAATCCTCGCGGAGCAGCACGCACGCAAGCTGCGCGCGTGGCTCGAACCGCTCGGCGTCTCGGTCGCATGGCTCGCGGGCAGCCTGAAGGCGAAGGAGAAGCGCGCGGCGATCGAAGCCGCGGCGCTCGGCACCGCGCAGCTCGTGATCGGCACGCACGCGATCATCCAGGACACGGTCGAATTCGCGCGGCTTGGCCTCGTGATCGTCGACGAGCAGCACCGTTTCGGCGTCGAGCAGCGTCTCGCGCTGCGCGCGAAGGCTGCGAACGCGGCCAACGGCGCGCGCGATTTCCAGCCGCACCAGCTGATGATGTCGGCCACGCCGATTCCGCGCACGCTCGCGATGACGTATTACGCGGATCTCGAGGTGTCGACGATCGACGAGCTGCCGCCGGGCCGCACGCCGGTGTTGACGCGCCTCGTCGGCGATGCGCGGCGCGAAGAGGTGATTGCCCGCGTGCGCGAGGCCGCGCTGACCGGCCGCCAGGTGTACTGGGTGTGTCCGCTGATCGAGGAGAGCGAGACGCTGCAGCTGCAGACGGCCGTCGAGACTTACGAGACGCTGGCCGAGGCGTTGCCCGAGCTGAAGGTCGGGCTCGTGCACGGGCGGCTGTCGCCGGCCGACAAGGCGGCCGTGATGGAAGCCTTCACGCGCAACGAGGTGCAATTGCTCGTCGCGACGACCGTGATCGAGGTCGGCGTCGACGTGCCGAACGCGTCGCTGATGGTGATCGAGCACGCGGAGCGCTTCGGCCTCGCGCAGCTGCATCAGTTGCGCGGCCGCGTCGGGCGCGGCACCGCGGCGTCGGTCTGCGTGCTGCTTTACACGGGCCCGCTGTCGCTGACCGGCCGCGAGCGGCTGAAGACGATGCGCGAGACGACCGACGGCTTCGAGATCGCGCGGCGCGACCTCGAAATCCGCGGCCCCGGCGAATTCCTCGGCGCGCGCCAGTCCGGCGCCGCGATGCTGCGCTTCGCGAACCTCGAGACCGACGGCTGGCTGATCGACCCGGCCCGCGACGCGGCAGCGCGACTGATCGCCGCGTATCCCGACGTGGTCACGCAGCATCTCGCACGCTGGCTCGGCGCGCGGGAGCAGTACCTGAAGGCCTGATCCGCGCATTCGGGGATGGATTTAAAACCGCCATTCGGCGGCGATTCGGCGCATCGCGATGCAGAGAAACTTGGCGAATCGGTGCCAACGGGTGTATAAATTAAACCTATCGCCTGTATAACCCTGATTGACCCACAATGACCCTGACTGAATTGAAGTACATCGTCGCGGTCGCGCGCGAGCGGCATTTCGGTCGCGCGGCCGAAGCATGCTTCGTGAGCCAGCCGACGCTATCGGTGGCGATCAAGAAGCTGGAAGACGAGCTCAACGTGCAGATTTTCGAGCGCGGCGCGAGCGAAGTGAGCGTGACCCCGATCGGCGACCAGATCGTCACGCAGGCGCAGCGCGTGCTCGAGCAGACCTTCGCGATCAAGGAGATCGCGAAGCAGGGCAAGGACCCGCTCGTCGGCCCGTTCCGGCTCGGCGTGATCTACACGATCGGGCCGTACCTGCTGCCGACGCTCGTCAAGCAGATGATCCAGCGCGTGCCGCAGATGCCGCTGATGCTGCAGGAGAATTACACGCTGAAGCTGCTCGAGTTGCTGAAGCAGGGCGAAATCGACGCCGCGATCATGGCGCTGCCGTTCCCCGAAACCGGGCTGATGGTGCGGCCGCTGTACGACGAGCCGTTCGTCGTCGCGCTGCCGGCCGGCCATCCGTGGGAGAAGCGCAACGAGATCGACGCCGAGGATCTGAAGCAGGAAACGATGCTGCTGCTCGGCAACGGTCACTGCTTCCGCGACCACGTGCTCGGCGTGTGCCCGGAGCTGATGCGCTTCTCGCAGACGGCCGACGGCATCCAGAAGACCTTCGAAGGCTCGTCGCTCGAAACGATTCGCCATATGGTCGCGAGCGGTGTCGGCATCACGGTGCTGCCGCGGATGTCGGTCGCCGAGATCGGCCCGCGCGCGAACGGTCCCGACGCCGAGTTGCTGTCGTACGTGCCGTTCAACGAGCCGGTGCCGGATCGCCGCGTCGTGCTGGTGTGGCGCAAGAGCTTCACGCGGATGCCGGCGATCGACGCGATCAGCGAGGCGATCGCCGCGTGCGAACTGCCGGGCGTCGCGAAGCTCGACATGCCCGCGACGATGAATTGAGCAGGGTGCGGTGCATCTGAGGCATGCAGTCAACGGGGTCCGGCGACCCCGTTTATTTTTGCCTATCGGATAGATGAAATTTATCAAATTCAAATAAACGATAGAAATACATAGAATCCTTTCCATGGATCGCGCCGGATCGGCGGTCCGATTTGCACGTTGAGTGCAGGTGTCAAAGGAGGATGTCATGATGCGGTCGGTATTGCAGCACGCGCAGCGGAACATCCCGTCGCGCGACGAGGTCGTAAATCGCGCGAGGGCCGCGGCCCGGAGCCTGCGCCCGATTGCGTTCGCGTATCTGGCGGACCGTGTGTATGGCGGATGAGTGCCGCGGCATGCCGGTTCCGTGTTCCCCGACTCACCGCCGTTCAGCCATGAGGGAGCATTGCATGTCCGAAGTCCCGCAGCCCGCATCGAAGGCCACGCCGCCTGCCACCCCGTAGCACGACAGGACCAACCTGTTCCGTTTCATCCCCCCGCAATGCTCCACGAACCGCGCCAGGCAAGTGGGGGCTTACGAGCAAGTAAAGGAGAAAAAAGCATGTCGACCGAATCGAAATGTCCGTTCAACCATACGGCGGCCGGCGGCACGTCGAACAAGGACTGGTGGCCGAACCAGCTCAATCTCAACATCCTGCATCGGCACTCGGCGCTGTCCGATCCGATGGACAAGGATTTCGACTACGCGGAAGCGTTCAAGAAGCTCGACCTCGCGGCGGTGAAGCGCGACCTGCAGGCGCTGATGACGACGTCGCAGGACTGGTGGCCGGCCGACTTCGGCCACTACGGCGGCCTGTTCATCCGGATGGCCTGGCACAGCGCCGGCACGTACCGGACCGCCGACGGCCGTGGCGGCGCGGGCGGCGGGCAACAGCGCTTCGCTCCGCTGAACAGCTGGCCGGACAACGGCAACCTCGACAAGGCGCGCCGGCTGCTGTGGCCGATCAAGCAGAAATACGGCCGCAACATCTCGTGGGCCGACCTGATGATCCTGACCGGCAACGTCGCGCTCGAGTCGATGGGCTTCAAGACTTTCGGCTTCGCCGGCGGCCGCGTCGACACGTGGGAACCGGACGACGTCTACTGGGGTTCGGAAAAGATCTGGCTGGAACTGAGCGGCGGCCCGAACAGCCGTTACTCGGGCGACCGTGACCTCGAGAATCCGCTCGCGGCCGTGCAGATGGGTCTCATCTACGTGAACCCGGAAGGCCCGGACGGCAACCCCGACCCGGTCGCGGCGGCACGCGACATCCGCGAGACGTTCGCGCGGATGGCGATGAACGACGAAGAGACGGTGGCGCTGATCGCCGGCGGCCACACGTTCGGCAAGACGCACGGCGCGGGCCCCGCATCGAACGTCGGTCCGGAACCGGAAGCGGCCGGCATCGAGCAGCAGGGTCTCGGCTGGAAGAGCACGTACGCATCGGGCAAGGGCCGCGACGCGATCACGAGCGGCCTCGAAGTCACGTGGACGTCGACCCCGACGAAGTGGAGCAACGACTTCTTCAAGCACCTGTTCAGCTACGAATGGGAACTGACGAAGAGCCCGGCCGGCGCGCATCAGTGGGTCGCGAAGGGCGCCGACGCGGTGATTCCGGATGCGTTCGATCCGGCGAAGAAGCATCGCCCGACGATGCTGACGACCGACCTGTCGCTGCGTTTCGACCCGGCCTACGAGAAGATCTCGCGCCGCTTCTACGAGAACCCGGCCGAGTTCGCCGACGCGTTCGCGCGCGCCTGGTTCAAGCTCACGCACCGCGACATGGGCCCGCGCGCCCGCTATCTCGGCCCGGAAGTGCCGGCCGAGCAACTGCTGTGGCAGGACCCGATCCCGGCTGTCGATCACAAGCTGATCGATGACGCCGACGTCGCGGCGCTGAAGGCGAAGGTGCTTGCATCGGGCCTGTCGGTCGCGCAGCTCGTGTCGACCGCATGGGCGTCGGCCTCGACGTTCCGCGGTTCGGACAAGCGCGGCGGCGCGAACGGTGCGCGCATCCGCCTCGCGCCGCAGAAGGACTGGGAAGTGAACCAGCCGGCCGCGCTTGCGACGGTGCTCGAGACGCTGGAAGGTGTGCAGAAGGCGTTCAACGATGCGCAGACGGGCGGCAAGAAGGTGTCGCTCGCCGACCTGATCGTGCTGGCCGGTGCGGCCGGCGTCGAACAGGCCGCGAAGAACGCGGGTGTCGCGGTGACGGTGCCGTTCGCACCGGGCCGGATGGACGCGTCGCAGGAGCAGACCGATATCGAAGCGATGGCCGTGCTCGAGCCGGTTGCGGACGGTTTCCGCAACTACCTGAAGAGCGCGTACAAGACGCCGGCCGAGGCGCTGCTGGTCGACAAGGCCCAGCTGCTGACGCTGAGCGGGCCGGAGCTGACGGTGCTCGTCGGCGGCCTGCGTGTGCTCGGCGCGAACGTCGGTGACTCAACGCACGGCGTGTTCACCGATCGTCCGGGCTCGCTGACGAACGACTTCTTCGTGAACCTGCTCGACATGGGCACGGAGTGGAAGCCGGTGTCGGCCGCGAACGACGTGTTCGAAGGGCGCGATCGTGCGTCGGGCCAGGTCAAGTGGACGGGTACGCGCGTCGATCTGATCTTCGGTTCGCACTCGCAGTTGCGTGCGCTGGCCGAGGTGTACGGCAGCGCGGACGCGAACGAGAAGTTCGTGCGCGATTTCGTCGCGGCCTGGAACAAGGTGATGAACCTCGACCGCTTCGACCTCAAGTGAATGTTGCGATGCGGTAATGCAGTTTCGCTGTAACGTGAAACGGCCGGTCGCACGACCGGCCGTTTTTTCTTCCAGGATCGTGTCGAAGGAGTGACGATCATGACGCAATTGATGCTGAACATGCGCACCGCGTTCACGCCGGCCGAGTGGGCGCGGCGTATCGTCGGTTTCGCGATCGTCGTCGGCGGCGCGGCCGAGCTGGTTACGCAGGCGCTGCACGCGCTCGCGCCGCTCGTGTCGGTCGCCGGCGGCTGAGCGCGCGAATCGCTCGCCGCACCAGACGGGCGAGTCGTGAACGGATGCCGTGCGACGCGGCATGCGGATTGCTCGACGCATTTTCTCCGGTTCAACATTTCGAATGAGGAGTTCCGAAGATGGCCAGGAAAGGCAACGCCACGCAGATCAACATCGGCATCAGCGACAAGGACCGCAGGAAAATCGCGGACGGCCTGTCGCGTCTGCTTGCCGATACGTTCTCGCTTTACCTGAAGACCCACAATTTCCACTGGAACGTCACGGGTCCGATGTTCAACACGCTGCACCTGATGTTCGAAGAGCAGTACAACGAACTGTGGCTCGCGGTCGACTCGGTCGCCGAGCGCATTCGCACGCTCGGCGTCGTCGCGCCGGGTACCTTCGCGGATTTCGCGAAGCTGTCGTCGGTGCCGGAAGCGAACGGCGTGCCGGCGGCCGAAGAGATGATCCGTCAGCTCGTGGAAGGGCACGAGACGGTCGTGCGCACGGCGCGCGAAATCTTCCCGATCGCCGATGCGGCGAGCGACGAGCCGACCGCCGACCTGCTGACGCAACGCCTGCAGACGCATGAAAAGACCGCGTGGATGCTGCGGTCGCTGCTCGCGTAAGTTCGACGCGGCCGGCATCGGCGGCAGCCCGAGCTCAAATCGGGGCCGGGTCGCCTGCAGCGGATCGAATCCTGCCTTGTCCGCCCGTGCATGTTCGCCGCACATCTGTCCCTTGATTGGCGGGCGGGACTGCTTCGGCCGCTTGCAGCGGGCCGGCGTGGCCGACGCGCGTACCGCGGCACGCGGGCGCGGGCCATCCCGACATGACGCGAACCGCGCCTCGGCTCTAAAATGCCGGGATTATCTTCCCGGTGCTTCGCCATGCTTGCCCGCTTTCCCCTGTATCTGCGGCTCGTCCGGATGGACAAGCCGATCGGCAGCCTGCTGCTGCTCTGGCCGACGCTCAACGCACTGTGGATCGCATCGGACGGCCATCCGCGCTGGCCGCTGCTCGTAATCTTCGCGCTCGGCACGCTGCTGATGCGCTCGGCCGGCTGCGCGATGAACGACTATGCCGACCGCGATTTCGACCGTCACGTGAAGCGCACGGCCGACCGGCCGCTGACGTCGGGCAAGATCCGCGCATGGGAAGCCGTCGCGATCGCGGTGGTGCTGTCGTTCATCGCGTTCCTGCTGATCCTGCCGCTCAACACATTGACGAAGGAGTTGTCGGTCGTCGCCTTGTTCGTCGCCGGTTCGTATCCGTTCATGAAGCGATTCTTCGCGATTCCGCAGGCATATCTCGGCATCGCGTTCGGCTTCGGCATCCCGATGGCGTTCGCGGCCGTGCAGGACACCGTGCCGATGCTCGCGTGGGTGATGCTGATCGCGAACATCTTCTGGTCGGTCGCGTACGACACCGAATACGCGATGGTCGACCGCGACGACGACATCAAGATCGGCATTCGCACGTCCGCGCTGACGTTCGGCCGCTTCGACGTCGCGGCCGTGATGGCATGCTATGCGGTGACGCTCGGCATCTACGTATGGATCGGCGTGACGCTCGGCTTCGGTCTCGCGTACTGGGCCGGCTGGGCGGCGGCGGTCGGCTGCGCGCTGTATCACTACACGCTGATCAAGGGGCGCGAGCGGATGCCGTGCTTCGCGGCGTTCCGGCACAACAACTGGCTCGGCGGCGTGCTGTTCGCGGGAATCGCCGCGCATTACCTGCTGGCGGGTGCGGCCGGGAACTGACGCGACCGCGCGCCGATGCGCGATGCCAGCAAAAAAGCGGCCGAGGCCGCTTTTTTGTTGCCGGTGCCGGAAACCCGGCGGCGGTCGCTGCGCTTATGCGCGGCCGAGCTCGTCGCCCATTTCCTTCGCGCGTGCCTCGGCTGCGAGCGCGCCGCGCACGATCGCTTCCTTCACGCCCTGCGCGTCGAACGACGCGAGCGCGGCGGCCGTCGTGCCGCCCTTCGACGTCACGCGCTCGCGCAGCACGCTTGCCGGCTCGCCCGATTGCGCGGCGAGTTGCGCGGCGCCCGCGAACGTCGCGACCGCAAGCGCGCGGCCCTGTTCGTCGTTCATGCCGAGGCGGCGCGCGGCTTCCTGCAGCGCTTCGATGAAATAGAACACGTAGGCCGGGCCGCTGCCCGAGATCGCCGTGACCGCATCGAGCTGCGCTTCGTCGTCGAACCACACGATTTCGCCGACCGCGCCGAGCACGTTCGACGCGAGCTCGCGACCGGCCGCGTCGACGCCCGGCAGCGCGGCGAGACCGGTCACGCCCATGCCGACCAGCGCGGGCGTGTTCGGCATCGTGCGTACGACGCGCGCGTAGTCGCCGAGCCAGCGGGCGAGGTCGGTGCCGCGGATGCCCGCCGCGATGCTGATCACGAGCTGCGATTTCAAATGCGGCGCGAGCGCTTGCGCGACGTCCTTCAGCACCTGCGGTTTCACCGCGAGCACGATCGCGTCGTAGGCAGCGAGCGTCGCGTCGATGGCCGCGCCGGTGCGGATGCCGAACTGCTGCGCCGTGCGCGCGCGGGCGTCCTCGTTGACGTCGATGGCATACAGGCCGTCAGCGGCGACGCCGCGCTTGATCAGGCCGCCGATGAGGGCCGCGGCCATGTTGCCGCCGCCGATGAATGCGATTTTCATGATGTCCGATTGAGCAGATGAGTGAACGGAAAGGCGGAAAAGGGCAGCGCTCAGTGCGAATAGTCGCGCGCGCCGAAGATCGCGGTGCCGACGCGCACGATCGTCGCGCCTTCGAGCACCGCGGCTTCGAGATCGCCGGACATGCCCATCGACAACGTGTCGAGCGGCAGGCCCTCGGCGCGCAATGCATCGAACAGCGCGCGCAGCGCGCGATGCGGCACGCGTTGCGCGTCGGTATCGCCAGCCGGTTCGGGAATCGCCATCAGGCCGCGCAGCCGCAGCGCCGGCAGCGCGGCGACCGCGCGCGCGACGTCGGCCACGTCGGCCGGCGCGACGCCGCTCTTCGACGCCTCGCCGCTGATGTTCACCTGCACGCAGACGTTGAGCGGCGGCAGGTGCGCGGGGCGCTGTTCGGCGAGGCGCTGCGCGATCTTCAGCCGGTCGACCGAATGGACCCAGTCGAACCGTTCGGCGACCGGGCGCGTCTTGTTCGATTGCAGCGGCCCGATGAAATGCCATTCGAGGTCCGCGCGCAGATCGGCGAGCGCGTCGATCTTGTCGATCGATTCCTGCACGTAGTTCTCGCCGAACGCGCGTTGTCCGGCCGCATGCGCGGCGCGCACGTCGTCGGCGGGAAACGTCTTCGACACGGCGAGCAGCGAGACGGTGGCGGGATCGCGGCCGGCCGCGCGGGCGGCGTCGGCGATGCGGCGGTGAACGGAATCGAGACGGGCGGCGAAGTCGGACATGACGGGCACGGAAGCAGGCACGGGGAAGCGATTACGGCGGCGAGTACGGTGACGAATGCGGCACGGCACGCGCCGCTTCGATTCGCCCATTATACGGACGCCGCCGCGGGTGCCGCGCTAGCCGTACAGCAGATGCTCGACGAGCTGAATCCAGTGCGTGACCGGAATCTGCGTGCCGCTTTGCAGGTGCGCGATGCAGCCGACGTTGCCGGACACGATCATCTGCGGCTCGAGCGCCTGCAGCTTCAGCAGCTTCTGCTTGCGCAGCCGGTACGACAGCGACGGCTGCGTCAGCGAATAGGTGCCGGCCGAGCCGCAGCACAGATGACTGTCGGCCGGCAGCCGCACGTCGATGCCGAGCGTCTCGAGCAGGCGCTCGACCTTGCCGCGCGACTGCTGGCCGTGCTGCAGCGTGCACGGCGGGTGATATGCGACGGTATGGATCGCGCGGCGCCGCGCGAGCGTCGAGAGCTCGGCCTCGAACGCGAGCAGCACGTCGGAGATGTCGCGCGTCAGCGCGACGATGCGCTGCGCCTTCTCCGCATACGCCGGATCGTCGCGCAGCAGGTGCGCGTATTCGAGCACCGTCGCGCCGCAGCCCGATGCGTTCATCACGATCGCCTCGGCGCCTTGCTCGACGTACGGCCACCACGCGTCGATGTTGCGGCGCGCGTCGTCGAGCGCTTCGTCGTGATAGTTCAGGTGCAGGCGGATCGCGCCGCAGCACCCGGCGTCGGGCGCGACGATCGTCTCGACGCCGAGCGCATCGAGCACGCGCGCGGTCGCGATGTTGATGTTCGGCAGCATCGACGGCTGCACGCAGCCGGCGAGCATCAGCATCTTGCGCGGATGCGTGCGCTGCGGCCATTCGAGCAGCCGCGTGCGCGGCGGCACCTTGTCGCGCAGCCGTTTCGGCAAGAGCGGCCGCACGTGCTGGCCGAGCCGCATGATCGGCGAGAACAGCGCCTCGTTCGGCACGAGGCTCGCGAGCACGCGGCGCACGAGCCGCTGCTGCACGGGGCGCTGCACTTGCGCCTCGACGTGCTTGCGGCCGATCTCGACGAGCCGGCCGTACTGGACACCCGACGGGCAGGTCGTCTCGCAGCTGCGGCAGGTGAGGCAGCGGTCGAGGTGCTGCTGCGTGCTGCGCGTGACGGGCGCGCCTTCGACCATCTGCTTGATCAGGTAGATGCGGCCGCGCGGGCCGTCGAGTTCGTCGCCCAGCAGTTGGTAGGTCGGGCACGTCGCGGTGCAGAAGCCGCAATGCACGCACTTGCGCAGGATCGCGTCGGCCTCGTCGCCGTCGGGCGTATTGCGGATGAAATCGGCGAGGTTCGTTTGCATCGAGCCCTCAGAGATCGGGGTAGAGCCGGCCGCGGTTGAAGATGCGCGCGGGATCGAACGCCGTCTTCAGCCCGCGGTGAATCTTCATCAGCGGCGCGGGCAGCGGCGTGAACACGCCCGCGCTGCGGTCGTAGGATTCGCCCGCGCGGAACAGCGTCGCATGGCCGCCGGCCTGCTTCGCGCTCATGCGCACCGTCTGCGCGTCGGCGTCGGTGATCCACCAGCGCTGCGCACCGCCCCATTCCATCAGCTGGGTGCCGGGCAGGTGCATTGGTTCGGTGATCGACGGCAGCGCGAGGCGCCACAGCGCATAGCCGGGCGGAATACCGTTGAAGAACGGATCGGTGTGCTCGCGCAGGCCGGCCCAGAAGCGCTCGGCCTCGACCGCGTCGACGACTTCGCCGCCGAGCAGCGTCTTCGCCGATTTCACGGCGGCCTCGGCGCCCGACAGCCTCAGCACCAGCGTGCCGTTGCGCCACGCGCTCGCGCTGACCGGCAGCGGATGGCCGCCCCATTCGTTGAGCTTGCGCACCGCGTCGGTCGCGGTCATCTCGAACTTCAGCGTGACTTCGGCGACCGGCACCGGCAGCACCTTGATCGACAGGTCGAGCATCAGCCCGAGCGTGCCGAGCGAGCCGGCCATCAGCCGCGACACGTCGTAGCCGGCGACGTTCTTCACGACCTGCCCGCCGAAGCGCAGCACTTCGCCGCGCCCGTTCATCAGCGTGACGCCGAGCACGAAATCGCGCGGCGCGCCGCAGGTCGCGCGGCGCGGGCCGGCGAGGCCCGCCGCGATGCAGCCGCCGACGGTGGCCGCGCGGCCGAAATGCGGCGGCTCGAACGCCAGCATCTGGCCGCGCTCGGCGAGGACGGTTTCAAGCTGCGCGAGCGGCGTGCCCGCGCGGACCGTGACGACGAGCTCGGCCGGGTCGTACGACACGATGCCCTGAAACGAGCGCGTGTCGAGTATTTCGCCGTCCAGCGCCTGGCCGTACCAGTCCTTGGTGCCGCCGCCGCGAATCCGCAGCGGCCGGCCGTCGGCACTGGCGGCACGGATGCGCTCGGCCCATCCGGCGACGATGTCGTCCTCTTCCATGTTCTGTTGCTGCCTCGTTGTTGTCCGGTCGATTGTACCGGGGTGGCGCGAATCCACATCGCGACTATCCCTAAGCCCCGTCTGACGAAGGCATGCCGCCGCCACGCGCGCGGCCGGCACGGGCCGCGCGACTGCGCGGCGCTCAGAAGCGCGGCAGGTCGGGGTGCGGCAGCAGCCCCCCGCGCACGTGCTGGCGGCCGTACTCGGCGCAACGCGCGCGGGTCGGGATGCCCTTGTCGGGATTGAGCAGCCCGGCCGGATCGAACGCGCGCTTGACCGCGAAGAACGCATCGCGCTCCTGCGGCGAGAACTGTACGCACATCGAATTGAGCTTTTCGATGCCGACGCCGTGCTCGCCCGTCACGCTGCCGCCGAATTCCACGCAGCATTCGAGGATTTCCGCGCCGAACTGTTCGGCGCGGTGCAGCTCGTCCGGATCGTTCGCGTTGTAGAGGATCAGCGGATGCATGTTGCCGTCGCCGGCATGGAACACGTTGATGCAGCGCAGCCCGTAGCGCGTCTCGAGTTGCTCGATGCGCGCGAGCAAGGGGCCGATCGCGCGGCGCGGCACGGTGCCGTCCATGCAGTAATAGTCGGCGGAAATGCGCCCGGCGGCCGGAAACGCGTTCTTGCGGCCGGACCAGAAGCGCAGCCGCTCGCTTTCGTTGCGCGATACCTGGATCCGCGTTGCGCCATGTTCGCGCAGCACGGCCGTCATGCGGACGATTTCCTCCGCGACTTCCTCGGGCGTGCCGTCCGATTCGCACAGCAGGATCGCCTTCGCGTCGAGGTCGTAGCCCGCATGCGTGAACGCCTCGACGGCCTGGGTGGCCGGCTTGTCCATCATCTCCAGCCCGGCCGGGATGATGCCCGACGCGATGATCGCGGCAACCGCCTCGCCGCCCTTCACGACATCGTCGAAGCTCGCCATCACGAGCTGCGCGGTCTGCGGTTTCGGGATCAGCTTCACCGTGATCTCGGTGACGATCGCGAACATCCCTTCGCTGCCGATCATCACCGCGAGCAGGTCGAGGCCCGGCGTGTCGAGGCCGAGCGAGCCGAATTCGACGATCTCGCCGTCGATCGTGACCGCGCGCACGCGCATCACGTTGTGCACCGTCAGCCCGTATTTCAGGCAGTGGACGCCGCCGGAATTCTCCGCCACGTTGCCACCGATCGTGCAGGCGATCTGCGACGAAGGATCGGGCGCGTAGTACAGCCCGTACGGCGCGGCGGCTTCCGAAATCGCGAGGTTGCGCACGCCGGGCTGCACGGTGGCCGTGCGCGCGTACGGATCGACCTCGACGATGCGCGTGAAGCGCGCGAGCGACAGCACGACGCCGTTCGCGATCGGCAGCGCGCCGCCGGACAGGCTCGTGCCCGCGCCGCGCGGCACGATCGGCACCTCCATGCGGCGGCAGATCTGCACGATCCGCTGCACCTGCGATTCGGTTTCGGGCAGCGCGACCGCGAGCGGCAGCCGGCGGTACGCCGACAGGCCGTCGCATTCGTACGGCGCGGTGTCTTCGTCGCGGAACAGCAGGCAATGCGTCGGCAGCACGGCCATCAGCGCCTGCACGACTTCGCGCTGGCGCTGCGCGCGGGTCGCGCTCGACAGTTCGACGGAAGCGTTCATCGGGTCTCCTGCGGGCGGCGCGGCGGCGCGCCGCCATGTCAGCACGTGAAGATCTTGCCGGGATTCATCAGATTGCGCGGATCGAGCGCGAGCTTGATCGCGCGCATCGCGTCGATCGCATTGTCGCCGTGCTCTTTCGGCAGGAAGCGCATCTTGTGCAGGCCGACGCCATGCTCGCCGGTGCAGGTCCCGCCGAGGCGCAGCGCGCGTTCGACGATCCGGTCGTTGATGCGTTCGGCTTCGTCGATTTCCTCGGGCTTGTCGGGATCGATCAGGATCGCGACGTGGAAATTGCCGTCGCCGACGTGGCCGACGATCGGGCAGGGCAGCGACGACGCGCGCAGGTCGACTTCGGTTTCCTCGACGCACGCGGCGAGTTGCGAGATCGGCACGCACACGTCGGTCGTCACCGCGCGGCAGCCGGGTTTCAGCTGCAGCATCGCGAAGTACGCGTTGTGGCGCGCGGCCCAGAGCCGCGTGCGATCCTCGGGGCGGGTCGCCCATTCGAAGCCCTGGCCGTTGTTCTGGCCCGCGAGCGTCTGCACGAGCTCGGCCTGTTCCTTCACGCCGGCTTCGGTGCCGTGGAATTCGAAGAACAGCGTCGGCGCTTCGGCGAGCGTCAGGTTCGAGTGGCGGTTGATCGAGCGCACCGCGAGCGAGTCGACGAACTCGACGCGCGCGATCGGCACGCCGATCTGGATCGTCTCGATCACGGTGCGCACGGCGTCGCCCATCGACGGGAACGTGCAGGTCGCGGCCGACACGGCTTCGGGCAGCGGATGCAGGCGCAGCGTGATCTCGGTGATCACGCCGAGCGTGCCTTCGGAGCCGACGAACAGCCGCGTGAGGTCGTAGCCGGCCGACGACTTGCGCGCGCGCGAGCCCGTCTTCACGACACGGCCGTCGGCGAGCACGGCGGTGAGGCCGAGCACGTTCTCGCGCATGGTTCCGTAGCGCACGGCGTTGGTGCCCGATGCGCGGGTCGCGGTCATGCCGCCGATGCTGGCGTCGGCCCCCGGATCGATCGGGAAGAACAGGCCGGTGTCGCGCAGCGCTTCGTTGAGCGCCTTGCGCGTGATGCCCGGCTCGACCGTGACGGTCAGGTCTTCCGCGTTGATCGACAGCACGCGGTTCATTTCCGACAGGTCGAGCGAGACGCCGCCGCGCACGGCGAGCAGGTGGCCTTCGAGCGACGAGCCGGCGCCGTACGGGATCAGCGGCACGCCGTAGAGCGCGCACAGCGACACGACTTCGCGAACTTCATCGGCGTTGTGGGCGAATACGACGGCGTCGGGCAGTTGCGGATCGAACGGCGATTCGTCGCGGCCGTGATGGGCGCGGACGGCGTCGGCGGTCGACACGCGCTCGCCGAAGGCGGCGCGCAGCGCATCGAGCATGGCGGAGGGCAGCGGGCGGCGCGCGGTGGCCGGCGGGGCAGGGTGATTCACGAATGTCTCCTGACGACTGCTTGTCAAACTTTCGGCCCATTCTACGCTGTAACGCCCGCTGCGCCCGCCGCCGCGGGCTGCGATAATCGCGTTCCTGGGCAACCGGGCCGCATGGCGGCCGCGCACGAGAGGACATTCGCATGGGTAACCGCTTGAGCAAGATCGCGACGCGCACGGGCGACGACGGCACCACGGGCCTCGGCGACGGACGGCGCATCGGCAAGGACGACGCGCGGATCGCCGCGATCGGCGACGTCGACGAACTGAACTCGAACCTCGGCGTGCTGCTCGCCGAGCCGCTGCCGGACGACGTGCGCACCGCGCTCGTCACGATCCAGCACGACCTGTTCGATCTCGGCGGCGAGCTGTGCATTCCCGGCCATGCGGTGCTCGACGACACGCACCTCGCGCGCCTCGACCGTTGGCTCGCCGACTACAACGCGACGCTGCCGCCGCTGAAGGAATTCATCCTGCCGGCCGGCTCGCGCGCGGCGTCGCTCGCGCACGTATGCCGGACGGTGTGCCGCCGCGCGGAGCGTTCGATCGTCGCGCTCGGGCGGAACGACGCGCTCAATGATGCGCCGCGGCGTTACGTGAACCGGCTGTCGGACCTGCTGTTCGTGCTGGCGCGCGTGCTGAACCGCGCGGGTGGCGGTTCGGACGTGCTGTGGGAGCGCGGGCGCGTTCGCTGACGCGCGGCAGCGTTGTTGCGCGCTGCGACAATTTGCCCGGGGGGCCGTCGATTTTTAAAGATGTATCGTATGGGCATGTTTAACGGAGAATACGAACATGACCCACATCACTGCTGACCAGATGGCTCGTGTGAAGGCCACTGCCCCTGTCCTCGCCGTGCACGGCGCGACGATCACGAAGCACTTCTACCAGCGCATGTTCGCGCGCCATCCGGAACTGAAGAACCTGTTCAACCAGACGCACCAGAAGACCGGCAGCCAGCCGGAAACGCTCGCGAAGGCGGTCTATGCATATGCGGCGAACATCGACAACCTCGGCGCGCTCGGCGGGGCGGTGTCGCATATCGCGCACAAGCACGCGAGCCTGAACATCCGTCCCGAGCATTACCCGATCGTCGGCGAGAACCTGCTTGCGTCGATCGTCGAAGTGCTCGGCGACGCGGTCGATCCTCAGACGCTCGAGGCATGGCGTGTCGCGTACGGCCAGCTCGCGCAGATCCTGATCGGCGCCGAGGCCGATCTGTACGCGGGCGCCGCGTGGAGCGGCTTCCGTCCGTTCAAGGTGGCCCGCAAGGTGCGTGAAAGCGACGAGATCACGTCGTTCTACCTGACGCCCGCCGACGGCGGCGAGGCGCCGACCTTCGCGCCGGGCCAGTACGTCACGGTGAAGCGTTTCGTCGGCGACCTCGGCGTCGACCAGCCGCGCCAGTACAGCCTGTCCGACGCGCCGCACGGCAAGTGGCTGCGCATCTCGGTGAAGCGCGAGGCCGGCCAGCCGGAAGCGATCCCGGCCGGCAAGGTGTCGACGCTGCTGCATGACGGCGTGGAGGAGGGCGCGATCGTCGAAGTGACCGCGCCGATGGGCGAATTCTCGCTGAAGCGCGGCGTCGATACGCCGGTCGTGCTGATCTCCGGCGGCGTCGGCCTGACGCCGATGGTGTCGATGGCATCGACGCTGGCCGGCGAAGGCAGTGCGCGCGAGGTGCGGTTCGTCCACGCATGCCGGTCGGGCGCGGTGCATGCGTTCCGCGACTGGCTGAACGATACGGTGCGCGAACACGCGAACGTGAAGCGCACGGTGCTGTACGAGCTGGTCGGCCCGAACGACCGGGGCGGCGTCGATCACGATCTCGAAGGGCGCCTGACGCCGGAACGCGTGAAGCAATACGCGCTAGTGCCGGATGCCGACTACTACGTCTGCGGCCCGATCGCGTTCATGAAGGCGCAGCGCGACGCGCTGGTCGCGCTCGGCGTCGCGCCGGCGCGCATCAATACCGAGATCTTCGGCTCGGGCGCGCTCGAGTGAGATCCTGACGGCGGCTGCCCATCAACGAAAAAGCCCGGCGCGAGCCGGGCTATTTCTTGCGGCGCAGGTGGCACGCGCCGCCTCGGCCCTGTCGGCGATCAGTTGCCGCTGCCGCGCGCGACGCGCCGTGCCTTCACCGATTCCGCGAGGCCTTCGAGCACCTTCACGCTGTCGTCCCACGCGATGCACGCGTCGGTGATGCTCTGGCCGTAGGTCAGCGGGCAGCCTTCCTTCAGGTCCTGGCGCCCCTCGACGAGGTGCGACTCGATCATCACGCCGACGATGCGCTCGTCGCCGGCCGCCACCTGGCGGCCGATGTCCGCGCACACGGGGATCTGGTTCTCGTGCTTCTTCGAGCTGTTCGCGTGGCTCGCGTCGATCATCAGGCGTGCGGCGAGGCCGGCCTTGCCGATGTCCGCGCACGCGGCGTTCACGCTGTCGGCGTCGTAGTTCGGCGTCTTGCCGCCGCGCAGGATCACGTGGCAGTCCTCGTTGCCGGCCGTCGACACGATCGCCGAGTGGCCGCCCTTGGTCACCGACAGGAAATGGTGCGGCTGCGATGCGGCCTTGATCGCGTCGACCGCGATCTTCACGTTGCCGTCGGTGCCGTTCTTGAAACCGACCGGGCACGACAGCCCCGACGCGAGCTCGCGGTGCACCTGCGACTCGGTCGTGCGCGCGCCGATCGCGCCCCACGAGATCAGGTCGGCGATGTACTGCGGGCTGATCATGTCGAGGTATTCGGTCGCGGCCGGCAGCCCCATCTCGTTGATCTGCAGCAGCAGTTCGCGCGCGGTGCGCAGCCCTTCATTGATCTTGAAGCTGTTGTCGAGGTGCGGATCGTTGATGAGCCCCTTCCAGCCGACCGTCGTGCGTGGCTTCTCGAAGTACACCCGCATCACGATTTCCAGCTCGCCCTTGAAGCGCTCGCGCTCCTTCACGAGCCGCCCCGCGTACTCGATCGCCGCCTTCGTATCGTGGATCGAACACGGCCCGATCACGACGATCAGCCGGTCGTCCATCCCGTGCAGGATGCGGTGCATCGACTGGCGCGAGTTGTAGATCAGCTCGGACGCGGCCTCGGAGCACGCGAATTCGCGGATCAGGTGGGCGGGCGGCGTCAGTTCCTTGAGTTCGCGAATGCGGACGTCGTCGGTGTTGTGCGGGGGCATGCTGTTTCTCCTAATTTTGCGGGCGCCGTTCGGTCAGTGCGCGTGCGGCAGATTCATCAATTCAAGCGATTCAGTGATTTCGGTCGGGGCCGCGGGATGCGCTGCGGCGGCGACCGGGTGGCGAAGGGCGAAAAAAAACCGCCGGGTTCGCCGGCGGTTTTTTCGGGAATTTCGGTTGCGCTTTACGCGCCATCAACCCTCTCGATCCGCCAGCGGTCTGAGATGCCAAAAAAAGTAAAAATAAAACTTGGCGGACATGACGGAGATTCGGTTCGTCAAAAAAGTTGATTCGGAATTTATACCCGGTCGCCGGGCCGCTGGCAACCGGGGACGCTCGAAAATGCGGACAATCCGCGCGTTTTCGTCAAAATGCGCGGATTGTCTGCGCCGCGATGCGGTTATGCCGTACCGCCGACCGTCATCTTGTCGATCCGCAGGGTCGGCTGGCCGACGCCGACCGGCACGCTCTGGCCTTCCTTGCCGCACACGCCGACGCCCGAGTCGAGCGACATGTCGTTGCCGATCATGCTCACGTACTTCAGCGATTCCGGGCCGCTGCCGATCAGCGTCGCGCCCTTCACCGGGTAGGTGATCTTGCCGTTCTCGATCATGTACGCCTCGGACGCCGAAAACACGAACTTGCCGTTCGTGATGTCGACCTGGCCGCCGCCGAAGTTCACCGCGTACAGGCCGTTCTTGACCGACGCGATGATTTCCTGCGGATCCTTGTCGCCGTTCAGCATGTACGTGTTGGTCATGCGCGGCATCGGCAGCGCCGCATACGACTCGCGCCGCGCGTTGCCGGTGACGGGCATCTTCATCAGGCGCGCGTTCAGCGTGTCCTGGATGTAGCCCTTCAGAATGCCGTCCTCGATCAGCGTCGTGCACTGCGTCGGGTTGCCTTCGTCGTCGATGTTCAGCGAGCCGCGGCGATTCGGCAGCGTGCCGTCGTCGACCACCGTCACGCCCTTCGCGGCGACCTGCTCGCCGATCCGGCCGGCGAACGCCGACGAACCCTTGCGGTTGAAGTCGCCCTCGAGGCCGTGGCCGATCGCCTCGTGCAGCAGCACGCCCGGCCAGCCCGGCCCGAGCACGACCGTCATCGCGCCGGCCGGGGCGGGGCGCGCGTCGAGGTTCACGAGCGCCGCGTGCACGGCGTCGTCGACGTAGCGCGACAGCACTTCGTCGGTGAAGTAGCCGTAGTCGAAGCGGCCACCGCCGCCGCCGGAGCCGATTTCGCGGCGGCCGTTCTGTTCGGCGATCACCGTGACCGACACGCGCACGAGCGGGCGGATGTCGGCGGCGAGCGCGCCGTCGCTGCGCGCGACCAGCACGACGTCGTATTCGCCGGCGAGCCCCGCCATCACCTGCGTGACGCGCGGGTCGCGACCGCGCGCCATCTGCTCGATGCGCTCGAGCAGCTTGACCTTGGCCGTCGCGTCCAGCGACGCGAGCGGATCGGACGGCAGGTACAGGTCGCGGCCCGAGATGCCCTTCAGCGACGTCGCCGCCTTGATCTTCTGGCGGCCGCCGCCGGCCGCCGCGATCGCCTTGGTGGCCGCGGCCGCCTGGGCGATGGCTTCCGGCGACAGGTCGTCCGAGTAGGCGAACGCGGTGCGGTCGCCCGCGACCGCGCGCACGCCGACGCCCTGGTCGATGCTGAAGCTGCCCGACTTCACGATGCCTTCCTCGAGGCTCCACGCTTCGCTGCGGGTCGCCTGGAAGTACAGGTCCGCGTAGTCGACGCGATGCGTGAAGATGTCGGCGATCGTGCGCGTGAGCAGGCTCTCGTCGAGGCCGTACGGCGTGAGGAGGATGTCCTTCGCCAGCGCAAGATTGCGGATGCCGGGTTCGATGATGTTCATGCGGGTATCGAGGGTTCTCAAAAAGTTGTCGGGTGCGTGCTGGGCAGATGGGTTGGCCGGGCGGCGTTTCAAGCGCCAGGGCGGATCGGATGTTCAGGCCAGCACGCGATGCCGCCACGCGGGCAGGCTCTGGCGCACGTCGGCGATGCGCTGCGGATCGAGCGCGCCGGTCACGACGCTCGCGCCTTCGTCGCGGACCGCGACGATTTCGCCCCACGGGTCGATCAGCATGCTGTGGCCCCAGGTGCGCCGGCCGTTCTCGTGCTTGCCGCCTTGCGCGGCCGCGAGCACGTAACACTGGTTCTCGACGGCCCGCGCGCGCAGCAGCATTTCCCAGTGCGCGCGGCCCGTCGTATACGTAAACGCCGACGGCACGACGATCAGCGCGCAGTCGCCCATCCTGCGATACAGCTCCGGAAAGCGCAGATCGTAACAGACCGACAGGCCGACCCGCCCGAACGGCGCGTCGAACGCGACGACCGTGTCGCCCGCGCGGATCGTGCGCGCCTCGTCGAACGATTCGTCGCCTTTCTCGAAGTTGAACAGGTGGATCTTGTCGTAGCGGGCCGCTTCGTGGCCGCTCGGGTCGAACACGAGCGTCGTGTTCAGCACGCGATCGGGTTCGGGCGCCTTCAGCGGCAGCGTGCCGCCGATCACCCAGACGCCGTGACGGTGCGCCGCCTCCGAAAGGAAGCGCTGAATCGGACCGTCGCGGTAGGGTTCGGCGAGCGCGAGCTTGTCGGTGTCGCGATGGCCCATGAAGCAGAAATACTCGGGCAGCAGCACGAGCTGCGCGCCGTCGCCGGCCGCTTCCGCGATCAGGCGGCCGGCTTCGGCGAGATTGCGTGCGACGTCCGGCGTGCTCACCATCTGCAGCGCGGCGACCCGAAAGGGCGTGGCGGAACGGGTGTGATCGGTCATCGCTGGATCGGTTGCATCATAAATGGGGTGCGGCCCGGCACCTTGCGCGCGTCAGTGGCTCGCCGCATCGGCCGGACCGTGATTCATCTTACCCTGATCGCCCCGCACCCGCTCGATGTGCGGATGCGCCCACGAGCCGGTGATCGCGTAGTCGAGCGCGAACGCGTGCGACAGCGTCTCCGACAGCGCGTAGTTCGCCGCCAGCACGCCGACGCCGAGCAGCGGATTGATGATCGCGGCCGCGATCGCGGCCGTGCCGGCGCCGATTTTCGGCGCGACGTGCGCGTGCAGGTCCTGCGTCTCGGTGCCGAGGTCGACCGCGCCGCGCACGGTCACGTTGGCCGGCGCAGTCGTCATCGAGAAGTCGTCGGTGCGTGCGATCCCGTTCGAGATCCGGCTGGTGCCCGTGATCTTGTCGAACGGCAGTCCCTTGCCGATCACGTCGCGGAAATTCAGCGTCAGGAAGCGCGCGAGACTCTGCAGGCTCAGCACGCCGAGCAGTTTCGCGGCGCCCGGATCGACCTTCAGAATCTGGCCGTGCTCCAGGTCGAGCGCGATCTGGCCGCCAAGCGACGGCAGATCGACCGCGGTCGGGCCGCCGCGCCAGCCGACCTTGCCGGTCACCGTGCCGTGGCCGTCCGCCAGCGTGCGCGGCAGGCCGACGAGGTCGAGCAGCGCGCCCGCGTTGCCGACGTCGAGCTTGAAGTCGAACACGCTGCGGCGCGGCGCATCGTTCTCGTCGACGCCGCGGGCCAGCGCGCGGCGCGACGTGCGCCAGTTGCCGGTCGCCGTCAGCTTCGCGGCCGGGTTCGCCAGTTCGAGCTTGTCGAGCTGCCACACCGGCGCGCCGTCTTCCTCGATGTTGCGCGCATTGACGACGAGCCGGCCGATGTCGTGATCGCGCGCGACGACCTGATCGACGATCAGGTCGACCGACGGCATCGGCCGGTCGGTCGGCGTCGGCAGGTTCATCGCGCGGCCGACGAGGTCGTGCTGCGCGCTCTGCGGAATCACGAGCTTCGCGAGCCGCGCATTCAGCACGCCCGCGCCGTTGTGGCCGCCGCCCGGCGCCCACGACAGGTAGCCGGAGACCTGGTTCGACGCGATGTTCGCCTGCCACAGCTCGTCGATGTGCGACGCGCCGATGATCACGTTTTCCCAGTTGCGCTTGAGCAGCTTCAGCGTGCCGAAGTGGAGCGCGAAGCGCTTCGGCGTGAAGCTCGCGACGTCGATGCGCGACGCGGTTTGCGGTTCCGGCGCGCGCGGCGCGTCGTGCTGCAGCGTGCGGGCCAGCGCGAGCCAGGCGTCGGCATCGAGTTCGTCGACGTCGACGGCGGCGCTCACCCCGTCCTGCGGCAGATCGGGCATCCGGTGGATGCCCATCGCGCCGCGCACCGCGCGCAGCGGCTGGCCGGGCGTCGCGTCGAGCAGGTAGGTCGCGGCCACGGGGCCGAGCGTCAGGTCGGCATGCTCGAGGCGCTTGCCGCCCGCCTGGGCGGCCGGCTGCAGCGTGAAGCGGAACGGCATCGGCGTGCCGGCCGGTTTCGCGAACGGCGCCGGAAAGTTGAGCGCGACGCCCGTCAGGTCGGAACGCGCGGTGACCTCCGGCAGACGGCCCGGCGCGCCGCGCACGGCGAGCTGGTACGGTGCGTCGCCGACCACGTGCTCGAGCAGCGCCGCGGCCGTGCCGCGCAGGTTCAGGCCGCGCGCGGCGTCGAGCGCGAGCTTGCCGTCGACGTCCACCGCGTACGGGCCGTGCGACTGGAAATTGCCGTTCGCGCGCACCGGGCCGCCGAGGAAGCGCCCCGACAGGCCCTGCAGCGACGCGCCGGTCTCGGAAAAACGCACGCTGCCGCGCAGCGCGGACAGCGGCGGCACGCCGTCGGTCGACAGCGTGTTGCCGCCGAACGCGAGTGCGCCTTCGACGTGGGTATGCGGATGCGGAACGTGTTGCGGAATCGTGATCTTGAGCGCGAGCGCCGCGGGCCCTTGCGCATCGATCCGCCGGCCGATGTGCCCGCTCATCGCGCCGAGCGAGCTGTTGTCCGCGTAGTCGATCAGGTCCGCGAGCGGGCCTTGCGCATGGCCGTCGATGATGAGCGGCGACTTCGACGGGTTGCCGAGATCGTCGATCCGGCCGGCAACCTTCGTCAGCGCGACGCGTTTGTAGCGCGCGCGCGCGATGTCGAAACGCAGCTTGTTCTGCGCCAGCTCGAACACGCCGTCGATCCCGTCGAGTGCGGGCCAGACGCTCGGCGTGCCGTTCGCGAGCTTGCGCGGCGGGTACGGCGTCGGCTCGAAGCGCCCGCCTGTGAACGGCGCGACGATATGGAACACGCCGGCGTCCGGCTCGTGTTCGAACGGGAATTTCTCGAGCGGGCCGCGGGCGACGATCGACGCGCCCTTGGTCACCTGGCCGTCCTGCAGCGCATGGCCGAGATAGTCGCGCAGGTGCTCGGACATCCCGGTCGGCAGGTAGCGCGGAATGCGCGCCACCGACGCGCGCGCGAAATCCGCGCGCAGGTCGAGCGAGCCGCGGCCGTGGCCGGGGTTCGTGTACGAGCCCGACACCGCGATTTCCGCATCCGGGTTCGCGACGAACAGGTCGGGCAGCGTCACGTCGACGCGCGCGTGCTTCTCGCCCGGTGCCGGCGTGATCACCCATTTCGCGTTGCCGCGCAGCCGGTCGAAGGTGAGGCGCGGCTCGTCGAATTCGCCCGGCACCGTGACCGCCGCGTTGACGGTATCGAAGTGCGCGGCGCCGCCCGTCTCGTTCGCGTCGACGCGGCCCCACAGGTTCTCGACGCCCGGCCAGCCGGCGCGCGGATGGCCGCGCGGCGAGAGGCCGGGAGGCGGCTCCTGCGCGGCGAAGCTGATGCCCTGCAGGTCGCCGAGGAAGCGGTAGCGGACGATCGGCGCGGCGCCGGTGCGACGTTCTTCGTCGGCGAGCTCGGCCCGCGCCGGCTTCGCGCGTTCGACCTCGATGTGATAATTCGACACCATTCCGCGCGGGTCGAGCTTGATCAGTTCGTTGCGCAGCCGCGCCGGCAGCGGCAGCCCGCGGATGAACTCGCTGAGGATGCCGAGATCGACGCGGTCGCCGACGACGCTCAGCAACTGCCCCTGGTCGGCGGCCGGCACGCGGTAGCGGGCGGTCAGCGTCGACAGCGCGAGCGAGCGGGCGAGCGGCGTGCCGTCCGGAAGCGGCGGCTGGCCGAGCTCCGCGTTGAAGCGCGTCAGGTGCAGCGTGTAGTCGCGGCCGGTGTCCAGCGCCATGTCCCAGCCGAAGCCGACCGTCGGCACGTCGAGGCGCGGCTGGGTCGGCCGCACGCGCAGCACGACGTCGGCGCCCTGCAGGTCGCCGCCGGCGGAGCGCAGGTGGCCGTTCTCGAAGGTCGCCCAGATTGCATTGTCGATCCGGCCCGCGTGCATCGTGAGCGGGATGTCGAGATAGCGGCCGAGCGTCTGCAGGTCGACGGGGCCGGTCGACAGATACGCGTCGCCGGTCCAGTTCGTCGGCTTGCCGATCGGCGCGAGCGGCTTGTGCCGGAAGCGCGCGCGGAAATCGAGCGGACCGAGCAGCAGGGTGCCGTTCGCGGGCGCCTGCAGCGCGGCCTTGTGCTCGTGGCCGTGGTTGAGCACCGCGAGGCGGATGCCGGACAGCGCGAGCTCCGGTGCGTCGTGCTGCGCGTCGCGCCAGCGCAGCGTGCCGTTGCGCAGCACGATCGCTTCCTGCTTCAGCAGCCACGTGCTGAACGTGTCGTTGCCGCCATGGGTGGTCGCGACGCCGACGCCCGCGATGCTCAGCGAGCCGTCGGCCGCGCGCGCGACGACGAGGTCCGGATGGTCGACGATCAGGCTCGACAGCGCGGGCGACAGCCGCAGCAGCGACATCCACGACAACGCGGCCGTCGCGTGCGGGACCGACAGCGCGATCTGGCCGTCACGGCCGCGAATGGTGAGGTTGGCGACTTCGACGCCCGGCTGCATGCCGGACCAGTGGGGGGACAGTTTGCCGATCGAAAGCTGCGCGTGGAGCTTGTCGGACACCGCGCGCTCGATGCGCGGGCGAAATTCGTCGATGCGCGGCAGCACCACGTAGCGCAGCCCGAGGAACGCGCCGGCCGCGACGAAGTACGTGCCGATCCCGACCGCCAGCGTCACCCTGAACACGCGACGCAGGACTGGATGATCGTGCTTCGGAGGTCCCGCTTCGGGCTCAGCTAAGGCGGATTCCTGACGGTCGGACATGCGGCGGAAGGGCGGCGATATGGTAGTTTTGCAGACTGACGTTGAAATGTATCACAGGGGTTCGTGCCGGCGGCCGTTGCGGCGGCGCGGCACGGGCTTTCCGGCGCGCGGTTTTCGCGGCGGCGCATCCGCGTCGCGACACCGCGCCGAGTCCACGGGGCCTGTCGGCGGCGGGGCGCGCAAGCGTTCTCCCGCGGCGGCGGGCCTTACCGCCAGGCCCGCTTTTCGATGACCGACGCTTCCGCCCTGATCAGCCCGTCCTACTCCCGCTATATCGCCCGCGCGGTGGCCGCGCGTCCCGCGCTGTCCGACCAGATCGCCGCGTGGGCCGCCGCGCCGCTCGCCCGCGCGCAGCTCGACGCGCGCCTGACCGAACTGCTCGCTTCGCCGGCCGGCGCGGCCGCGCCGGGCGACGAGCAACTGAAGCGCGCGCTGCGGCAGTTGCGTGTCGAGGTGTTCGGCGCGGTCGCGGAGCGCGACCTGCGGGGCGTCGCGAATGTCGCCGAGGTGACGTCCGCGATGACCGATCTCGCCGAGGTGGCCGTGCAGCGCTCGCTCGCGCTGCTGTCGGCCGAACTCGAGGCGATGTACGGCGAGCCGCGCGGCGCCGACGGCCAGCGCGTCGTGCTGGGCGTGGTCGGGATGGGCAAGCTCGGCGGCCGCGAGCTGAACGTGTCGTCCGACATCGACCTGATCTTCGTCTACGAGGACGATGGCGAGACGGCCGGCGGCACGCGCTCGCCGCTGTCCACCCAGGAATACTTCACGCGGCTCGGCCGGCGCCTGATCGGCGTGCTGTCCGAAGTCACGGCCGACGGCTACGTGTTTCGCGTCGACATGCGGCTGCGCCCGAACGGCGATTCGGGGCCGCTCGTGTGCAGCCTCGGGATGCTCGAGGAATATTTCTACGTGCAGGGGCGCGAATGGGAGCGCTACGCGTGGATCAAGGGGCGGCTCGTGTCGGAAGGCGACAGCGACGCGGCGCGGCGGCTCGAGTCGCAGCTCGAATCGATCGTCAAGCCGTTCGTGTACCGCCGCTATCTCGACTTCGGCGTGATCGGCGCGATCCGTTCGCTGCACCAGCAGATTCGCCAGGAAGCCGCGCGCCGCGCGTCGATGCGGCCCGACAAGGCCGACGACATCAAGCTCGGGCGCGGCGGGATCCGCGAGATCGAATTCACCGCGCAGGTGTTCCAGCTGATCCGCGGCGGCCAGGATGCGGAATTCCGCGTGCGGCCGACGCTCGCGGTGCTGCGCCATGCGCAGGCGCGTGGGCTGATCGGCGAGGACGTGCGCGAGCGCCTGACCGACGCCTACAACTTCCTGCGCACGCTCGAGCATCGGCTGCAGTACCGCGACGACGCGCAGACGCACGCGATGCCGGTCGATCCGAACGAGCGCGCGGCGCTGGCCGCGTCGCTCGGCTTTGCCGACTACGCGGCGCTGATGACGGTGCTCGACGGCTACCGCACCTTCGTCGAGGCGCAGTTCGACCAGATCTTTGCCGACAAGGCGAACGGCGGCCCTTGCGCGGCGGGCGAGGACACCACTGCGTCGTGGATCTGGAGCGGGGCGCTCGCCGACGACGGCGAAGACGACGCGCTGCGCGCGCGCCTCGACGGCCTCGGCTTCAGCGATCCGGCGACCGTGCTCGCGCGGCTGCGCGCGATCTGGCAGTCGTCGCGCTACGCGGGCCTGCCGGAAAAGAGCCGGCAACGCTTCGACAGCGTCGCGCAGCGCGCGCTCGAGGCCGCGCCGCGGATCGACGCCGCGCGCCGCGACGACACCATCGTGCGGCTGTTCGACCTGCTCGAGACGGTCAGCCGGCGCGGCGTCTATCTCGCGCTGCTGACCGAGTATCCGGCCGCGCTCGATCGCGTGCTGTCGGTGCTCGGCGCGACGCGCTGGGGCGGCGGCTACCTGATCCGCCATCCACAACTGCTCGACGAACTGCTCGACGACGAAGCGATCGCGAGCCCGTTCGACTGGCCGGCGTTCAAGGACGCATTGCGTGCGCGCCTGACGGCCGCCGACGGCCCCGAGCAGCAGATGGACCTGCTGCGGCATGCGCAGCACGCGGAGGTGTTCCGCATCCTGCTGATCGATCTGGCGGGCCAGCTGTCGGTCGAGCACGTGAGCGATCGTCTGTCGGAGCTCGCCGACGCGGTGCTCGACGTGACGATCGAGGTGGTCTGGTCGCAGCTCGCGAAGCGCCACCGCGACGTGCCGAAGTTCGCGGTGATCGCGTACGGCAAGCTCGGCGGCAAGGAGCTCGGCTACGCGTCGGATCTCGACCTGATCTTCCTGTACGACGACCCCGACGAGCGCTCGGCGGACGTCTACACGACCTTCACGCGACGGCTGATCACGTGGCTCACGACCGCGACCGGCGCGGGCGCGCTGTTCGACATCGACCTGCGGCTGCGGCCGAACGGCGAGGCCGGACTGCTCGTGACCGATCTCGACGCGTTCCGCCGCTACCAGCTGCGCGAGGGCGACGCCGCGAACACCGCGTGGGTGTGGGAGCACCAGGCGCTGACGCGTGCCCGCTACAGCGCGGGCGACACGCAGATCGGCGCGGACTTCGAGGCGATCCGCCAGCAGGTGCTGACGACGCCGCGCGATGGGGCGGTGCTCGCGAAGGAGATCGTCGACATGCGCGGCAAGGTGTTCGCCGGCCACCCGAACCAGACGGACCTGTTCGACCTGAAGCACGATCGCGGCGGGATGGTCGACATCGAATTCATCGTCCAGTACTGGGTGCTGCTGCATGCGTCGAGCGATGCCGAGCTGATCCGCAACACCGGCAACATCGCGCTGCTGCGCGAGGTCGCCCGGTTCGGGCTGATGGGCGAGGACGAAGCCGAACGTGTCGGCGCCGCGTACCGCAAGTACCGGAAGCTGCAGCACAAGCTGCGGCTCGACGGGATGGAAAAGGCGCGGGTCGATCCGGCGCTGGTGGCCGACGAGCGGGCGGCCGTGACGGCGTTGTGGGAGCGGGTGTTCGGCGCGGTCGAAACGGGTGTTTGAGTCGGGCGTTGGAATCGAGCGTTCGAATCACCGGGGCAGGGCGGGTGCGATCGGGCGGCCGCTGTTGCCGATGAAACAAGACCGGCGCATGCGCCGGTCTTGTTTCATTCGCGACCCGGGTGCCCGCGTCAGGCCGCCAGCATTTCCTTCGCGTGCTTGCGCGTCGTCGCGGTGATCTCGAGCCCACCGAGCATGCGGGCGACTTCCTCGACCCGGCTCGCCTTGTCGAGCGGGACGACCGACGAGACGGTGCCGCCGCGGTCGTCGGCACCCTTCGCGACCTGGAAGTGATGGTCGCCGCGCGCGGCGACCTGCGGCAGGTGCGTCACGCACAGTACCTGGCGGTCACGCCCGAGCTGATGCAGCAGGCGGCCGACCACCTCGGCGACGCCGCCGCCGATGCCCGTGTCGACTTCGTCGAAAATCAGCGTCGGCGTCGGGCTGGCGGCGCTCGCGATCACCGCGAGCGCAAGGCTGATCCGTGCGAGTTCGCCGCCCGACGCGACTTTCGCGAGCGGCCGCAGCGGCACGCCGGGGTGCCCCGCGACCCGGAATTCGACCTGCTCGAGCCCGTGCGGGCCGCCGTCGGCGAGCGGCACGAGCGCGACTTCGAAGCTGCCGCCTGCCATCGACAGTTCCTGCATGCCCGCCGTGACGGCCGTGCCGAGCGCCTTCGCGGCCTGCGCGCGCGCCTTCGACAGGTGTTTCGCGTCGGTGAGATAGGCTTCCCATGCCTTGGCCTGCGCGGCCTCGAGCGCGCCGAGATCGGCGGCTGCGTCGAGCGCGGCGAGCTGCGCGCGGCGTGCCGCATGTTCCTCGTGCAGCGTGTCGGGCGGCAGCCGGAACTTGCGGGCGGTCGAGTGCAGCGCGTCGAGGCGCGTCTCGACCTGCGCGAGCCGGGCCGGGTCGAGATCGAGGCGCTGCGCGTAGTGCGACAGCGAATAGACGGCTTCCTGCAGCTGGATCTCGGCCGGTTCGAGCGATGCGAGCGCGTCGCCGAGCCCCGAGTCGTAGTCGGCCAGGCTGCGCAGTTTCGACACGATCGCGCCGAGCTGCGGGAGCATCGCGTCGTCGGCCTCGGACAGCGCGTTGAGCGCACCCTGCACGCCGGCGATCAGGTTCGCCGAATGCGACAGGCGCTTGTGCTCGCTGCCGACTTCGTCCCATTCGCCCGGTTGCGGTGCGAGCTTGTCGAGCTCGGCGAGCTGCCATGCGAGCTTCTCGCGTTCGAGCTGCAGTTCGCGCTCGTGCGCCTTCGCGGCGTCGATCGCCTGCGTCGCGTCGCGCCAGACGCGCCACGCGCGTGCGACGTTCGCGGCATCGGCGACGAGCCCCGCGTGCGTATCGAACAGCTCGCGCTGCGCATCGGGGCGCATCAGCAGCTGGTGCGCGTGCTGGCCGTGGATGTCGACCAGCATCTCGCCGAGCTCGCGCAACTGCGCGAGCGTCGCGCTGGTGCCGTTGATGAATGCGCGCGAGCGGCCGTTCGCGTCGATCACGCGGCGCAGCATCACGGTGTCCTCGGCGTCGAATGCGTGTTCGTCGAGCCAGCGCGCGACGCGGTCGTGCGGCGTGAATTCGGCGGTGATGTCGGCGCGGCCGCAGCCGGCGCGCACGACGCTCGCGTCGGCGCGTTCGCCGAGGGCGAGGGCGAGGGCGTCGATCAGGATCGATTTGCCGGCGCCGGTTTCGCCGGAAAAGACGGTGAAGCCGCTGTCGAATTCGAGATCGAGCGCGGCGACGATGACGAAGTCGCGAATCGAGAGGTGGCGAAGCATGGTGTCGGGCTCGGGTGCGTCAGGACGCCTTGTCGTCTTCGTTCGATGCGTGTTCGTTCCAGTGCAGCTTCTTGCGCAGCGTCGCGTAATAGCTGTAGCCGACCGGATGCAGGAACGGCACCGTATGCTTCGAGCGGCGCACCTCGATCGTGTCGTTCAGCTCCAGTGCGGTAAACGATTGCATGTCGAAGTTCACGTTGACGTCGCGGCCGCCGACGATCTGGATTGCGATCTTCGAATCGTCGG
The DNA here is from genome assembly GCF_001521985.1 of Burkholderia sp. RF4-BP95. Lineage (NCBI taxonomy): Bacteria > Pseudomonadati > Pseudomonadota > Betaproteobacteria > Burkholderiales > Burkholderiaceae > Burkholderia > Burkholderia sp. RF4-BP95. Next base: position 73,280 of record NZ_LOSX01000008.1, on the reverse strand, counting down.
GCAGCACGATCGGCCGGTTCGACAGCGCATGCGGCGCGATCGGCACGAGCACGATGCCCTGGAGTTGCGGGTGCAGGATCGGCCCGGCCGACGACAGCGCGTACGCGGTCGAGCCGGTCGGCGTGGCGACGATCAGGCCGTCCGAACGCTGGTTGTACATGTACCGGCCGTCGACCGACGCACGCAATTCGACCATGCCGGAAAAGCCGCTGCGGTTCACGACGACGTCGTTGAACGCGAGTGCGTGGTAGATCGGTTCGCCGTCGCGCACGATCCGGGCCTCGAGCAGCGAGCGCTCCTCGCGCTCGAACTTGCCCGACAGGATCACCGGGACGCGCGCCTGCATGTCGGCCGCCGCGATGTCCGTAATGAAGCCGAGCCGCCCGTGGTTGATCCCGATCAGCGGTGTCTTGTACGGCGCGAGCTGGCGGCCGATGCCGAGCATCGTGCCGTCGCCGCCGAGCACGACCGCCACGTCCGCGCGCGCGCCGATTTCAGCCGGAGTGAGCGCCGGATAGCCGGAGATGCCGATCTCGCGCGCGGTTTCGGCTTCGAACACGACCTCGAAGCCGAGCTTCGCGATGCAGCCAGCCAGCGTGGCGAGCGGCTCGGCGATGCCGGGCGTGTTGCTCCGGCCCACGAGCGCGACAGTATTGAACTGATTACCGGTTTTCATGCCGGCATTACACCATAGCTCGTTGACGAAAAGAACCGGCTGTGTGAAGACGGGGCCGGATCGGTCAGCCCGCGCGACAGTGGCCGCGGCCACTCGCCGTGCTCGCGCGGTTGCGCTAAAATTTTCCACCATGCTAGATCCTCGCGCACGAACCCTCCTGAAAACCCTGATCGAACGGTATATCGCCGACGGTCAGCCGGTCGGCTCGCGCACGTTGTCCCGTTACTCGGGGCTCGAGCTGAGCCCGGCAACGATCCGCAACGTGATGTCCGACCTGGAGGAGCTCGGCCTCGTGTCGAGCCCACACACGTCGGCCGGCCGCGTGCCGACGCCGCGCGGCTATCGCCTGTTCGTCGACACGATGCTGACGGTCGAGGCGCCGATCGATGCCGAGGCCGTCGCGCGCCAGGTGCAGAACACGCTGCAGGCCGGCGAACCGCAGCAGCGGGTGGTGGCCGCCGCGGCGAGCGTGCTGTCCAACCTGTCGCAGTTCGCGGGTGTCGTGCTGACGCCGCGCCGCAGCCACGTGTTCAAGCAGATCGAGTTCATGCGGCTGTCGGACAAGCGCATCCTGCTGATCATCGTCACGCCCGAGGGCGACGTGCAGAACCGGATGCTCGCGACGCCGCGCGACTATTCGCCGTCGCAGCTCACCGAGGCGTCCAACTACATCAATGCGCATTTCGCCGGGTTGTCGTTCGACGAGGTGCGCCGCCGCCTGCGTGACGAGATCGACCAGCTGCGCGGCGACATGACCACGCTGATGCATGCGGCCGTGACGGCCAGCACCGAGGTGCCCGACACTGAGGACACCGTGCTCATTTCCGGCGAGCGCAACCTGCTCGAAGTGGCGGATCTGTCGTCCGACATGGCGCGGCTGCGCAAGCTGTTCGACGTGTTTGACCAAAAGACGGGCCTCCTGCAATTGCTCGACGTGTCGAGCCACGCCCAGGGCGTGCAGATCTTCATCGGCGGCGAATCGACGCTGGTGCCGATCGAGGAAATGAGCGTCGTGACCGCGCCCTACGAGGTGAACGGCCAGATCGTCGGCACGCTCGGCGTGATCGGCCCGACCCGCATGGCGTACAACCGCGTGATTCCGATCGTCGACATCACCGCGCGGCTGCTGTCGCTCACGCTGAGCCAGCAATAACCCGAACCGATACCGTTCCGCCATCGTGCCGCGACGCCGCGTGCGCCGCCAGTCGGCCGAACGGCCAGCCGACCCGAGCGAGGCGGCCCGCTATAATTGAGGGCCGTCCGACTGCGTGCCCCGAGCACGTTCCTGCCCATGCGTTTCGATCTTGAACCGCCTTCGAGCGTTGCGGCCGCCCATCGCATCGGCGTGCTGCTGATCAATCTCGGCACGCCCGACGCTCCGACGCCGCGCGCGGTGCGGCGCTATCTGGCCGAATTCCTGTCGGATCCCCGCGTCGTCGAAATCCCGCAGGTCGTCTGGCAGGTGCTGCTGCGCACGCTGATCCTGCCGCTGCGCGGCCGCGCGTCCGCGAAGAAATACGCGGCCGTCTGGATGCCCGAGGGCTCGCCGCTGCGCGTGTACACCGAGCGTCAGACCGAAGGCGTGCGCCACCTGCTCGCATCGAACGACTACCAGGTGACGGTCGACTACGCGATGCGCTACGGCAGCCCGGGCATTGCGCAGGCACTCGCGCAGTTCAAGCGCGCGGGCGTCGAGCGCGTGCTGCTGATGCCGATGTATCCGCAATATTCGGCGTCCACCACCGCGACCGCGTTCGATGCCGCATTCGCCGCGCTCGCGCGGATGCGCAACCAGCCGGAAGTGCGCACGGTGCGGCAATATGCCGACCATCCCGCCTACATCCATGCGCTCGCCGAGCAGGTGCGCCAGTACTGGGCGCAGCACGGCCGGCCCGACTTCGCGGCCGGCGACAAGCTCGTGCTGAGCTTTCACGGGGTGCCGAAACGCACGCTCGACCTGGGCGACCCCTATCATGAACAGTGCCAGCAGACGGGCGCGCTGCTGATGGCCGCGCTCGGGCTGTCGACGCTCGAGTGCCGCGTGACGTTCCAGTCGCGCTTCGGCAAGGCCGAGTGGCTGCAACCGTACACGGCGCCGACGCTGCGCGAACTCGGTGAGGCCGGCGTGCGGCGAGCGGACGTGTTCTGTCCCGGTTTTACGGCCGATTGTCTGGAGACGATCGAGGAGATCGGGATGGAGGTGCGCGACGAATTCATCGCAGGCGGCGGCCAGGCCTTCCACCGGATTCCGTGCCTGAACGGCGCGCCCGCGTGGATCGGCGCGGTGGGCGAAATCGTAGCCGAGAATCTGCAGGGCTGGCCGGTGAAGGCCGCACAGCCCGAAACGGTGAGTTGAGCGCGATGAACTACAAGATTTCGACGGAACCCGGCGCGAAGCTGCGCATCGACAAATGGCTATGGGTAGCGCGCTTCTTCAAGACGCGCTCGCTCGCGTCCGACGCGGTCGACAAGGGCCACGTGAAGATCGGCGGTGCGGCCGTCAAGCCGGCGAAGGACGTGCGCGTCGGCGACGAGGTCGAGATTGCGATCGACGGTGTCGTCTGGCACATTGCCGTGCTGGGCATTTGCGACGTGCGCGGGCCCGCGAGCATCGCGCAGACGCTTTACGAGGAAACGGAAGCGGGGCGCGTCGCGCGGCTCGCCGAACTGGAGCGGCGCCGCACGTATCGCGAGCCGGCGGCGGAACTGCACGGCCGGCCGACCAAGCGCGACCGGCGCATCATCGACAGATTTTCTGGTGGGAGCTGAACATCTGGTCGAAGGTCGCCCGCGCGCTTCCGTATTCGGTCGTGCGGTCGGTCACGGCTCCGGACAGGCAGATGGTGGTGGTGCCGGCAATCAGTACCAGCGCGACCACCGATATGGCAAAGGTCAGTTTCACGGTACTCGCCTCGATGGGACGGTGAATGCAGCGCCAGGTGGATGTCAGGCGGCGGTAAGCTAGGGTAAACGCGCTTTCTCGACGCTTGAGTGGAGTGTAGTGCAGCCCCCTGTGCCGGGCTAGTACTTGCCTGGTAAGCGTTGTTACAGGCCGTTTCGTCCAATCTGGCGACAAATGCGCGCAATCGGGCGACGCGCAGCGCGGTTGTTTCGCGGTATTGGCGAATGCCGGCGAATAACCCCCTTGAAATCGCAGTTTTCGCCCTTATTTGCACCAACAATGTGCGGTGCCGCCGGCATACGGTCCGGCGGTTGCCGATTTGGCTTCAACCTCTAATCGACTTTCAGCGACATGGAAAACACGCAAGAGAACCCGGCTACCCAATCGGCCGAAGACATCGGCAGCGAGAAGCAGGCGGCGCAAGGCGCTGCTCCCGCCGCCGAAGCAGCCGACGCGGCGCTCGCGGAGGCTCAAGCCAAGGTCGCCGAGCTGCAGGAGAGCTTCCTCCGGGCGAAGGCCGAGACCGAGAACGTCCGCCGCCGTGCGCAGGAAGATGTCTCGAAGGCACACAAGTTTGCGATCGAAGGCTTCGCGGAGCATCTGCTGCCCGTGCTGGACAGCCTCGAGGCCGCCGTCAGCGACACGTCCGGCGACATCACGAAGGTGCGCGAAGGCGTCGAGCTGACGCTGCGCCAGCTGACGAGCGCGCTCGAGAAGGGCCGCGTCGTCGCGATCAACCCGGTCGGCGAGAAGTTCGATCCGCACCAGCACCAGGCGATTTCGATGGTGCCGGCCGATCAGGAGCCGAATACTGTCGTGACGGTCCTCCAAAAGGGCTACACGATCGCGGACCGCGTGCTGCGCCCGGCGCTCGTCACGGTCGCCCAGCCGAAGTAAGGCTGCCGCAATGGTTCCCGCCGGCGTCGATCCGGCCGCGTTCGAAGCGTTCGACATGCAGGCGCTGGCGGCCGACACGTTCGACGCCGGGATCGCCAGCGCCGGCGATGCGCTCGCGGTGATGTTCTTCTGGGGCGTCGACTGCTTCAACTGCGAGATCGCGAAGAAGGCGATGCTCGCCCAGCCGGACGCGATCCGCGCGCTGGACCTGAAGTGGTTCCATTGCAACGTGTACGAACATCATGAGTTGGGGCGCCGCTTCGGCCTGCACGGCGTGCCGACGTGGGTCTTTTTCCACCGTGGCAAGCGGCTCGGCCGCGCGACCGGCTGGCATGGCCTCGCGCAGTTCCAGGCGGCGGTGTCGGCGGCGCGCGCGAAGATCGCCGCGGCGGCCGGCACGCCGTCGGACCGCGACGACGGTCCGCACGATCCGGCTACCGGCGTCGATTGAAAAAATTTAATATCCGCATCGCTCGGCGGGTCTTGAAAACGGATCGGCCGGACGCATTTCGGGAACAGAGTTGAATTCTGGCGCGCGAAACTGCCCAAAAACGCGGGGTTTCGCGCAGCAAACAGGCATTTCTGGAGATTAGGAAAAATGGGAAAGATCATCGGTATCGACCTCGGCACCACGAACTCGTGCGTCGCCATCATGGAAGGCAACCAGGTCAAGGTCATCGAGAACTCGGAAGGCACGCGCACGACGCCGTCGATCATCGCCTACATGGACGATAACGAAGTGCTCGTCGGCGCACCGGCCAAGCGTCAGTCCGTGACCAACCCGAAGAACACGCTGTTCGCGGTGAAGCGCCTGATCGGCCGCCGTTTCGAAGAGAAGGAAGTCCAGAAGGACATCGGCCTGATGCCGTACGCGATCATCAAGGCCGACAACGGCGACGCATGGGTCGAAGCGCACGGCGAGAAGCTGGCGCCGCCGCAGGTTTCGGCGGAAGTGCTGCGCAAGATGAAGAAGACGGCCGAAGACTACCTCGGCGAGCCGGTCACGGAAGCCGTGATCACGGTGCCGGCGTACTTCAACGACAGCCAGCGTCAGGCAACCAAGGACGCCGGCCGTATCGCGGGCCTCGAAGTCAAGCGGATCATCAACGAGCCGACGGCGGCCGCGCTCGCGTTCGGCCTCGACAAGGCCGAGAAGGGCGACCGCAAGATCGCCGTGTATGACCTCGGCGGCGGCACGTTCGACGTGTCGATCATCGAGATCGCGGACGTCGACGGCGAAATGCAGTTCGAAGTGCTGTCGACCAACGGCGACACGTTCCTCGGCGGCGAGGACTTCGACCAGCGCATCATCGATTACATCATCGGCGAGTTCAAGAAGGAGCAGGGCGTCGACCTGTCGAAGGACGTGCTCGCGCTGCAGCGCCTGAAGGAAGCCGCTGAAAAGGCGAAGATCGAGCTGTCGTCGAGCCAGCAGACCGAAATCAACCTGCCGTACATCACGGCCGACGCATCGGGTCCGAAGCACTTGAACCTGAAGATCACCCGCGCGAAGCTGGAAGCGCTGGTCGAGGATCTGGTCGAGCGCACGATCGAACCGTGCCGTATCGCGATCAAGGACGCCGGTGTCAAGGTGTCGGACATCGACGACGTGATCCTGGTCGGCGGCCAGACCCGCATGCCGAAGGTGCAGGAGAAGGTGAAGGAGTTCTTCGGCAAGGATCCGCGCCGTGACGTGAACCCGGACGAAGCCGTCGCAGTCGGCGCGGCGATCCAGGGCCAGGTCCTGTCGGGCGACCGCAAGGACGTCCTGCTGCTCGACGTGACCCCGCTGTCGCTCGGCATCGAGACGCTCGGCGGCGTGATGACGAAGATGATCAACAAGAACACGACGATCCCGACGAAGCACGCACAGGTGTATTCGACGGCGGACGACAACCAGTCGGCCGTGACGATCAAGGTGTTCCAGGGCGAACGCGAGATGGCGGCAGGCAACAAGCTGCTCGGCGAGTTCAACCTCGAAGGCATTCCGCCGTCGCCGCGCGGCGTGCCGCAGATCGAAGTGACCTTCGACATCGACGCGAACGGCATCCTGCACGTCGGCGCGAAGGACAAGGCGACCGGCAAGGAAAACAAGATCACGATCAAGGCGAACTCGGGCCTGTCCGACGCTGAAATCGACCAGATGATCAAGGACGCGGAAGCGAACGCAGCGGAAGACCACAAGCTGCGCGAGCTGGCTGATTCGCGCAACCAGGGCGACGCGCTGGTCCACAGCACGAAGAAGGCGCTCACCGAGTACGGCGACAAGCTGGACGCGGGCGAGAAGGAAAAGATCGAAGCGGCGCTGAAGTCGCTCGAGGACGTGCTGAAGGATACGTCGGCCGACAAGGCGGCGATCGACGCGAAGGTCGAGGAACTCGGTCAGGCTTCGCAGAAGCTCGGCGAAAAGATGTACGCCGACATGCAGGCGCAGCAGGCCGGTGCGGCCGGCGCGGCGGGTGCAGCGGAAGGCGCGGCCCACGCGGGCGGTGCGCAGCAGGCTGCGGACGACGTCGTCGACGCCGAGTTCAAGGAAGTGAAGAAGGACTAAGCCGGGTTGCCATGGCACCGCACGCCGCGCGCGACACGCGCGCGGCGCGGCTGAACAGCGGTCTGTCTTTCCTTCCGGATGGCCGGATCGACTCCACGCCTGGCGGGCTTCGCGGCCCTCCGGGCACATTTGTTTTTTGGCGGGTGCTGCGCGAGCCGTCCGCGGACGGCGCAGCGCCAGACGAGTCGAGAGACTTTACTGCGGGCGAAAGGAGCCGCCGCGTGCGTGACGCGCGACGGCACAGCGAATCGATATGGCGAAACGGGATTACTACGAGGTTCTGGGCGTCGCGAAGAATGCGAGCGACGACGAAATCAAGAAGGCGTATCGCAAGCTTGCGATGAAGTATCACCCTGACCGCAATCCGGACAGCAAGGATGCGGAAGAGCATTTCAAGGAAGCGAAGGAAGCCTATGAAATGCTGTCGGACGACCAGAAGCGCGCGGCGTACGACCAGTACGGCCACGCGGGCGTCGATCCGAACATGGGTGGTGCGGGCGGACAGGGTTTCGGCGGCTTCGCGGATGCGTTCGGCGACATCTTCGGCGACATCTTCGGTCAGGCCGCGGGCGGTGCCGCGCGTGGCGGCCGCGGCGGTCCGCAGGTGTATCGCGGTGCCGACCTGCGCTACAGCATGGAAATCACGCTCGAGCAGGCCGCGCACGGCTACGACACGCAGATCCGCGTGCCGAGCTGGGTGTCGTGCGAAGTCTGTCACGGGTCGGGCGCGAAGCCCGGCACGAAGCCGGAAACCTGCCCGACTTGCCACGGCCAGGGCACGGTGCGCATGTCGCAGGGCTTCTTCAGCATCCAGCAGACCTGCCCGAAGTGTCACGGCACCGGCACCTACATTCCCGAACCGTGCGCGCACTGCCACGGGTCGGGCAAGGTGAAGGAAACCAAGACGCTCGAAGTGAAGATCCCGGCCGGCATCGACGACGGGATGCGGATCCGCTCGGCCGGCAACGGCGAGCCGGGCATCAACGGCGGGCCGCCGGGCGACCTGTACGTCGAGATCCACATCAAGCCGCACTCGGTGTTCGAGCGCGACGGCGACGATCTTCACTGCCAGATGCCGATTCCGTTCACGACCGCCGCACTCGGCGGCGAGATCGAGGTGCCGACGCTGGCCGGCCGTGCGACGTTCCCGGTGCCGGAAGGCACGCAGTCGGGCAAGACGTTCCGCCTGCGCGGCAAGGGGATCAAGGGTCTGCGTTCGAGCATCGCGGGCGATCTGTACGTACACGTGCAGGTCGAGACGCCCGTGAAGCTGACCGACCAGCAGCGCGACCTGCTCAAGCAGTTCGAGAAGTCGCTGGCCGAGGGCGGTGCGCGTCACAGCCCGCAGAGCAAGAGCTGGTTCGACCGGGTGAAGAGCTTCTTCGAGTAACGGCATGACTGAAGGCAACGAGAGCGCGTCGTTCGCGCTCTTGGACGATTGCGACTCGACCGCGTCCGCGCGGTCGAGTCGTTTGTATTCCGGTTTCGTGCGCGAACGCGTGTGCACGGATCCGGCACGGCTCGACGAGCTCGACGCGGCGGTGGCGCAGGATCTGCGCGACGGGCTGCATGCGGTCGTCGTCGGCGATTACGAATTCGGACGCAACCTCGAAAGAGCGCAGCCGGGCCATGCCCCGCTGCGCTTTTTGCTGTATGCGCGCTGCGAGCGCCTGTCGCGCGACGAAGTCGACGCGTGGCTCGCGCAGCAGGACGGCGGCGGCCCGCCGTCGATCGCGGGCGTCGCGCACGTCGCGAAGAGCGTGTCGCGCGACGCGTTCGACGCGGCGATCGCCGCGGTGCACGACGCGCTGCGCGCGGGCGATTCGTACCAGATCAACTACACGTACCGGCTGAATTTCGACATGTTCGGCACGCCGCTCGCGCTGTACCGGCGGCTGCGCGCGCGTCAGCCGGTGCGTTATGGCGCGCTGATCGCGCTGCCCGACGGTGCGTGGGTCGTGTCGTGCTCGCCGGAGCTGTTCGTCGAGAAGCACGGCGACGTGCTGCGCGCGCGGCCGATGAAAGGCACGGCGCCGCGCTCGGCCGATCCGCGCGACGACGCGGCGGCCGCCGCGTTCCTCGCGAACGATCCGAAGAACCGCGCGGAAAACGTGATGATCGTCGACCTGCTGCGCAACGACGTGTCGCGGATCGCGCGCACGGGCACGGTCAGGGTGCCGGCGCTGTTCTCGGTCGAACCGTACGCGTCGGTATGGCAGATGACGTCGACGGTCGAGGCCGGCTGGCGCGACGGCACCACGTTCGCGCAGATGCTGCGCGCGCTGTTTCCGTGCGGATCGATCACCGGTGCGCCGAAGCACAAGACGATGGAACTGATCGACGCGATCGAGTCGACGCCGCGCGGGCTCTATACGGGCGCGATCGGCTGGCTCGACGCACCGACGGAACGCGCATCGGCAGGCGATGCGTCGCCCGACGATGCGGCCGGCTGCGGCGATTTCTGCCTGTCGGTCGCGATCCGGACGCTGACGCTCGAGACGGTCGATGTCGATGCCGCCGCAACGATCGACACGCGTGACGCGGCAACGGCCGCCGTCGGCCGGCGGCGCGGCACGATGGGTGTCGGCGCGGGCATCGTGCTCGACAGCGTCGCCGCCGACGAATATGCGGAGTGCGAATTGAAAGCGCGATTCCTGACCGACGCCGATCCCGGCTTCCAGTTGTTCGAAACCACTGCCGCGACGCGTGCGGACGGCATCCGGCATCTCGAGCGCCATCTCGCGCGGCTGCGGCGCAGCGCGGACGCATTCGGCTTCCGCCTCGACGCCGATGCGTTGCGCCGCGAGATCGACGCGCGCTGCGCGGCACTCGACGGCGACGGTCCGTACCGGATGAAGCTCGCGCTCGCGAAGGATGGCACCGTCGACATCACGGCCGCGACGCTGAAACCGCTGCCCGCCGGGCCGGTCGGCGTGATGCTCGCGTCCGCGCACGGCTTTGCACCGACCCGCACGGACGACGCGCTGCTGTTGCACAAGACGACGCGCCGCGCCGAATACGACCGCGCATGGCAGGCGGCGGAGGCGCTTGGCGGCTTCGACATGCTGTTCGTCAACGAGCGCGGCGAGGTGACGGAAGGCGGGCGCTCGAATCTGTTCGTGAAGCTCGGCGGCCAGTGGGTGACCCCGCCGCTGTCGAGCGGCGTGCTGCCGGGCGTGATGCGCGGCGTGCTGCTCGACGACCGCACATTCGGCGCCGAGGAGCGCGTCGTCACGCTCGACGATCTGGCGCGCGCCGAGGCGCTGCTGCTGACCAATGCACTGCGCGGCGCGCTCGATGCGGTATTGAAATGACGCGATGAACGACGGGGCCGCGTGCCGGAAGAACCGGCACCGCTGACCTTCGGCAACACGGCATCCAAAGAAAAAGCGCGGCGCCCCGCAAAGGGTGCCGCGCTTTTTTCGTATCGAACGGGCGCCGGCCGCGCGTCAGAACGAGTGTTCCGGGCCCGGGAACGTGCCGTCCTTCACCGCGCTCACGTACGCCTCGACGGCCGCCTGGATGTTCGGCTGGCCCTGCATGAAATCCTTCACGAAACGCGGGCGCTTGCCGGGGAAAATACCGAGCATGTCGTGCAGCACCAGTACCTGGCCCGAGCATTCGAGGCCCGCGCCGATGCCGATCGTCGGGATCTTCAGCATGTGCGTGACTTCGGACGCGACGAGCGTCGGCACCGCTTCGAGCACCACGAGCTGCGCGCCCGCGTCCTCGACCGCGCGCGCATCGCGCAGCAGCTGCGCGGCGCCGGCTTCCGTGCGGCCCTGCACCTTGAAGCCGCCGAACGCGTGAACCGACTGCGGCGTGAGGCCGAGGTGCGCGCACACCGGCACCGAGCGTTCGACGAGGAAGCGGATCGTGTCGGCGAGCCATTCGCCGCCTTCGAGCTTGACCATCTGCGCGCCGGCGCGCATCAGCGTGACCGCGTTTGCGAACGCCTCCGCCGGCGTGCCGTACGTGCCGAACGGCAGATCGGCAACGACGAGCGCGCGCGGCTGCGCACGCGCGACGCATGCGGTGTGGTACGCGATGTCGTCGATCGACACGGGGAGCGTGGTGGTGTGGCCCTGCAGCACGTTGCCGAGCGAGTCGCCGATCAGCAGCACGTCGGTGCCGGCGCGATCGAGCAGCGCGGAAAAGCTCGCGTCGTAGCAGGTGAGCATCGCGATCTTCTCGCCGGCTTCGCGCATTGCCTGCAGCTTGGGCACAGTGACGGCAGGCCGGCTCGATTCCTGGAGATAGGTCATGGGAAATCCGGTTCGATGGGGGAGGAACGACGGGCGAGGACGCGTCAGCGCGTCGTTTCGCCCTTGACGAAGAATTCCTTGCGGCCGCGCATCGTGTCGATGCGCTCGATCAGCAGAGCGAGGTCTTCGGGGGAGTCTTGCGGGTTCAGGTGTTCGGCTGCGACCGTGAGCACCGGCGTGCGGTCGTAGTGATAGAAGAATTCGTTGTACGCATCGACGAGCGAGCGCAGGTACGCGTCGCTGATCTGCAGCTCCATCGGCAGCCCGCGCTTCTGGATGCGCGAGAACAGCACTTCGGGGCTCGCCTGCAGATAGACGACGAGATCGGGCGCGGGGGCCTGCGGAACGTCGAGGTGCGTCGCGATCGACCGGTACAACTGCCATTCGTCTTCCGGCAGGTTCAGCCGCGCGAAGATGTCGTTCTTCTGCGGCATGAAATCGGCGACGACCGGCCGGCCCGTATCGAGCGCGCCGATCAGTTCGCGTGCCTGCTGCGCGCGCTGCAGCGCGAACGACAGCTGCGCGGGCAGCGCGTAGCGCGCGGTGTCGCGATAGAAGCGTTCGAGGAACGGGTTGTCCTGCGGGCGCTCGAGCAGCGTCTGCATCGACCAGCGCTCGGCGAACAGGCGCGCGAGCGTCGTCTTGCCGACGCCGATCGGCCCTTCGATCACCAGATAGCGATGCGGGGCGCGCAGGTCGGGCGCGGTGACGGTCAGCGGAGTGATGTTCATCGGCAGCGGTTCTTGTCGGCGTCAGCGCCGGCGGCAAGGGCCTTCTGCATCAGGCACTGACAGGTCTGCACCTTCTCGACGCGCTGATCCGCGACGGAGGCGAGGTACGCATCGGCGCGGCCGCGCGCGGGGATGTCGAGCGCGGGCTCGATCTCGACGAGCGGCACGAGCGCAAATGCGCGATCGGTGAGGCGCGGATGCGGGACGATCAGGTCGGGTTCGTCGATCGAATCCGTGCCGAACAGCAGGATGTCGAGGTCGAGCGTGCGCGGCGCGTTGCGATACGGGCGCTCGCGCCCGAAGTGATGTTCGATCTTCTGGCAGAGCGCGAGCAACTCACGGGCCGACAGCGTCGTGTCGAGCTTGACGACGCAATTGTAGTAATCGTCGCCGCCCGCTTCGAAGGGCGCCGTGCGATACAGGCTCGATTTGCCGAGGATCGAGATGGTGCGCTGCTGCGCGAGGCACACCACCGCGTCCTTCAGGGTCTGGCGCGCATCGCCGAGATTCGCCCCCAGTCCGATATATGCAACCGTCATGGCATCACTTCCTACGTCGTTCGCCGGCGAGCGCGTCAGTCGTCGGAACCGCCCGCGGTGTCCGGCGCCTGCTCGGCGGCGCCTTCGCCCGGCTTGCGATTTCGCGCACCGCCGCGGCGGCGCCGCTTGCGGGGCGATTTTTCCTTCGAGCCGCCCTGCGTGAGGAGTGCCTCGCGCGCGGCCGCGTCGCCTTCGATGAAATCCGTCCACCACTGTCCGACTTCCGCATCGAGCTCGCCGGATTCGCAGCGTAACAGGAGGAAATCATACCCCGCTCTAAACCTTTGGTGTTCCAGCAGCCGCATCGCGCTGCGGCCCGAGCGTTTTTCGAGGCGCAGCTGCAGGCCCCAGATCTCGCGCATGTCGGCCGAGTAGCGCTTGTGGATCGCGAGTTTCTCGGTCTGCATGTCGATCACGTCGTCCATCGCGCGATGGAGCGCCGGCACCGGGAATTCGCCTTCCGCCGAGTATTGCTCGAAGCGCTGGCGCATGTCGTGCCACAGCAGCGTCGCGAACAGGAAGCCCGGCGACACCGTCTTGCCGGCGCGCACGCGCGCGTCGGTGTTGTTCAGCGCGAGCGTGATGAACTTCTCGCCCTGCGGTTGTTCGAGCACGACGTCGAGGAGCGGCAGCAGCCCATGGTGCAGGCCTTCCTTGCGCAGCTGCTTCAGGCATGCGAGCGCGTGGCCCGACAGCAGCAGCTTCAGCATTTCGTCGAACAGGCGCGCGGCCGGCACGTTGTTGATCAGGTCGGCGAGCGCGTTGATCGGCTCGCGCGTGTGCGGCTCGATCTCGAAGCCGAGCTTCGCCGCGAAACGCACGACGCGCAGCATCCGCACCGGATCCTCGCGATAGCGCGTGGCCGGGTCGCCGATCATCCGCAGCAGACGGGCGCGCATGTCGGCCATCCCGTCGTGGTAGTCGAGCACCGTCTGCGTCGACGGGTCGTAATACATCGCGTTGATCGTGAAGTCGCGGCGCGCGGCGTCTTCGTGCTGTTCGCCCCACACGTTGTCGCGCAGCACGCGGCCGCTGGCGTCCACCGCATGCGTGCGGCGATCGAGTTCGTCGCGCTTCAGGCGCTTCGGCGGCTCGGCCGCGGCGGCTTCGGGCGGGGCGTCGACCAGGGCGCGGAACGTCGACACCTCGATCAGTTCCTGGCCGAACTGCACGTGGACGATCTGGAAGCGGCGGCCGATCAGGCGCGCGCGGCGGAACAGGCGCTGCACCTCGGTCGGCGTCGCGTCGGTCGCGACGTCGAAGTCCTTCGGTGCGATGCCGAGCAGCAGGTCGCGCACCGCGCCGCCGACGATGAACGCGCGAAAGCCCGCCTGCTGCAGCGTGTCGGTCACGCGTACGGCATTGCGCGAGATCAGCGACGGATCGATCTGATGCACGCTGGCCGGCACGACGGTCGGTTCGTGATTGCTGCGCGGCTTCCTGGCGGTGCTGCCGCGGCTACCCTTCGCGGGGCGCTGGGCAGGGGCCGTGTCGGCGGCGGGCGCCTCGACGGGCGACGTTTGTTCGGCGCCGTCCTGGCCGAGCAGCTTGCGAATGAATTTTTTGATCACGACGTTCAGAAGAGATCGAGGATGCGCCAGCCGCGGTCGCTTGCATGCGCACGCAGCGTGTCGTCGGGGTTGGTCGCGATCGGGTCGGTGACTTTCTCGAGCAACGGGATGTCGTTGTGCGAGTCGCTATAGAAGTAGCTGTGTTCGAAGTCGTCCCAGTGCTTGCCGAGCGACGCGAGCCACGCTTCGGTGCGCACGATCTTGCCCTCGCGATAGCTCGGCGTGCCGGTCGGCCGGCCCGTGTACGGCGAATCGGGGTGCCCGTCGGTCGTTTCGACCTCGCAGGCGATCAGCGTGTCGACGCCGAACGCGGTCGCGATCGGACGCGTGATGAACTCGTTGGTCGCGGTCACGACGCAGCACAGGTCGCCGGCATCGATGTGCTTGCGCACGAGTTCGAGCGCGGCGGGTGTCATCGCGGGGCGGATCACCTCGTGCATGTACTGCTCGTGCCATTCGGCGAGCTGCGCGCGCGAATACTTCGCGAGCGGCGTGAGCATCGCGCACAGGTACGCATGGATGTCGAGCTTGCCGGCCTTGTAGTCGGCGAAGAACTGATCGTTCTGACGCGAGAAGCTTTCCGCGTCGACGATGCCGAGCTTCACCATGAAGCGGCCCCATTCGTGGTCGCTATCGGTCGGGATCAGCGTGTGATCGAGGTCAAAGAGTGCCAGATTAGTCATGGATGCGCATTTTACTCGAAGCGGTTCGGGCCTGTGCCCGGTGGTGCGATGTCGTCGCCGGGGCGGGCCAGCATCCGGCGCAGCAGCGGCAGCGTGACGGCGCGCTTCTGCTCGAGCGAGAAGCGGTCGAGCGCGTCGAGCAGCGCCATCAGGCTCGGCATGTCGCGGCGGAAATGGGTCAACAGGTAGGCGGCGATGTCGTCGGTGAGCGCGATCCCGCGCTCCTTCGCCGCGAGCTTCAGCACGGCGATCTTGCCGGCATCGGACGGCGGCGACAGGTGAAACACGAGCCCCCAGCCGAGGCGCGTGCGCAGATCCTCGCGCACGTCGAGCGCGAGCGGCGCCGCGGGACCCGCCGCGACGAACGCGCTCGACGGGTGCGCGCGGACCTCGTTGAACAGGTTGAACAGCGCGACCTGCTGCGTGTCGCTCATCCGGTCGCAGTCGTCGATCGCGTAGATGCCGATGCGCGGGTCGAACGTGAACGCGCCGAGCGGGCTTTGCGGCGTCAGGTAGCGCGCGTAGCCGTACGACGCGTCGCTCACGAGCGCCTGCAGCAGGTGGGTGCGGCCGCTGCCGGGCTCGCCCCAGATATAGAACGACCGGTCCGGCACGGGCCCCGCCGCGAGCGCGAGGTCGAGCTTCTGGAGCCGCGAGATGAGCTCGTCGTTCTCCTCATTCATGATGAAGTTGTCGAACGTGGCGGGCGGCGGCGTGCCGAGATCGAGCGTCAGTTGACGGGACACAACAGTCACAATGCGGGTCGGTTGATGAAACGCGCGCCGTACGCCGGGCACGCGCGGGGGGCTGCTCCGGTGCCTGCACACGCGGCCGCACGCACGGCGGCGCGCGGGTTTCGGCGCGGCTCGCGTGGCGATGAAAACGGGGACGTGTCGACCAAGATGCAATCCCTGACGATTCGGTGCTGGGAATTCCGGCCAACGGGCCGGCTTCGGGTAAAATCGCATTTTACCGACCTTCTCGCATTCCCCCATGAATCCTCCGAAATCCGCTCCCGACGCTCAGGGTCTGTCCTACCGCGACGCAGGCGTCGACATCGACGCAGGCGACGCGCTCATCGACAAGATCAAGCCTTTTGCGAAGAAAACCCTGCGCGACGGCGTGCTCGGCGGCATCGGCGGGTTCGGCGCGCTGTTCGAAGTGCCGAAGAAGTACAAGGAGCCCGTGCTCGTGTCGGGCACCGACGGCGTGGGCACCAAGCTCAAGCTGGCCTTTCATCTGAACAATCACGACACCGTCGGCCAGGACCTGGTGGCGATGA
The DNA here is from genome assembly GCF_001521985.1 of Burkholderia sp. RF4-BP95. NCBI lineage: Bacteria > Pseudomonadati > Pseudomonadota > Betaproteobacteria > Burkholderiales > Burkholderiaceae > Burkholderia > Burkholderia sp. RF4-BP95. The sequence continues at coordinate 57,183 of NZ_LOSX01000008.1, read as the reverse complement.
GCGTGAACGACATCCTCGTGCAGGGTGCCGAGCCGCTGTTCTTCCTCGACTACTTCGCGTGCGGCAAGCTCGATGTCGACACGGCCGCAACGGTCGTCAAGGGCATCGCGCACGGCTGCGAACTGTCGGGCTGCGCGCTGATCGGCGGCGAGACGGCCGAAATGCCGGGCATGTACCCGGACGGCGAATACGATCTGGCCGGTTTCGCGGTCGGCGCGGTCGAGAAGAGCAAGATCATCGACGGCAGCACGATCGCCGAAGGCGACGTGGTGCTCGGCCTTGCCTCGAGCGGCATCCACTCGAACGGCTTCTCGCTCGTGCGCAAGATCATCGAGCGCGCGAACCCCGACCTGTCCGCCGATTTCCACGGCCGTTCGCTGGCCGACACGCTGATGGCGCCCACGCGCATCTACGTGAAGCCGCTGCTCGCGCTGATGCAGAAGCTGTCGGTGAAGGGCATGGCCCACATCACCGGCGGCGGCCTCGTCGAGAACATTCCGCGCGTGCTGCGCGAAGGCCTCACGGCCGAGCTCGACCAGAACGCGTGGCCGCTGCCGCCGCTGTTCAAGTGGCTGCAGGAGCACGGCGGCGTCGCCGACGCCGAAATGCACCGCGTGTTCAACTGCGGGATCGGGATGGCCGTGATCGTCGCGGCGGCCGATGCCGACGCAGCGATCGCCGACCTGACGGCCGCCGGCGAGCAGGTATGGAAGATCGGCACCGTGCGTGCAAGCCGTGAAGGCGAGGCGCAGACGGTCGTGGTCTGACGCACCGCACGCAAGATGCAGCAAGGAAAGCCGCCCGGAGTCGATCCGGGCGGCTTTTTTTTCGGTTCTTCGAGGATTCCCGGAGGACGCGACGCGAATCTCCGGGGAGAAGGACTCCCCGTCCCGGGATACCCTTAAGCCCGACGCTCGATGACCTTGACGGCGTTGTTGATGCTTCCAGCCATGGCCAGTTCAGCCATCAACCGAAGCCGAAGCGGATGATGAAGCTGCGTGTGCCAGCGTCACTGCCTGTTCGCGCGCAGCCTCTCTGCCCGCGTGATCGACTTCAGGTCCAAACAGCGTTTTCTCGACGATGATCGATTCGATGTCGGTGATACCGATGAAGCGCAGCCACGCTTCAAGAAACGGCCGCTGAAAGTCGAACGACTCGGCGGGCGTGCTCGATTGCCTCGAATAATCGAGGCCTCTCGCGTAGATCACGACTGCTTTCTTGCCGTTCAGCAATCCCGCTAACCCACGCTCGTCGAATGAGAAGAGGAGGCCGCGGTGGGACACGGCGTCGATGAAATGCTTGAGCTTGTAGGGGATGGAGAAATTCCACAGCGGCACGGAGAACAGCAGCGTATCCGCGTCGTGCATCCGCTGCGCGAGCTGCCGGAAACCTGCCCACGCTTGTTGCTGGCCTTCACTGAGCGGCGTGCCGCTCAAGTCCGCGTATTTGGCATCGAGCGCATCGCCGTCGAGTTCCGGTAATGGCGTCGCCCAGAGGTCGAGCACGTCGACCCGATGCTCCGGATGCGCGTCGCGCCAGGCTTCCAGATACGCGTGCGCAACGTCGCGTGATGCGGACCGCGACTTGCGCGGAGAAGATTCGATATGCAGCAAGGTCGACATGGAACGGCTCCTGACGGGTTGACGGCCCTCATCAGAACATAGTTCGATTCGAAATATAAACGAAGTATCATCGCGCTATTCAGTAGCGTTCGCACTGTATTGCGGGACATCTCATGTTCGATACCGTTTTGTTGCGCTCTTTCGTGACCGTCGTCCAGGAAGGCGGATTCACGCATGCCGCGGCCCGTCTGAATCTGACGCAGTCTGCCGTCAGCGCGCATCTTCGGCGCCTGGAAAAACAGATCGGCCGTGACCTGCTCGTGCGCACCACGCGCTCGGTCACGCTCACGGTGGACGGCGAACTGCTGCTGGGTTACGCGCGCGCCATCCTCGCGCTCAATCAGGACGCGCGGGCGCAACTGCTGCGCGAACCGAGTGCGGGCACGATCCGCGTGGGTCTGTCGGAAGACCTCGCCAATGTCAGGCTGATGCACGTGATGCAGGCGTTTGCCGCGCGGTACCCGCGCATCGCGTTCAGCATCCGGGTCGGTATCCCGGGCGAATTGCTCCAGGCGCTGGATCACGGCGAGCTGGATGTGGTGATGGGTGGACGCTGCCACGGCGGCCCCACCGGACGCGTGCTCTGGCGCGAGCCGCTTGTGTGGGCCGGTGCGGATTGGGCGCCGCTCACGCCGGGTGTACCGGTGCCGATCGCGCTGCTGCCGGAACCCTGCCCGTATCGCGAGGCCTCGCTGGCAGCACTGGCCCGCGCGGGCGTGGATTACCGGATCGTGCTGGTGTGCCCGAGTGGCGCCGGCCTGTGCGCCGCCGCGCACGCGGGCTTTGCGGTGACGCCAATCGTGCATACACAACTGGCGCACGGCTTGCGTGCGATCCCCCCGGATGCCGGCCTGCCGGCCCTGCCCGATGTCGAGTTCACGATGTTTGCGGCGCCCGGCGCGTCGGACAGGGTTGTTGATGAACTGGGCAACGCGATCGTGTTGGCATTCGCCCACAACGGATGACCACGGTCATCGCGGCGACAGAGTCGGGATCTTCGCGGCCAGAGGCACAAGCCGTCATCGGTTCACGAAATTCCGCGAAGAGCTTCTTTCCGGGGCAGGGGCGATGCGGGCCGATGGGGCTCCGTTAGCGATCCTCGATACGGCCGTCCAGCACGCGCTCGAGCGCATCGACCGCGCGGTCGGTCGAATCCGGCGCGACGCAGTCGACGACGATCCGCTTCGGCATCGCGCGCAGCCACGTGATCTGCCGTTTGCACAGCTGGCGCGTCGCGAAGATGCCTTTGTCGCGCATGGTCCGGAAATCGGTGTCGCCGTCGAGGAATTCCCATGCCTGCCGGTAGCCGACGCAGCGCATCGACGGCAGGCCGAGATGCAGATCCTCGCGGCGGCGCAGCCGTTCGACTTCGTCGATGAAGCCCGCGTCGAGCATCGCGTCGAAACGTTGCGCGATGCGCGCGTGCAGCACCGCGCGGTCCGACGGCTCGAGCGCCACCGGGACGAAGCGGTACGCGGCGGCGGCATCGTCCGCGCGGCGCGGTGCGGCGAGCAGCGCCGACATCGGCTGCCCGCTCAGCAGGAACACTTCGAGCGCGCGCTGGATCCGCTGCGAATCGTTCGGCGCGAGCCGTGCGGCCGTCGCCGGGTCGACCTGCGCGAGCCGCGCATGGAGTGCCGGCCAGCCGTCGCGCGCGGCGTCGGCATCGAGCTCGGCGCGCACGGCCGGATCGGCGGTCGGCAGATCGTTGAGGCCCTGCGTCAGCGCCTTGTAGTACAGCATCGTGCCGCCCGCGAGCAGCGGCGTGCGGCCGCGCGCGGCGATCTCGCCGATCACGCGCAGCGCGTCCGCTCGGAATTCGGCCGCCGAATAGGCGTCGGCCGGGTCGATGATGTCGATCAGGTGGTGCTGCACGCTCGCGCGCTCGTCGCGCGTCGGTTTCGCGGTGCCGATATCCATGCCGCGGTAGACGAGCGCGGAATCGACGCTGACGATCTCGATCGGACGGCGCGCGGCAAGCGCCAGCGCCGCGGCCGTCTTGCCCGATGCGGTGGGGCCGAGCAGGCAGGCGATCGTCGTTGGGCGGGACTGCGGTGAAGCGTTCATTGGCCGCGCATGAAGAGACGGTCGAGATCGTTCAGCGTGAGCTGATACCACGTCGGCCGGCCGTGATTGCACTGGTCCGCGCGTTCGGTCGCTTCCATCTGGCGCAGCAGCGCGTTCATCTCGTCGAGCGTCAGGCGCCGGTTCGCGCGCACCGCGTGGTGACACGCGAGCGTGCCGAGCAGCTCGTGCTGGCGCTCTGTGAGCACGCGCGAGCCGCCGAACGCGTGCAGGTCGGCGAGCACCGCGCGCGCGAGCGACTGCAAGTCGGCGTCCTTCAGCAGCGCGGGCACCGCGCGGATCGCGAGCGTCGTCGGCGACAGCACCGCGAGATCGAAGCCGAGCGATTCGAGCGTGTCGCGTTCTTCCTCGACCGTGCCGATCTCGACCGGCGTCGCCGTCATCGATATCGGCAGCAGCAGCGATTGCACCGCGACCGTGCGGTCGGCGAGCGCGTTCTTGAACTGTTCGTAGAGGATCCGTTCGTGCGCGGCGTGCATGTCGACGATCACGAGGCCGTGCGCGTTCTGCGCGAGCACGTAAATCCCGTGGATCTGGCCGAGCGCGAAGCCGAGCGGCTGCTCGTCGTGTACGGCGGCGCCAAGCGACGACGCGGCGAAGCCCGGCAGCGGCGCGACTGGCGCATTGGCTGCCTCGGCCGAATCGCGGGCGACGATCGTCGTGCCGTCCGGTGTGCCCGCACCCGTGTCCTTGCGGCCGAACAGCGCATCGTAGAGCGCGAGCGGTTGCGCGACCGGCAGCGTGCCCTGCGTCATGCGCGCCTGGCGCATCCACGTGTTGCCCGACGACGATGACGGCGGCGCCGAGAAGCCGCTGCCGCCCGTGCCGGTGGCCGCGCCCTGGCCGAGCGGCGTATTCAGGAACGACGCGGGGCCGCTCGGCGCCGGCGAGAGTTGCGCGGCATGGCCGCCCGCGGTGGTTTCCGGCGACGCGCCTGCGTGGCGCGCGAGTGCGCGTTGCACCGCGTGGAACACGTACTGGTGGATCGAGCGCGAATCGCGGAACCGCACCTCGATCTTCGACGGATGCACGTTCACGTCGACGGCTTCCGGCGGCAGGTCGAGGAACAGCACGTACGACGGGTAGCGATCGCCGTGGAGGACGTCCTCGTACGCCGCGCGTACCGCGTGCGTGAGCAGCTTGTCGCGCACGAAGCGGCCGTTGACGAAGAAGTATTGCTGGTCGGCGCGGCCGCGGCTCGCGGTCGGCAGGCCCGCGCAGCCGTAGACGGCGAGCGGCCCGGCCTGCTCGTCGAGCGGCAGGTGCGCGGTCGCGAAGCCGTCGCCGAGAATCTTCGCGACCCGCAGTGCGGGCTCGGTCGCGTTCCAGTGCTCGACGGCCTTGCCGTTGTGCAGCACCGAGATCGCGACGTCCGGCCGCGCGAGCGCCGCGCGGCGGATCATTTCGAGGCAGTGGCCGAACTCGGTCTGCTCGCTTTTCAGGAACTTGCGGCGCGCGGGCGTGTTGAAGTACAGCTCGCGCACCTCGATCGTCGTGCCGACCGCGCCGGCGGCCGGCGACAGCGCGCCCGTGGTCGCGTCGATCTTCGTCGCATGCGCGACGTCGGCCGTGCGGCTCGTGATCGACATTTCGGCGACCGACGCGATCGACGCGAGGGCTTCGCCGCGAAAACCCAGCGTCGCGACCGCCTCGAGCTCCTCGAGCGAGCGGATCTTGCTCGTCGCGTGACGCATCAGCGCGAGCGGCAGTTCGGCGGGCGGGATTCCGCAGCCGTCGTCGGTGATCGAGATGCGCTTGACGCCGCCTTCCTCGAGCACGATGCGCAGCGTCGTCGCGCCGGCGTCCATCGCGTTTTCGAGCAGCTCCTTGACGACCGACGCCGGGCGTTCGACGACCTCGCCGGCCGCGATCTGGCTGATCAGCTGGTCGGGCAGGGGCTGGATCGCGCGCAGCGGGCGCGGAGCAGGGGCGGGCGCGGCGCCCGCGGCCGTTTCGGTGATTTCGGACATGGCCGAATTATAGCGAGGCGGCGGAGGCGTGCCGGGCCGCGGCCGGTTACGTTTTTTCACGGAGCCTTAAGGTAGTTTCGGTATGATGGCTCCGTTCCGCGCGCCGCCTTGTCCGGCGGGCACTTCCGCTTTTTCGGCCGTTCCGGCCCTTTCGCCTTCGAGGAATCGCATTTGGATACGCTGCTTCATTTCGTCAACCTGGTCCTGCATATCGACGCGTTCCTCGGCGACTTCATCCGGCAGTACGGTGCGTGGGTGTATCTGGTGCTGTTCCTGATCGTGTTCTGCGAGACGGGGCTCGTCGTGCTGCCGTTCCTGCCGGGCGATTCGCTGCTGTTCATCGGCGGCGCGTTCGCGGCGACGGGCGACATGAACGTCGGCGGGCTGATCGTGCTGCTGCTGGTCGCGGCAATTGCCGGCAATACCGTCAACTACCTGATCGGCCGCTGGATCGGGCCGAAGGTGTTCAATACGCATATCCCGGTGCTCGAGCGCTTCCTCGATCGCGCGGCGCTGCAGAAGACCCACATGTTCTACGACAAGCACGGCGGCAAGACGATCGTGCTCGCGCGCTTCATCCCGGTCGTGCGCACGTTCGCGCCGTTCGTCGCCGGCGCGTCGTCGATGAGCGTCGCGCGCTTCCAGTTGTTCAACGTGATCGGCGCGCTGGTCTGGGTGCTGCTGCTGGTGCTGCTCGGCTACTTCTTCGGCAATATTCCGTTCATCCGCCAGTATCTGAACGTGATCGTGCTGGCCGGGATCGGTGCGGCGATCGTGCCGGTTGCGCTGGGCGCGCTGTGGAAGCTGGTGCGCGGCCGGCGATCGGGCGATACGCCGAACGCGGGCGGCCACTGAGCCGAACGTCTTCGCTTCGGCGCAATAAAAAAGCGTGGCGGCTGCCACGCTTTTTTTTCGTCCGTGCGGTCCGGCCGATTGCCGAGTGGCGGTATCGGCCGTTCCGGCTGCTCGACGCAGGCTGCTTCAGCCAGAATCCGGCGGGCCGTCGGGCGCCATCGTTCCGTCAGGTCGTGCGATGAAAGATCGGCGTTTCGGGCGTCGGGTATTGCGCGTCGCGGAACGTCTCGAGAATCACGCGATTGGTATCGCAGTACACCTGCCAGTAGTTCTCCGGCTGCGTCGACGGACGCACGAACAGCAGCGGGCCTTCCGGCGTGAACTGCAGCACGCCGACGTCCGGCGCCGGCTGAGGCAGCACGTTCGGGATCTGCTGGATCTGCGACTTCAGGCGGTTGATCGCATCGACCGCATCCACGCCGTTCGCGATCTTGGCGGTCAGGTCGACGCGGCGATGCGGCGTCGCGCTGTAGTTCGAGATGTTGTCCGAGAAGATCTTGTTGTTGCCGACGATCGTCACGATGTTGTCGGCGGTGATGATCGTCGTGCCGAACAGACCGAGTTCCTTCACCGTGCCGGTGACGCCGCCCGCGCTGACCACGTCGCCGATCTTGAACGGCCGCAGCACCTGCATGAACACGCCGGCGGCGAAGTGGGCGAGCAGGCCGCCCCAGGCGGTGCCGATCGCGAGGCCGAGGCCGGCGAGCAGCGCGGCGAACGACGTGGTCTGCACGCCGAAGATCTGCAGGATCGCGAGGATCAGCAGGATCGTCAGCAGCACGCTGACGACCGAGGTCAGATAGTCGGTGAGCGTCGGGTCGACCTTGCCGCTGCGGCGCACGACCTTACCGAGCAGGCGCGTGGCGATGCGGATCGCCCAGCGGCCGACGAACCACAACACGATCGCGGCGAGGAGATTGAGGCCAAAGTCGAGGCCGCGGGTCATCAGGAATTGCTGGGCGGATTCCAGGTTCGGCATGAGGGCTCCAAGACGGGTTTAAAGAACGGCCTGCGGCCGATATTCGTCGCACGGTTATAACCGACCTGTGAGACCGAGACAACCGCCGCGCCTGCCTGGACGCCGGTATCGAAAACGTTTCAATCAGCGCGACGCACGCCGTTTGCCGCGACACGGGCATTGTTAATTCCGGAGTGCAATCCGAGTTAATTACCGCTTATTACCGTGAGATCGCGGATGCGGACTGATCCTATGGTTTTCGGACTGAATTCGGACATGTCCTACTTCCATGCGATAATGCCGGCGTTTGGGAGACCTGCGCTGTAAGTTGCGAGAACCTGAGCGGACAGTGCGATTGCCGGAGCGGGATCGACCACCCCGATAACAGGCGCAGACGGCCGGCTGGCAAGGCCGGGCGCGGTTTTAAGACGTGCCGTCGTTTCGGTTATTTCCCATGAATTTCTGAAGTTCGTTCGCCATCGAGCCTGAATCCGTGGCGGAAATTGACATGCAGTAACCATTTCTTCTGCTGTCACAGAGGGTGGGTTTGTTGCTTTTTCGGTCGCCAATGGCCGAAAGAATGCAAATTTAAGTGAAGAATTTTTGAGAGGTCGATGGCCTGATCGAGCCAATCGACTGATGAAAAAGCGGCCGGGTGTTCGGGGGGATGCGTTGATTGAACGCCCGGGAAATGACGCTGGCAAATCAATAGTAAAAAGTCTTGACCTCAAGATCCATGAAAAAGAGTTTATTGGCAATCTCCGTCCTTGCCGCTTTGGCGCTTTCGGGGTGTGGGACCTATCCGGATTGGATACCCGCTTCCGGTGCGTCTCGCCAGAAGGTGCAGCAGGCACCCGAGACCGGCGGGCGCATCGAAGGTATTCAACTGGTGGACGTCAACGACACGTTGGCGAGGAAGCTTGCCGATAGCAAGAAGCTGGGCCAGTTCGCGACCATTTTTCCGAGCGCGGTTACCAATAACTACTTGATCGGCCCGGGCGACGTCATCGAGGTGACGATCTGGGAGGCGCCGCCGGCGATGCTGTTCAGCACGCTGGCGCCCGCGCAGCCGATGACGACGGCCACGGCCAATAGCGTCACGTTGCCCAACCAGATGGTGGCCTCGGACGGCACGATCACCATCCCGTTCGCGGGGCGGATCGCCGTCAAGGGGCGGACGACCGAGCAGATCGAGGCGAGCATCGTCAGCCATCTCAAGGGCAAGGCAAATCTGCCGCAGGTGCTCGTCAGCGTCACCAAGAACAATGCATCGAACATCACGGTCGTGGGTGAGGTCAACACGAGCGCACTGATGCCGTTGACCCCGAAGGGCGAGCGTCTGCTCGATGCGCTGGCATTCGCCGGCGGCGTGAAGCAGTCGGTCAACCGCATGGCCGTGCAGCTTTCGCGAGGCAGTGTCACTGCAACGATGCCGCTCGATTCGGTCATTCGCGATCCGCGCCAGAACATCGTGCTCAAGCCGGGCGATGTCGTGACGGCGCTCTTCCAGTCGCAAAGCTTCTCGGTGTTGGGCGCGACGGGCAAGAACGACGAGATTCCGTTCGAGGCGCAAGGCATTTCGCTGGCCCAGGCGCTCGCGCGTTCGGGCGGTCTCAACGACAACCGTGCCGACGCGCGTGGCGTGTTCGTGTTCCGGTTCGAAGACGCGAAGCTGGTCGATGCGCAGGACAAGACGGTGAGGGCTGTCAATGGCACGGTGCCGGTGGTCTACGAGATCAACCTGCGGGATCCCGCCGCGTTCTTCGTGACGCAGAATTTCCCGATTCAGAATCATGACGTGATTTACGTCTCGAACTCGCCCGAGGTCGAGTTCAAGAAGTTCCTGACGCTCGTCGTGATGGTGGCCAGCCCGACGGCGACCATTAACCGGGAACTGGAGTAAGGCGCGATGTCGGCAAAGGTGCGTACTCCGTTCGAGGTCACGGTCTCCGTCTGGAGAGCCATGTTCCTGCGCGAGGCGCTGGATCGGTTGTTCGAGGCGCGTGCGGCGTGGTTGTGGTTGCTGATGGAGCCCGTGATTTATATCGCGATACACGCTTTCGGATATACGACTTTCCGGATCCACGAAGTCGGAGGAATTGCGATAACGATGTGGATCATCGCGGGATTCATTGGCTTCCTGCTCTGGCGGCGCACATGGATTCAGGTGTTGCACGGGATCGATTGCAACTACGCATTCTTTGTTTACCGGCAGGTAAAGCCGTTTGACGCGGCGATCGTGAGAGCGGTGCTGGAGCTTTTTTTGATGGTCCCGATCTCGATCATCATAATCGCGGCGGCGCTTGCTGCGGGGCGCGTGATAACACCTGACCTGCTCAATCCGATTTTGCTTCCGGCGGATCCGTTATTGGCTATCGCCAGTCTTCTGGGGTTGTGGTTGTTTGGCTTGGGGCTCGGCCTGGTAACGTCGGTGGCGATGAATTTCGTCCCCGAAGTGGATCACATTTTCAAGCTGTTTTATTTGCCGCTTTATTACATTTCCGGGGCTTTGTTTCCGATTATGTCGATACCGAATCCATATCGGGACATTCTGCTGATCAACCCGGTCGTGCATGGTCTGGAATTGGTGCGGACCGGCTTTTTGCCGTCGTATCACACGGCACCCGGAATCAGTCTGACTTATCTCTATGGGTGGGCTCTTGGCGCCATGTTATTAGGACTGGCGCTTTACCGTCGCTTTTCTAATAAGTTGGTGACGCGATGATCTGCATCGAGGACGTCCACAAGCGTTACATGACCGAGCACGGCGTCGGGAAATGGGTGCTGCGCGGGATTGACATGACGATCCCGCCAAAACAAAGCGTTGCACTGATCGGCGTGAACGGAGCAGGGAAGTCGACGTTATTGCGCATCATCGGTGGCGTCGACCATCCCACCAAGGGGCGCGTCGAGCGGCTGTGCCGTGTGTCCTGGCCGATGGGAGCGGGCGGGCTGGAGGGAACGCTGACCGGACGGCAGAACGCAAAATTTGTCTGCCGGATTCACGGTCGACAGGACGAACTTCGGGATCGGCTCGCCTTTATTCAGGATTTCGCCGAGCTGGGCGAGGCTTTCGACAGACCGGTTCAAACCTATTCGTCGGGGATGAGATCGCGTTTGCAATTTGCATTGTCGCTCGCATTCGACTTCGACGTATATATATCAGATGAGGTTACGGCTGCGGGTGACGCGAAGTTCCGAAAAAAAGCTGCGGACGCATTCAAGGGAAAAACAAGTCAGGCAAGCGTGATCATGGTTTCTCATGATGAAAGCACGCTTCGGCAGTTCTGTCAGTCCGGAATTTGGATAAACGAAGGTCGCGCTTCCTGGTTCGATGATCTCGACGAGGCATTGCGAGCGTACAAGGAAAGTATTTTTGCATGAAAAAGCAGCTATCCATTGGGGAAGAGGGCGGCGTCGCTCGGCTAGTGGCCATTTTCCGAAGGGCCAAGGATGTCGTGTGCTCTGTCAGGATTTTTAGGCTGGTTATCAAGCTGATTTTTATTTACGCGGTGCTGTCCATTCCGTACTGGTTGTTGATTGCGTCTGATCGTTACGTGTCCGAGGCTAACGTCATCATTCAGACAACCGATCAAATCAGTAATCCGGGCGTGGACGTATCTGCAATCGTCCCGGGTGCCGGTGGCCCGAATCGTGCCGATCAGTTGCTGCTGCGGGAGTATCTCTTGTCGCTCGATATGCTCAAGAAGCTTGATGCTTCTCTGGATTTGCGCTCGCATTTCAGCAGCTGGCGCCGGGATCCCATTTCACGGATGTGGTTCAAGAATGCACCGACCGAATGGTTCTATCAGTATTGGTTGTCGCGCGTCGACGTTCAGTACGATGACTATAGCGGGGTATTGCATATTCGAGCGCAGGCATACGATCCCGATATGTCGCAGGCGATCGTCAAACTGATGGTTCGCGAGGGCGAGGCCCACATGAATCAGATCGGTCATCAACTGGCGCAATCGCAAGTCGACTTCCTGTCGAGGCAAGTGACCGCGGCGCACGATCGGCTTCTGGATGCAACGCATACCGTAATCGACTTTCAGAACCGCAAAGGCCTGGTCGCTCCGCAGGCAACGGTGGAGAGTCTGAACGCGATCATCGACAAGCTCGAAGCGCAAAAGACCGATGTTCAGACTCAGCTGTCGGCACTGCCGGCATCCCTGAGTCCGAACCAGCCTACGGTCGTGATGCTCAGGAATACGCTCAATGCGCTTGAGCAGCAGATCGCGCAGAAGCGCGCCGAACTTGCTTCTCCGTCGAGGAAAACGCTCAACTACACCGTCGAGGAGTTCCAGCGCCTCCAAATGCAGGTTGGATTCGCTCAGGATCTGTACAAGACGGCCTTGTCCGCATTGGAGAAGGGGCGAATGGATGCTGCCCGGACCTTGAAAATGGTTTCGATCATTCAGACGCCGACCAAGCCGGGTTATCCGACGGAGCCGGGGCGGCTCTACAACGCCTTTGTCACGTTGCTGGTTGCGGCCGCGCTGGCCGGAGTGGTGAAGCTGCTGGAAAGCATCATCATGGATCACGTGGATTGAGATCGGGGACGGCGATGAGAACCTTGATCGTGCTCGGAACGCGACCGGAAGCGATAAAGATGGCGCCGTTGGTCAACGTGCTGAAGAAGGATCCGGAGATCGAAACGAAAGTCTGCGTGACTGCGCAGCATCGGCAGATGCTCGACTCGATGCTCGGGTTCTTTCGTGTTCGTCCCGACTACGATCTGGACGTCATGGCACCCGATCAATCCCTTCTGGGGATGACGAGCAAGGCATTGGCAGGCCTTGATTCCGTGTTGAGCGATGCTCGTCCGGACCTCGTGCTGGTACAGGGCGACACGTCGACGACGCTCGCCGCGGCGCTATCGGCACATTATCGGCAAATCTGCGTGGGTCACGTGGAGGCAGGACTGCGCACCGGGAATTTGTCGGCTCCGTGGCCGGAGGAGGCGAATCGACGTCTTACGAGCGTTCTGGCGAAGTATCACTTCGCTCCGACATCGTCTGCGCGTGACAATCTTTTGCGAGAGGGTGTTTCGAAAGATCGCATCCACATCACGGGCAATACGGTTGTCGATGCCCTGTTGGAAACCGTGGCCGGCATGCGCGAGGATGTCGCTCAGCGCAAAGCGCTGGATACCCGATTCGCCTTCCTCAATCCGGAAAGGCGCTTGATTCTTGTGACTGGCCATCGCCGGGAAAATCTGGGCGAAGGGCACGAGGCCGTTTGTCTCGCGCTGCTGGAAATTGCGCAGCGGGGCGACGTCGAAATCGTTTTCCCGGTGCACCTCAATCCCAAGGTCAAGCAGCCGGTACATCGACTTCTTGCACATGCTCCTGGCGTGTTCCTGATCGAACCGCAGGATTACCTGCCGTTCGTTTACTTGATGAACCGGGCAGCACTGGTCATTACGGATTCCGGTGGCATTCAGGAAGAAGCACCGGCCTTGGGCAAGCCGGTACTTGTGACACGCGAGACGACGGAACGCCCCGAAGCCGTTGCGGCCGGTACGGCAAAGATCGTCGGGACCGATTCAGCCACGATAGTTGCGGAAGCAACCAGATTGCTCGACGACCCGGCGAGCTATGCCGCGATGGCGCGAGCGGCGAATCCGTATGGGGACGGCAAGGCTGCGCAACGCATCCGCGATATTCTAGTGAGTACACGTTGAACACCATTTCAATCATCGGTCTCGGCTATATCGGCTTGCCGACCGCAACGCTATTCGCTTCACGCAAACTGCGGGTGATTGGCGTCGATGTATCGCCGTACGTCGTCGATACGATCAACCGTGGCGATATCCACATCGTCGAGCCTGAACTGGACATCCTGGTTCAGGCGGCGGTGGGTGCCGGCTATCTGAGAGCGGCTGCGCACGCCGAGCCGGCGGATGCATTCGTCATTGCCGTACCGACGCCGTTGACACCGGATCACCGGCCCGATTTGAACTGCATCGAGTCGGCGGCGAAGTCGATCGCTCCCGTGCTTTCCAAAGGCAACCTCGTCATTCTCGAATCGACGTCGCCGGTTGGCACGACGGAAATGCTGGCCAACTGGCTGGCAGAGATGCGCCCCGATCTCAGTTTTCCGCAGCAGGTGGGTGACGAATCCGATATTCGAATTGCCTACTGTCCTGAACGGGTTCTCCCCGGGCGCATCGTCCATGAGCTGGTCGTCAACGATCGTGTGATCGGCGGTATGACGCGCGGATGTTCCGACGCAGCCGTCGCACTCTACAAGTCATTTGTGCAGGGTGATTGTATTGTCACGGACGTGCGCACCGCGGAAATGTGCAAGCTGACCGAGAACAGCTTTCGTGATGTCAACATTGCTTTTGCCAACGAGCTTTCGATGATCTGCGACAAGCAGGGAATCGATGTCTGGGAACTCATCAAGCTGGCAAATCGGCATCCTCGCGTGAATATCCTGCAACCCAGTTGTGGGGTGGGTGGGCACTGCATCGCCGTCGATCCGTGGTTCATCGTGGACAGCGCGCCGGATGAATCGACGTTGATCCAGGCCGCTCGTCACGTCAACGACGCCAAGCCGCAGTGGGTCATTCGCAGGGTGAACGAGGCCATTGTCGAGATGACGACGTCCGGCGCCACGCGTGGCGATATCCGCATCGCGTGCCTGGGCGTTACATACAAGGCGGATATCGACGATTTGCGCGAAAGTCCGGCGCTACAAATCGCCGGGATTCTTGCCGAAAGCCATCCCGGCAAGATCATGATAGTTGAGCCGAATCTCGAAGAAATGCCGGAACACTTGGCGACTTCGGGAATGAATCTGGTGACGCTTGACGAGGCGCTTTCGCGAGCCGACATATTGGTTTTGCTGGTTGATCACACTGAATTCAAAAGTGTGAAACCTGACCGGATCGATGGAAAGGTACTCATCGATACACGTGGCATTTGGAAGGGCATAAAACAATGATCGAACAAGAAAATTCGACCATCCGGGTCAATGTTGAATCTCGTCTCGAGGCAATGAAAGAGGAGAACGAGATTCTGCTATTGCAGCTTCATCAGGTGCAGGAAGAACTCGAACACCGTTATCGGCAGGAGAGAGCTGCAGAAGACGAGTGGTCGAGCGGGGCATTGGGAAATCGCGGATCGAGCGCGAGCAAGGTCGATGACGAGTTGCACAATGCCTTGGCCGAAAATCAGCGCTTGCGTGCGTTGGTGAACGCGCAGAGAAAGGTCCATCGGCTTGAGAGGGAAAACGCCCTGAATATCAAGCTCGGGAATCTTTTGATTCAAGGCGTCGATTCGCCGAAGACGCTGTTCTCCGTACCTGGCGCGCTTGGGAGGATCTGGCGCAACTATCGTCGCCAGTCGCCCCCCGAAGTGCTCGGCGGGAAGGACTTTACGAAGGTCATTGCCGCGTATGGTGCCGGAGGCTTCGAGGCGGTGGAAAAGCTGATGGCTCGCGACTCGATTTCTCCGGTCACTCGGGCGAACGGCTATACGACGCTCGGGCGTCATCTGATGAATAGCGATCGCGCCAGCGCGGCAGAGGCGGCGCGACGAGCGTACGCGTTGGAGCCGAAGTCCTTTCGACTGAAATGGCTCGCCTTCAGGCTTCATGAGGCGGGCAGTCTCGTCGAAGCGGAAGCCTTGCTGGACATCCTGCCATCGGATACCAAATTCAGCGATTCGGAGGCTCGCCAAGCCAGCCAGTTGCGCCATGAAGCCAAGCAAGCTCGCCAACGCGAAGCGAAGCAGGGTGCCGGATTTTCCGAGCGTCGGGACGAGATCGAGAAGCAACTGGCCAGTCTGGCTCGAGCGCGTGACGAGAGCGCGCAGTTGCTTGCCGAACGCACGCGCGAGGTCGAGGCGCTGACGCGGGTCAATGCGCAACTGACGCAGGAAAAGTCCGCGTTGGTAAAGCATCAGGAAACGGCGCTGAAGCATTCTGGCGCCCGAGATCAGGAAGTCGATGCGCTTAAACAAGCCAACGCGCGCCTCGAGCGAGAGAAATCTGACCTCGAGCGAACGAAATCTGACCTCGAGCGAGAAAAATCCGAACTTGTGGCTCGTCACGAAAATGCTGTCAGACAGGTCGCCGAGCGTACGCGGGAAGTTGAAACCCTGAAGCAAGCCGAAATGCGACTGGGGCAAGAGCGCTCCGAGCTCGTCGAGCAGCACGAGAGAAACGTCGAGCATGTCGGCGAACTCTGTCAGGACGTCACCGACCTGACGGAGGCAAAAACTCAACTGGAAGAAGAACTTCTTGCCTCGATCGCAATGCACGAGGAGGTGATCGAGCAGTTGATCGCTTGTAGCCTGGAAGTCGAGTCGATGAAGCAGGCGTGGGCGCAACTGGAACAGGAGAAGTTGTCGGCGTTGGCGCAACACGACGAGATCAGCGCTCAGGTGGTCGAGCGTACAAGGCAGGTCGGAGCGCTGGAGCGGGTCGTGATGCACCTCAAACAGGAAAAGGTGGCACTGGAGGGGCGGCATGAGGCGACGCTCAGGCAGTCGTCCGAGCAGGCGCGGCGCGTCGTGGATCTCGAGCGGATGGTCGCGCGGCTGGAGCACGAAGTAAGGGGGCTGACCACGCGGCATCAAGCGGAGATTGCGACGCAGGTGGCCGAACGCGCGCGCGAGGTCGATGTTCTTGCGCAGGATCGGGCACGTCTCGAGCGAGAAAATCTGGCGCTGGTCGCGCAATACGACGACGTCGTCAGGCATGCGATCGATCGCGATCGTGAAATCGAACAGCTCACGCAAGGCAAAGCAGAACTGGAACAACAAAACTCGGCATTGACCACCCAACTCGAAGATGCCAGCGAGCATGCGGCCGAGCGCTCGCGTGAGCTCGATGCGCTGAAGCAAGCCAATGCCGTATCCGAGCGTGAGCGGCAGACGTTGGCGGCGCGGTATGAGGATGCCGTCAAACAGGAGGGCGAACGCAGACGAGAGATCGAACTTCTGGTTGCAGCCAAAAAGCAGCTGGAAAGTGAAAAGTCGACCTTGATGAGTCAGCATGGCGAGTCCTCCCGACTGGTGACGGAGCACATCGAGCACATCAACGCGTTACAAGAGCAGCTCGAAAATCAGCAGGAGAGCGATGCGGAGTTGAAGGCGCGTCAGAGGATGGTGCAGGAAGAAATGATTCGCGCGGAAGCACAGCTTGAGCTGATCAAGGACATCCTGCTTCGAGAGCCAGAGCTATGAGAAAGAAGTCGGTGAACTTGCGCTACAGGGCACTGGCAAGTCAACGTGTGCGGCCGAACGAAATCGTCGAGATTCGGTCCGAGCAGACCGTCGTGCCTTATGACGAAAATCTGCTCGAACGAGCACGTACCCAGTGGCAGTTTGGCGATTGGCAAAGCCTCGCCCGACTGGAGCGCGCCACCCTGCAACACCATCCCGAGCGTGCAAAGTTGGCCTTGCTCGCGGCATCGGGGCGTCTGCAACTCGGACGATTCGCCGAAGCCAAACTCTATGTGCGGCTCGCTCGGGACTGGGGCGTCAGCGAGCGTCATCTTTGTCAGATTCTCGTCGCCGGCGTGCATAACAGTCTGGGACGTGCCGCTGTCGTAGCAGGGAGTTTCCCCCGGGCATTGAAACATTTCGAGTCGTCGATCAGGGTCGGCGCGCCCGGGTCGGACAAGGTGTTGTTGACCAAAGCGCGAATCAGTCAACAATGTCAGGAGCTTGGCATGACGTCGACCCATCTCGAAAGCGACGCAAGCGCGGCATTGCGCGGACTGGCTCATTCGAGTTCCGCTTTCGACGTTGTCACGCTGTCAAAGCTCCATCTCGGTGATGCGTGGGCCGGTAACACCATCAATACCGTCATTTTCAGGCATCACGGGATACTGACCCATCTGGACTGGCAGGTTACTGCGTTCTATGTCGATTCACGGACGCTGCGCATTGTTCGGCGCAATCTGAAGACGGATGCGATCGAGAGCCATGACGTAGAAGGTTCGTACGATCTGAACGACGCGCACAATAGTATTAGCCTCGGCGTTGACCGGAATGGTCATATCCACCTGTGCTACGGGCATCACGCTACGCGATTGCGTTATCGCCGAAGTATCACGGCCAACGACATTAACGAGTGGACGGATGAGCTTCCGATGACGGGCACGTCCGAAGAACGGGTGACCTATCCGACCTTCATTCAGCCGCATCATGGATTTCCGCTCGTCCTGCTTTATCGTGACGGCGTGCACGATAGCGGAAACGCTCGCCTCAAGGCGTACGACGAAGAGACCAAGCGCTGGACGGATCGCCCCTTGCCGATTCTCAGCGGCAGTGAGTCGAAGCCCTGGACGAGCAACGCTTACTGGAACCATCCGGCCATCGGCAACGACGGAAGCTTGCATCTCAGCTTCGTATGGCGCACGCATACGCTCGGTGACGACGATCTCATCAACAATGTGAATATCGGATATGCATGTTCATTCGATAATGGTGCCAGTTGGAAGACGTCAAAGGGTCGAGACTATCAACTTCCGATCACCCAGGTTAATGCTGAAATAATTTGCCCGATCTCGCCCGGAAGTAATTTGATCAATCAGTGCAGCATGGCATTGGACAGCCGAAACCGTCCGCATATTGTTTTCTATGCGGACGATTCGGATGGCATTCCGCAGTATCAGCATTTGTACTTCGATGGCGCGAAGTGGCGGCATCAGACCATTTCTGCGCGCACTCAGCCTTTTGCATTGCGAGGGAAGGGGACGCTGCAAATTCCGATAAGTCGCCCGGAGGTGGTCATCGATCGATTCGACAATGTATATGTCATCGCTCGCGGAGATCATAGCCGCGGTCGAATGGCCGCGACTTTGCTTGCGGCACCCGATTACATGTGGTCGGAGAAAAACACGCGATTCATTCTGGATGAGGATCTCGGCTTTGCCGAACCAATCATCGATCGAACTCGCTGGGAAAATGAGAGTGTTCTCAGCCTGTTGTTGCAGCGTAACGAGCAGCCGGCGCATGACCTTGACTGCCAGGTTGTGAGCTCTGCAGTCACGTTGTTGGACATCAAATTCACAAATAACTAAATGTGATGAACAAGAATATGAAAACGCCTCTCGCACTTGGCAACGAATACATGCGTTCGGGGAAGTACGAAGACGCCATTCGGAAATATGCCGAGGTGTTGATCACCACGCCCGGGCTCGCCCGGATCGCGTCGACGAACCTCGCTCTCGCGAAGCAAAGATATCGAAAGAGCCGCGAAGAGGCCGGCAGGCCGCGAGTGGGTGTCTGCAGTTGGGAACTCGCACATAATTCGGCGGGGCGAGCCTACACGCTGGCGATGGTGTATGAGCGATTTGCCGACGTGGAGATCATCGGCAGCCTCTTTCCACAGTTCGGGCGGGAGATCTGGGGGCCGATACAGGAAACCGAAATTGCAAAGCACGCAATCCTGGTAGAGGACGAGTCGCGATTTGTCGAGCAGGCTATCGAACTGGTTGTCGCGCATCCCTACGATATCGTGCATCTCTCGAAGCCGCGCGGTCCCAATGTCTTGTTCGGCGCGTTGTACAAGCTGATCTGGGATGCGAAGGTATTGATGGACATCGACGACGAGGAGTTGGCGTTTGTCCAGGCAGAGTCCCCTATCGGCATCGGGGAGTATCTGGACAAGCACCATCAGTTCCCGAGGGTGAACCTGGCCGGCCAGGACTGGACGCGCATTGCCGTTGGCCTGGTGAATTTGTTCGATGGTGTCACCGTTTCGAACCCAGCGCTGCAGAATCGATATGGTGGCCTGATTATTCGTCACGCTCGCGACGAAAATGCCTTTGTTCCGTCGCCGGAGTTGAAGAGCAAGAGCAGGAAAAAATACGGCCTGCCCGCGGACAAGAAAATCGTGCTGTTTTTTGGTACCCCCCGGCCGCACAAGGGGCTGGTCGAGACCGCCGAGGCAATCGCCGAGCTCGGGCGGGATGATGTCCTGTTCGCAATCGTAGGAGACTTCCCGGATCAGTCGCTGAAGGAGGCGCTCAAGCAGATTCGCGGTTGCCAGACAGCATTCATCGCGAACAAACCATTCGCCGAAATTCCGGCCGTCGTCTCGATGGCTGACGTCTGCGTTTTCCTGCACGACGGTGGGCTGGCTGCGCAGTTTCAGGTTCCGGCAAAGCTCACCGATGCTGTCGGGATGGGGGTCCCGGTACTGGCTTGCGACTCGCCGGCAATGGCGGATCTGTTCAAGTATGACGAAGTCTCGATGGTTTCTATCGACAAGCTTGCACCTGCGCTCGGAGCCGTGTTGGATGCCGTCGACGGAAACTCGCAGCAGGGCAACAGGCGCAGCACGCTGTTTCAAGACATCCTGTCCGTGGGGGCTAACGCCGAGGAATTGCGAAACTGGGTGGCGGACCTTCGTTGTTCGAACGATTCGGAAATCGTTCGACTCTTTGGTCATTTGATCAATCGCGGGCGCGAGCGCGAAGCAACCGTCGATACGATTCGGGTGGACCGAGCGGCCAACGACGTGGTGGCGAAGTCGAACGTCAGCCATCGGACCGATCAACCGATGTTCAGGTTGGGAAAGGACGCGTTCATGTTGCGCGGACTACGTCCGATGGCCTCGATCGCGATCGTGGCAAACGTGATGAACGACGAAGCGTGGGAGCGTGTGAGAAGGACGCTTCCCGTTCTGGGCCAGCGACACGATTTGTTTGTACTTGGGTTCTCCGATGTCGAGCACGTCAATTTCGGCAACTTGACCGCATCCGTGACGATCGTTGGCGACGGCGATGGCGAAGGGAACGCCCAGAATTTTCTGCGACTGGCCGGATCGAATGTATTCGATGACTATCAGGCCGTACTGTGGCTTGCGCCCGGCGAGGGTGACGACGAATTGTCGGACGTGGCGAGCCGGGCAGTCGAATTTACGGCGGATTCTGACTGGGGAATACGTGCGAAACGGTTCGTCTCGCTTTCCAAGGAGGGCGGCAATCATCGTGTGATCGACGGCGTGAAGATTGCGCTGTCCCGCATGGGGCTGAGCCTTTCGGACGAGACGGTCACGGTGCCGGTCGGCGCCGAAGTGTGGCTCAAACCTTTGCTGTTGAGAGGGCTGGCTTCGGCGCTCTGGGCGAGCGAGCTTGTCGGTGACAAGAATGCTGCCAACGGGTTTCCGGGACGGCCCACTGTTCTGGGTGTGTTGTCCGTACTGGCAAAACTCGGGAATCTGTTTGTTCAGTCAGAAGCGAGAAAAGGCGCTCAAGCGATTCAGCCCGCTCGTCCTCGGACGTTGAAGACGATCGCGTTCTATCTCCCGCAGTTTCATCCGATCCCGGAAAACGATTTGTGGTGGGGGAAAGGTTTCACGGAGTGGACCAACGTCACGCGGGCTCGACAGTTGTTCAGAGGCCATTATCAGCCGCGAGTGCCGACCGAGCTCGGATACTACGATCTGCGTCTCGAGGAAACACAGGTCGCGCAAGCCAAACTGGCCAGCGAGTTCGGGATTCACGGGTTCTGCTACTACTATTACTGGTTCGACGGCAAGAAACTGCTGAATTATCCAATCGAGCAGATGGCTCGATCCAAGAGCGTCGACACGGGCTTCTGCGTTTGCTGGGCCAACGAGAACTGGTCACGAAACTGGGATGGGCAGAACCGGCATGTGCTGATGGAGCAGACCTATACGCTCGAGAGCAATGTCGCGTTGATTCGGGAACTGATCCCGATGATGAAGGACCCGCGCTGGATTCGGTACGACGGCAAGCCGGTGATGATGGTATATCGAATTTCGATCATTCCGAACTGGCTGGAAACCGCCGCTGCGTGGCGCGAGGAGTGCCGGAAGGCGGGGCTGGGTGAGATTCACCTGTGCGCTGTTCGGTTCGGGCTGGAAACGCTGCAAGGTTCCCCGGAGGATTACCGGCTCGATAGTTATGTCCTGTTTCCGCCTCACGAAGCGGAGCGCGTCGATCTGCGTGACAAGGTGCACGACCTGCACAAGAATTTTGGCGGCCAGATCTTCGATTACTCGGCAGTGGTCGAGGGTGATATCGCGAAGTTTGAGGATGGCTATTCGTGGCCGGTTCACCGAGGAACCATGCTGGGTTGGGACAATACCGCTCGCCGCCTGACGGATGCGCGAGTGTTCCACGGAGCGACGCCATATGGCTTCCGTCGCTGGATGCAGCGCATCCTCGAGCAAGAGCAGCGTTTCAACCAAGGCAACGAGTCGCTCGTCTTCATCAACGCGTGGAATGAGTGGGCGGAGGGCACCTATCTTGAGCCAGATCAGCGGTGGGGTCGTTCGTATCTGCAGGCCTTCGCCTCGGCGGCTGAATCTGTCGCTGGAGTTACGCCGCAAGTATTGCCTGCGGGGATCGCTGCTGGTTCGAAAGAAGCGGACGTACTCAAGCTGCCGGAAAATTCGCTTGTGGATACGAAAGATGCCATCACGGACGGAAAGCCGCTGCCTTCGGTTGCCTGGCATGAAGGACAGAGGCAGCCGAACCCGGACTGGCCGACAGTGATGCTCTGTGCGCACATCTCCGGCCATCATCTGTTTGGCGGAGAGCGGAGTCTCCTGGATGTGCTGAGCGCGTTCGCCGAACAATCCGTCAACGTCGTGATGACCCTGCCGTCCGGCGGAAACAAGGCCTATATTCGCGAAATATGTGAGCGCAGCCTCGGTGTGTATTGCTTTCCCTATCCGCAATGGAAGAACAACCGTGCCAGCAAGGCCTGGTTGACGGTGACCTTTGCAGACATCATCGCGCGTCACGCTGTCGATGTCGTGCATGCGAACACAATCGTGCTGCTTGAGCCGTTGGAGGCCGCGACGCGCATGGGCAGGACCCGGGTCGTTCACTCGCGCGAACTGATTTCGCTGGATGACCCTTTGCGTGAACAACTTGGTTTGTCGATCAGCGAAATCATCGGGCGCGTATTCGAACGTTCGGATTGGGTGATCGGGAACAGTCGCGCCACGAGTCAATTGTTTTCGCGTCCGGAAAAGACGCTTTACGTACCCAATGCGGTGACGCTGAGCGATTTCGAACTGGGAAACAAGTTCGGTAACACCATCAAGTTCGGCATTGTCAGTTCGAATATTCCGAAGAAGGGTGTTGAGGATTTCGTCGAGGTGGCGCGGCGAGCCGCGGAACGCACACCGCGAGCCCGCTTCGTGGTGGTTGGTCCGGTGAATGCCCAGGTCAAGAAGTGGCAGGAAGAGGTCGCGTCCGGTGCGCGTCCCGACAATCTGATCATTGCCGGCTATGCCGAACATCCGCGCAAGGCGATGTCGGAATTGAACGTGCTGCTCAATCTCTCGCACTTTGCCGAGAGTTTCGGCCGTACGGTTGCCGAGGGAATGGCCGCCCGCCGCCCGGTTATTGCCTATGACTGGGGTGCGCTGAGCGAGCTGGTGCAGCACGGGAAGACGGGCTTTCTTGTGCCTTACCGCGATATCGACGGAGTCGTGGACGCGGTGGTGCGTTTCTGCGAAAACGACAAGCTCGTTTCCGAAATGGGGCAGGCCGGACGCAAGTTTGTCGAGCAGCATTTCACTCAAGACAATTTGAAGGCCGCGCTTTCCGATGGCTATGCAAAGATCTTCGAGCGGGAGGGTTTGATCGCGACGGGTAACGCACCAGCCGCTGTCGCGGCGCGCGCGATCGGCTATGCAAAGCCGACGACCGTGATTGTGCCGGTCTATAACGCGGTCACTGCCGTTCGCGACTGCCTGCGATCGGTGCTCCAGCATACCGATCTGACTCGGGACCGATTGATCGTGATCGACGACGGGAGTCCGGATCCGGGCATCACGCCGATGCTCGAAGAGTTCGACGGCGTGCCGGGTGTTCTTATTCTCAAGAACAACGTGAATATCGGCTATACCAAGACGATAAATCGCGGGATTCGCGAGGCGGGCGACAACGACGTCGTATTGCTGAACTCGGATACGATCGTAACGCCGCGCTGGCTCGAGGGGTTGCGGGCCGCCGCCTATAGTCGCGAGAAGGTGGCGACCGTTACCGCGATGAGTGATAACGCGGGGGCGTTTTCATTCCCGAAGTTCAACGAATATTGTCCGCGTCCGCCGCATCTGAGCCATGACGAATACGCACTCCTCGTGACACAAGCAACACAGGCATGTGTTCCGCCGGAAGTGCCGACCGGGTCGGGATTCTGTATGTATATTCGCCGAGCGCTCATTGACGAATGCGGGGCGTTTGACGAGGAGGGCTTCCCGCGCGGCTACGGCGAGGAGAACGACTTCTGCATGCGTGCTTATAAGGCCGGCTGGCGCAACCTGATTTCTCCCTGGTCGTTTGTCTATCACATTCGAACGGCCAGCTTCAAGGGCGAAAAAACGGCATTGGTCAAAGCGGGCGTGGATGTGGTCACCCGACGATATCCGGAATACGCGGGGCTCGTGAAGGCGGCCTTTGCCGGAGTTGAAATGGGACGCGTGCGCGAAGCGGCCGGCGCTGTGATGAGGCGCTGAGTGAGCTGCGGTGGCCGCCGACGAAACGTGTGGCTAGGGGTGAGCGCTGCTTCAGATGGGTTCTTTGTACGGTGCGGCTTGGGGTAATTCGGAGAGGAGGTGGCCTTGGAAACGAAGCAGTTTGCCGTTCGATTGCTGGTCTTGCTGAGTGTCGCGGCATCTTCGGCATCGTGGGCGGCCGAGGCCACTGGTGCGAAGTGTGCGGGGATGTCACCGGATCTGACGATAGATCGGGTGTGGGGCGCTTCGCGTGTCAAATTCGATGCGTTGGAAGACCAGAAATTTATTTATGTTTCGTACTACGACGCGGATCGATGGTTGTCGGTTGCGCAGGTCAACAAATGCACCGGGGAGGTTGCGAAGACGAGGGTTGCATCGCGCTTTGGCGGGTGGGATGCCCACAACTCGATCGTCCTTGCGCTCGACAAGTCGAATCGCCTTCATGTTTCCGGGAATATGCACGCCTCACCGCTCGTATATGCACGAATGGACGCTCCGGACAAGTTGGCGGGCCTTGAAGCGGTTCGGCCGATGATCGGATCAGACGAGGTGCAGGCGACGTATCCCTATTTTTTCCGGTTCATGGACGGTGCATTGGGATTTTCGTACCGCTCCGGGCACAGCGGAGACGGCGAGGAATTTATCAACCGGCTCGATAACGCCGGTTGGGTGCGTTGGACAAATCGCCCGATTTTTGCCCCCACTTCCGAAAAGAAGCCCGTGAATGCGTACCATACGAATTACGTTCGCGGTCCGGATGGCTTCTTCCACGTTGCGTGGGTCTGGCGGGAAAATTACTTCGTCGAAACGAACTTCAACGTGAATTACGCGAAGAGTCGTGACCTCAAGACGTGGCAAAACAGTGCGGGCGACGTCATTCCTTTGCCGATTACACCCAGGACGGCGGAAGTCGTGGACGAGATCCCAGAAAGAAGCGGCCTGTTGAATAACATCCGGCTGGGGTTCGATGAGGCCGGGCGGCCCGTCATCTCATACTTGAAGTTCGATTCAAAGGGGGCGACGCAACTGTTCCATGCCCGCCTTGAAAACGGAATCTGGAAAACGGCGCCGGCAACGCAATGGACCTTCCGTTGGGATCCGAGGGGCGGAGGCACCATCAAGGGTGAAATCAACTTCTCGGGCGTGAAGGTGAGTGATGGCCACCTGATCGAACAGGTCAGCCAGCCGGAAATCGGCGCCAAGACACTCGTCTACGACGATAAATCGATGAAGGTGGCGGAGGCGCTTTCTCCCAATGTATGGAGTCCGTCTCCGGCTGTCCGGAAGGTGAAGGCACCTAATGGCGCAGTGCCCAACGTCCAGGTGGTGAGATTCGAGAATATGGCGGCACATGAATCGAAGGAAAGTCATGTCGTGACGTGGTTCAGCTTGCCGGCCGATAACCGGGACAAGCCGCGAAACTGTGATAACGCCGCCGTCCCGTGCGATTTCACTTCAGATCTGATCTTGCATACGGACCGTAGGTCGCCTTGATGGAGTTTTGGTCTGTCGTGGGTGTCGGATCGGCACGATGCTCGCCCGATCCGGAGCTCGGGATTCGTTATTTTCGGCTGCTCATATCAAGCAGCCAATGAAATTAAAGGTAGATATAAGAGATGAAAGTTCCTGTGTTTGCCTGTGAGAAACACGCATGAAAATCGCTATCGCCGGCACAGGCTACGTCGGCCTGTCCAACGCCGTCCTGCTGTCGCAGCACAATGAAGTCGTGGCTCTCGACATCGTCCCCGAGAAGGTGGCGATGCTCAACCGCAAGGAGTCGCCGATCGAGGATGCCGAGATCGAGGACTACCTGCGCCACAAGAACCTGAACTTCCGCGCGACGCTGGACAAGGAAGACGCGTACGCCGGCGCCGACTACGTGGTGATCGCCACGCCGACCGACTACGATCCGGACACGAACTACTTCAACACCCGCTCGATCGAGGTCGTCATCCGCGACGTGATGGCGATCAACCCGCGGGCGGTGATGGTGATCAAGTCGACCATTCCGGTCGGCTACACCGAGCGTACGCGCGCGGCACTCGGCACCGACAACCTGATCTTTTCTCCCGAATTCCTTCGCGAAGGCCGGGCGCTGTACGACAACCTGCACCCTTCGCGGATCGTGATCGGCGAACGTTCCGAGCGAGCCGAAGCGTTTGCCGGCCTGCTGAAGCAGGGGGCGATCAAGCAGGATATTCCGACGCTGTTCACGGGCAGCACGGAAGCCGAGGCGATCAAGCTCTTCGCGAATACGTACCTGGCGATGCGCGTGGCCTATTTCAACGAACTGGACACCTATGCCGCGCAGCACGGTCTCGACACGCACCAGATCGTCGACGGCGTATGTCTCGATCCACGCATCGGCGCGCACTACAACAACCCGAGCTTCGGCTACGGCGGCTACTGTCTGCCCAAGGATACGAAGCAGTTGCTGGCCAACTATCGCGACGTCCCGCAGAACCTGATTCGTGCGATCGTCGAGTCGAACAGCACGCGCAAGGATTTCATTGCCGAGAGCATTCTCAAGCGCAAGCCGAAGGTCGTCGGCATTTACCGCCTCGTGATGAAGGCCGGGTCCGACAATTTCCGCGCGTCCAGCATCCAGGGCGTCATGAAGCGCATCAAGGCCAAGGGCGTCGAGGTCATCGTCTACGAGCCGGCATTGCACGAATCGACGTTCTTCAACTCGTCGGTCGTCCACGATCTGGCTGAATTCAAGCGCTCCGCCGACGTGATCGTTGCCAACCGCCTGACCGACGATCTGACCGATGTCGCAGGCAAGGTCTACACGCGCGACCTGTTCGGCGGGGACGCATGATCGGCCAGGAGTCCGGTCACCCGGCGCGCGCGGCGAGCGCGTTGCCGCGCATCCTGTTCTTCAACGTGAACGGCTCGGGCATGGGCCATCTGAACCGTTGCCTCGCGTACGCGCGTCGCCTGCGGGGCCGCGCGCGCCCGTTTTTCTTTTCGCTGGCGTCGGCGATCGAGATCATCGAGGAGATGGGATTCGAGGCGGACTATTTCGTTTCTCATTATTGGTCGTCGAGCTCGACGTTCGGCTGGAACAGCGAACTGGCTGTGCGGCTGGGCCTGATGCTGGAGCGGGTTCGCCCGGATGCGGTCGTATTCGACGGAACGTGGCCCTTCAAGGGTTTGCTGACGGCATGCGAAATGTATGGATCGCCCGTCCTCGTGTGGTCCAATCGCGGGCTGCTCAAGGCCGATACCAAGACGGTGCCGGTGGACGAAGCGCTGTTCGATCTCGTGATCCGGCCGGGTGAACTGGGCGCGACCGAAGCACGCGCGTCGCTGACGAACGGCGGCACGCGGCTGTCGGTGCCACCGGTCTGCCTGCTGGAAGACGACGAGTTGCTCGACCGCACAGCGGCGAGAAACGCGCTCGGCCTGCCGCAGGCCGGCCGCTTCGTCCTCTTTTCTCTCGGCCCGGGCAACCTGAAGGATGTTGCCGGCATTGGGCACGGACTGATCGCCGCATTCGAGGCGGCCGGATTCCAGGTGGTCTGGGCGCGGGCACCCATTTCGGTGCGCGACGTCGAATTGCCGGCCGGTGTGCTGCCGATCTCGGTCTACCCGTTGGCGCGCTATCTGCGTGCGTTCGATGCCTTTGTCGGCGCCGCGGGCTACAACACCTGCTGTGAACTGGTGCAGTCGGGCGTGCCCGCGCTGCTGGTGCCCAACGCGCAACTGGTGGACGATCAGGTTCGCCGCGCGCGGATGGTCGCCGACGCGATGCCGGCCGTCGTGTCGGCTTGCGAGACCGAGCAGGAACGCAACGCGGCCGTCGATGCGCTGCTGGGCATGTTGCCCGAGGCGGCGCCCGCGCGGTGCGCGGTGCCGATGAACGGCGCGTCGCTTGCGGCGGACGAGATCATGGCCAGGATTGCTGACAAGAGGCGAACGCATTGAGCATCATCGACCAAACCCGGGCCTTGAGGCACGAATTGCGCATGCTGGCGGCGAAGCCCGACTGGACGTTGCTGACGCGCCATGACCTCCTCGCCGGGAAGCCGCCTGCCACGCTGAAGGAGCGCGCGTGGCGCGGCATCAGGCGCGTGCTGGCCACGTTGGGTGTGATTACGCCTCACGTGACGAACTATCCGTGGCTGCCGACCCTGAAGCACGCGCCGGTTTCGGCCGAAGCGGACACATTGCTGATCTGGGCGCCGGGTACGGAGCGCGATGCACTGCGCCGTGCGTGCGAAGGTTTTTCCGCGCGACTGAAAGGCAACGATGCGCTGGCGCCGGTACTGGTGACCGACGTGGCCGATTTCGCCTTCTATTCGCGACTGGGCTGGCTGGTGGAATACCTGCCGGAATTGAGCGGCGACGATCGTTCGTATCGCGAAAGAAAGCGCGCGTATCTCGCGTGGCGCTATCGCGATGCGCGAATCGTGCCGCCGGCCGCGGCGCAGGCCAGCGACGCCGACTGGAAGGCATTGGTGGAAGTGAACTGAACATGATGGATAGAAATCGCTATGCCATGTTGACGGTGGATACCGAGGCGCTGCCCAAGCGCGCCACGGAGGATCACGTCAAACGGCTGATGTGGGGTGTGCACGAGAAGGGGCGGGCAGGGGTTGCCGAAATGGCTTCCATCGGCGACGAGTTCGGCGTCAAGCACGTGTTCTTCGTGGATCAGTGCGGCGCGTATGCACACCTCGATGAAACGAAGGAGGTCGTGCGCCGGCTGGATGCCGCGGGGCAGGACGTTCAACTGCATACGCATCCGGAATACCTGCCGGACTCGTTCTGGGCCGAGCACGGCCTCGCGCGACGGCCGCAATACATGAATCAATACACGGACGATGCGCGCGCGGAGTTCGTGATTCGTCACTTCGGCGGGCTGATTTCGGCGGAAACGGGCAAGCCGGTGCTGGCGCACCGTGCCGGTTCGTTTCGCTGGAACGCGTCGACGATCCGGGCGCTGAAGTCCACCGGCGTACAACTGTCGTTCAACAATTCCCTGTGCGCGGTCCATGCCGGGCAGTGCAACTACAGCGAGCCCACGAATCTGCCGTTCCAGTGGTCGAACGGCGTGATCGAAGTGCCGATGACGGAAAAGAAGATCTTGCCGAAGGTCGGCAAGGAAGAATGGTGGGCACGCCTGACTTATCCTGAATCGCCGTATTTCCGGTTTCGTCCGTGGTGGGGCAAGCTGCTGCTGGACGCGTTCAGCGGCAGTCCGACGTTCTCGATTTTCCTGCTTCATTCGTGGTCGCTGCTGTATTGGGACGAGAACGGGCATGCGACCTATCGGGACGACCAGCGTGTCGAAGGCTACCGGAAACTCCTGTCGCGCCTGACGAAGGACTACGACGTGATCACGACGTCGGAATTCCTGGACTTGCAGGCCCGCGGCAGGATCCGGACCACGCATACGACCGATCTCGCCCGTGCCGAACTGAAAGCGGCCAGGGCGGCGAAAGCATGAGTACGATGCTCGATTCGTTGCAGACGGCGTTGATCGAGCCGCTGCTCGCGATGAGCCGTCGACTGACGGCGCATGTGCTCGAGCGCAAGTTGAAGCAGCGTTCGCGCGGCGTGCCGTTCGTCGGCGATCCGGACAGCATGCTGTACGTGGCGGCGAGCGCATTGCCGTATCACACGAGCGGCTATACGACGCGCACGCACGAAGTCGTGCGCGCATTGGCGGCTGCGGGCGGTCGTGTGCATCCGCTGACGCGGCCCGGCTATCCCGGCGATCGCGCGGATCGCCTGACCGACGCCGCCGGCAGCGAGACGCAGGTGAGCGAGGTCCGGTATCTGCATGCGAGCGCGCCGTTCAACAACCGGCCGGTGCTGATGTATGCGTTGCAGGCGGCGCCCGTCATCGCGCGCGTGGCCATGCAGCATCGCGCGTCGGTGATCCACGCGGCGTCGAATCACGTGAACGCGTTGCCGGCCCTGCTGGCGGCGCGGCAACTGGGCATTCCGTTCCAGTACGAGATGCGCGGGTTGTGGGAGTTGACGCGCATCTCGCGCATGCCGGAATACGAAAGGCGGCAGGGGTTCGCGCAGGGGCTGCAGCTGGAGGGTCTGGTGGCCCGGCACGCGGACAAGCTGTTCGTGATCTCGGCGCAACTGGGCCGGTTCGCGCGCGATCGCTGGGGGATTGCCGGCGATCGGATGCATCTGCTGCCGAATTGTGTGGATCCCGAACGGTTTACACCCGCGGCGCCCGAGGAGATCGACGCCGACACGATTGGATATGCAGGCTCGCTGATCGGCTATGAAGGACTCGACACGTTGATCGATGCGGTCGGCCGGTTGAGTGGGCAAGGGCGCGCGGTGCGGGTCGAGATCGTGGGAGAAGGCGAGGCACGGCCGGCGCTGGAGGCGCAGGTCCGGCGCCTCGGATTGTCGGAGCAGATTCGCTTTCTGGGCCGGACTTCGCCCGAGCAGGCGCGCAGGACGCTCGGTCGTTGCGCACTGGTGTGCATCCCGCGCAAGCCGTTCAAGGTTTGCGAGATCGTGCCGCCGATCAAGCTCGTGGAAGCGCTCGCGATGGGCAAGCCGGTGATCGTGCCGGATCTGCCGGTGTTTCGCGACGAAATGGGTCCGAGCCCGGCTGGCTGGTTTTTCAAGGCCGGCGATGCGATCGACCTGGCACGGGTGATCGATGCGGCGTTGTCCGATCGCGGTACGCTCGCGGCGCTCCGTGGCCAGGCGAGAGAATACGCGGCCACACAGCGCCGCTGGCGCGAATTTGTCATGAACGCACTGCCAATGTCGCAGGGTGAGGGGTTAAATGGTCGGCAGGGTCATTAGAAAACTGGGTTCGTTGGTCTACGACTATCCGACGGTTGCGGAGGATGTGGAGCAGGCCGGACGCTTCGGGGGCCTGAAGATCGCGCTCGTCACCGATTACTTCACGGCGGACTGCCTGTCGGCGGAATGTCGCGTGCGCACCATGACGCCTGTCAACTACGCGGACGTGATCGGCAACTGGAAACCGGATCTCGTGCTCGTGGAATCGGCGTTTCACGGCGTGGACGGGAGCTGGCGCTACGAGCTGGCGCGACAGTCGCCGCCGATGCGGCTGAGCAAGCCGACGGCGATCTTTCGCCTGGTCGACTTCGCCAGGCGCGCGGGCGTTCCGACCGTATTCTGGAACAAGGACGACGGCGCGTTCTTCGATACGTTCATCGACGTGGCGAAGGTGTTCGACTACGTGTTCACGACCGACGAGGCCTGTCTCGACCGATATCGGCAGCAGGTGCCCGCGCACGTGCCGGTCAATACGCTGGTGATGCCGTATCAGCCGGCGTCGCACAATTTCTCGGGCTTCAATTTCGTTCGCAACGAAGCGTGCTTCACGGGCAGCTACTACCGGCGCATCCTGAATGAACGCCGCCGTTTTCTCGACATGGTGTTCGACACCTGCGAGCAGAGCAATCTGCAGCTCAACGTATTCGATCGCAATCACGATCGCCTGTCGCGCTTCTTCGAGTTCCGCTATCCGAAGCAGAACGGGCTGCGCGTGCACGGCAGGGTGCCGCATCGGGAAACCGCGCAGGTGTACAAGTCGCATGCGATCTCGATCAACGTGAATTCGGTGACGGGCTCCGAGACGATGTTCTCGCGACGCCTGCTCGAGATTCTCGCGTGCGGCGGCATCGCGGTGACCAACGCGAGCTGCGCGGTCGACCGGTATTTCCGCGAGTTCTGCCACGTAATCGATACGCATGACGAAGCGCGGGAGTTGTTTTCGCGGCTTCGGCACGGCCCGTCGCAGGATGATCTGGACCGGGCCGAGGCAGGCGCACGCTACGTACGGCAGAACCATACGTGGGCGCACCGGCTGGAAGAAATCTGCGCCGTCGTGAAAATCTGAGGGGAAGTGGTCACGATGCTCGCGCTGCTTTCCTACGCTGCCCAGCTGGTTTTCCTGCTGGTGGTGCTCTACTTTGCGCTGTACGTGCTGCTCGAATTGCGCGTGCTGCTGATTTCCCGCAAGGTCGAACGGCGCAAGCTGACCGACCTGGCGCAGCCCGTCCGGATATCCGAAGACGGGTTTCATCCTCGGGTCAGCGTGCTGCTGCCGATCTGCAACGAGTCCGAGATGGTCGAGCGGCTGATCGATGCGGCCTGCCGCCTGACCTATCCGTCCAACGAGATCGAGATCCTGGTGCTCGACGACTCGTCGGATGCGACGACGAAGCTCGCGCGGGCGAAGGTCGATCGTTACGCCGCCGACGGAATCGACATCCGGCTCATCAAGCGTCAGTCGCGAACGGGCTACAAGGCCGGCAATCTGGTCAACGGCATCCAGCAGTCGTCCGGCGAGTTCTTTGCGATCTTCGATGCGGACTTCGTGCCGCCTGCGGATTTCCTGCTGAAGACCATTCCGTGTTTCACCGATCCGAAGCTCGGCTTCCTTCAGACCGGCATCGGCTACGAGAATCGCGACGCGTCGTTCCTGACACGCTTCCAGGCCATGGAAATGGGCCACCAGCAATACGTGACGGTGGGGCTGAGCGAGGACGGCGACATGGCGTCGCTGAGCGGCAGTTCGTGTGTGTGGCGCAAGGAGTGCGTCGATGCGCTGGGCGGCTGGAATGCGTCGACGGTCACCGAAGATGTGGACCTGGGCTATCGCGCGCAGTTCGGCGAATGGAAGTATGCGTATCTGCGAGAAGTCGTTTCCATGTCAGTGCTGCCGGAGACCATCAGCGCGTTTCGCATTCAGCGCGAACGCTGGGGGCGCGGCCTGATCCACAGCGGGTTCAAGCATGTCGGACAGATGCTGTCGCAAAGCATGCCGCTGATGAAGCGGATGCACGCGATCTCGGTGATGTTCTCGTCCGTGCTGCTGGCTTCGATCTATGTGCTGATACTGCTCAGCATGCCGTTGACTTGCCTGGTGCATTTCGACGGCGAGGGGATTCATCTCGGCGCATTCGTCTTTTTCGTTCTGGTGGCGATCTGGGCGCTTGCGAATGCGTTCGGTTCGCGCAAGGGCGCGAGATTCGACGACAAGCCGAGTGTTCTGAAAACGGTATGGGATACCTACCTTTATATCGCGATGTTTTTGCCGATGGCCTGGTATTACTTCGCGGGGGGCGTCCGTGCGGTTTTCGGCGTGTATAGCGGCTTTCATCGCACGCCAAAAGGCAGGGAAGCCTATCGCTCGACGATGCCTCGCATCAATGCAGTTCTGCTGGCCGGGGAAATCGCCACGTTCGCCTATTCACTCATGACGGTTTTTCTGGCGATTCAGAAGAAGAACTATGTTTTGATTCCGCTCAACGTAACGGTTTGCGTCGGCTTCGGTATGGTTCTCTTTTGGTCATGGCAAGAGCATCGTGCCCGCGTGCAATCGTGATTTCCGCGTAAGCGCAGTCCAATCGACCCGAATGGCGGGCACGGATTGCCGATTTGTTAAGGGCGCCTTCCTTTCTCGCATATGGTCCGTAAAGCTGATTGTCAGCATCGAAAGAAACGCAGGTATTTGCACGACGAGGGAGCGCAAGATCACGAACGATGTTGTACGACGAATGCCTCAGGCCGCCGATGCGTTGACCGGCGGTGCTCGCTCGATCGAATCGGAGCGTGCGTTCACTTTTACCGATGGCGCGGCTGCCCGGCTTCGCTCCCGTCTCCGGTCCGGCGCCGATCTGGAGGTGCCGCCTGACGATTTGCATACGTGACCCGGCGAATCAAGCGAGTCGAAGGATCATCAAGATTTGCAAAGAAGATTCGAGGAATTCTGTACGTCCCAATTGGACGGGGCAGAATGCCACCAGACAGTCTCTCATCGAACCCGCCAAGTCGGAGATTCATGTCTGATAAATGGCCAGGCAACTTTAACAACGGCTTGCAGGATTGCCGCATGCAGCCGGCCGAACGGTGACGCGATCATCGGCATTCGACGCGACTAAAACGTCGTGCGAATGGACCGCTACCGGACGGTCAAGTGAAATGATTCGGCAGTTTTTTCCGATGTTTGCACTTCGCGGATCGGCGTGCGACCGGTGCCTGACGATTGCAAGCAATGCGAGTTTCGTGTTTTGCATGGTTCCGATCGGCGAGAGCATGTGCGGCGTAAGCGGTCGTAACATGCAAGGTATTACTCGAATATTAATATTGATGTATGATCGCGTCGGCGCGTTGTAAGCTTGTGGCCAACAACCTTTCGCGTCGCGCAAATTTCCATGCGGTGTCGTTTCGCTGCATGGCCCGCACATTTTTTCGCAACCCTGATTCGGGCGGTCGCACATCGCTACACCGATGTTCCGTGCCAATGCGTGATGTGTCGCGGACGTAGTCAAATCATACGAAATAATCGAACGCAATAAATCGATAATGTTGTCTGCTGCTTGATCGAAATATCAGGCAGCGCTTCGCGCTTGAAGATCGATAACCAGACACCGCTGAAAAACAAAGTCTGTTTAAAACGATGGAAAGCAGCAATATTCGCAACCGGGGAGGGCAGGTGAGCGCAAGCGGGCCACGAGCAATCGTGATAACCGGCAGCAGTGCCGGGCTTGGACGTGCGCTGGCATTGAGTTATGCCGCGCCCGATACCACGCTGGGGTTGATCGGCAGAAATTCGGCGCGGCTGGAATCCGTCGCCGCGGAGTGCCGTGCGCGCGGCGCCCGCGTCGTGATCGGCTGCATGGACGTGCGCGACTCGGCCACCGTCCAGGACTGGATGATCGATTTCGATACGCGCTATCCAATCGAATTGATGATTGCGAATGCAGGCGTGGCCAGCACGCTGCAGTCCGCGGACGACTGGGAGCACATGGCGCGCACCGCCGATGTCGTCGATACCAACCTGTACGGCGCGTTGCATGCGGTGCTGCCGGCCATCGACCGGATGCGCATGCGCCGGTGCGGACAGATCGCGGTCGTCAGTTCGCTCGCCGCGTTGCGGGGTATGGCCATCTCGCCCGCCTACTGCGCGAGCAAGGCGGCGCTGGTCGCTTACTGCGATTCCGTGCGCCCGATCCTCGCACGCGAGGGCATCGGCCTGTCGGTCGTGATGCCGGGCTTTGTCCGCACGGCGATGAGCGACGTCTTCCCGGGCAGCAAGCCGTTCATGTGGAGTGCGGACAAGGCTGCCGGTTACATCAAGAAGCGCCTCGCGCGACGCCGCGTGGAAATTGCCTTTCCGTTCAGTCTTGCCTTCGGCATCAAGTTGCTGCGCCTGCTGCCGGCCACGCTGGCGGATGCCATTCTCGGTCGTCTGTCCTATCTCCCGCGCGGGAAGGCGTGACGTGCTGCCCGGATTCGCGTTCGCGGCTGCGGCAGCCGCACTCTCGTTTCTCGTAGAGGCCATCGCGTATCCGCGCGCGTCGTTCGTCCGTTCGCCGACGGCGATCGCTCTGCATGTCTGCGCGTTCGCGATCGTGGCGGGCGCGACTTTCGCCGTGACGGCACGGCCGCTTTTCTCGGCATCCGTCGCCCTCGTGCTGATCGCGTTGCTGGCCGTCATCAGCAACGCAAAATACGAATCCCTGCGTGAACCCTTCGTCTTTACGGACCTGAGCCTGTTCAGCCAGGTTTTCGCCCATCCGCGTCTTTATCTGCCGTTTCTGAGTGCGGGCAAGGTGTTCGGCATCGTTGCCGCCGTGGCGGTCGCGACGGTCGGGTTTTTGCTCGAACAACCGGCCGGCATGCTGGCGCGTGGCGCCGCCGCAGTGATCGCGGTCGCTTGCGCGCCGTTTTGTGTCGCGCTGTCGCGTCGCATACCGCTGACGCTCGACCCGATGGCGGACCAGCGTCGGACGGGTTTCTTCGCGGCATTCGTCGCTTACCTCGTCAACGGGCTGCGGCGTGCGGAGCGCAACGCGTTCTTTCGCGCGGTCGACGCCGGGCCGTTCGCCGGCGGCCGTCCGCACGGCACGCCGGACGTGATCGTCATCCAGAGCGAATCCTATTTCGACGCGCGTCGCCTCGGCGCATGCGTGTCGGCGGAGCCGTACGCGAATTTCGATCGCGCCCGCCGCGAGGCATTCACGCAGGGCAGCCTGGACGTTCCCGCCTGGGGCGCCAATACGATGCGCAGCGAATTCGCGATGCTGACGGGATTGCCGTCGGCGGCGCTCGGCTATTCGCGCTTCTACCCATACATGTATGTGCGCCGCGCATGTGCGTCGCTGGCCGGCTGGTTCAAGCGAGGCGGATATCGCACGCTCGCGATTCATCCGTATCACGCCGATTTCTTCGGGCGCAACCGGGCATTCCGGTTCATGCATTTCGACCGTTTTCTGGATATTCGGGATTTCGGCGGTGCCGCGCGAGTCGGGCCTTATATCGGAGACGGCCCGGTGGCCGATGCCATCATCGCGGCCCTCCAGGAGCACGGCGACGGGCCGGTGTTCGCGTTTGCGATCACGATGGAGAACCACGGCCCGCTGCATCTGGAACCGGTCGGGCCGGGCGAATCCGAATCGCGGCATACGCTCGGCGACGACGCGCGCTGGCGCGACCTGACCGCCTATCTTCGACACGTCGAGAATGCCGACGGCATGATCGGCAAGCTGACTGATTATCTCCGCAAGCGGGAGCGTCCGACCGTGCTGTGCTTTTACGGCGATCACGTTCCCGCGCTGACTTCGGTGTTCGACGCGCTCGAAACCGAACCGACCAATAGCGATTACTTTATTTGGCGCAACTTCGCGAACGATTTCGGCGAGCACCGAAACCTTCGCGTCGAGAGTCTCGGTGCCGCGATACAGCGCGCGATGGTGCACGTCGATTGCACTCGCGCCGCTTCGCCGACCGGGATGCTTCGGACGCCGGCGTGATGATGGAAAAGAAAATTGCAATCGTTGGGATGGCTTGCCGCTTTCCCGGTGGGGTTGAGGGACCCGACGACTTCTGGCAACTGCTGCGTGACGAGCGCGATGCCGTGACCGCCATTCCGCCGGACCGGTTCGGCACGGCGTTCTATCGGCACCCGTCGAAACGGGAGCCGGGAAAGAGCTACACGTTCGCGGCGGGCGTCGTCGACGACGTCGCGGGCTTCGACGCCGAATTCTTCGGCATCTCGCCGCGCGAGGCAGCACAAATGGATCCGCAGCAGCGGCTGCTGCTCGAACTCGCGTGGGAGGCGTTCGAAGACGCCGGCGTGCGTCCGGCCGCGATGCGCGGACGCGACTGCGGCGTGTTCGTCGGCGTGGCGGGCATGGATTACGGCAACCGCAATATGGACGACATGAACACGATCGATCCGTATTCGGCAACCGGCAACACGCTCAGCATTGCGTCGAACCGCGTGTCCTACCTGTTCGACCTGCGCGGCCCGAGCATGTCGGTCGACACCGCTTGCTCGTCCTCGCTCGTCGCGCTGCATCAGGCAGTCCGCGCGTTGCAGTCCGGCGAGACGGCGATGGCGCTTGCCGGCGGGGTCAACCTGCTGCTGCATCCGTTCGGATTCGTCAGTTTTTCGAAGGCGTCGATGCTGTCGCCGCGCGGCCGCTGCCGCGCATTCGATGCGACCGGCGACGGCTACGTGCGCGCCGAAGGCGGGGCGTTCGTGCTGCTCAAGCCGCTCGACCAGGCGGTGGCCGACGGCGATACGATCCACGCGGTCATCGCCGGATCGGGCGTGAATTCGGATGGTCATTCGCACGGCGGCATCAACGTGCCGGCAGCCGCGACGCAGGCGGACCTGCTGCGCGCCGTGTATCGGCGCGCGGGCATCGATCCGCGCACGCTCGCGTATCTCGAGGCGCACGGCACGGGCACCGCGGTCGGCGATCCGATCGAGGCGCGCGCGTTGATCGACGCGGTGTCGGGCGGCCGGCCGGAATCCGATCCGCTGCTGATCGGTTCGGTCAAGACCAATATCGGACACCTCGAAACGGCATCGGGCATGGCCGGTCTGCTGAAGGCCGTGCTGTGCCTGAAGCACCGCGCGGTGCCGCGTTCGCTGCATTTCGACACGCCCAACCCCGGCATCGATTTCGAAGGCGGCCGCTTGCGCGTGGTCGATCGGTTCACGCCGCTCGCGCGCGGCGATGCACCGCTGACCATCGGCATCAATTCGTTCGGCTTTGGCGGCACGAATGCGCACGTCGTCGTCACCGAAGCGGCGGCGCCGGCGCCAGTCGCGCATTCGGCGGCAAGGGTCGATGCTCCGTTGCCGCCGCTCGTCCTCACCGCACGGTCGCCGGCCGCGCTGGCAGCCGTCGCCGCACGCCATCTCGCGCGCCTGCAGTCGGGTGCCGACTGGGCCGCGCTCGCGGCCGCCGCCGCACGGCGTCGCCAGTGGCTCGAGCATCGCGCGGTCGTCGCGCCGGCGGATCAGGCTGAAGGCCAGGCGGCGCTCGCCGCGCTTGCGGAGCCGTCGGAGCAAGGGCTGCCGGCATGCGCCGTGCAGGGGCAGGCCATCGAAGGCGACGCGCCCGTCGCGTTCGTCTACGCGGGCAACGGCTGTCAATGGGCCGGGATGGGCAAGCGGCTCTATGCCGAGGATGCGGTGTTTCGCGCGGCGCTCGACGAAGTCGATGCGCTGTGGCGCGCGGACGGCAACGCGTCGCTCGTCGACGTCATGTGCGAAGGTGTCGACGCTGAATGGCTCGCCGCGACCGAGAACGCGCAGCCGCTGCTGTTCGCGATGCAGGTCGGCATCACGCGTGTGCTGACCGCGCGCGGCATCCGCTTCGATGCGGCGGTCGGCCACAGTGTCGGCGAGATCGCGGCGGCCTGGGTGTCGGGCGCGCTCACGCTCGCCGAGGCCGTGCGCGTGATCCGGATTCGCAGCGGTGCCCAGGGCCTGACGCGCGGCGCGGGCAGGATGGCGGCGGCCGGCATCGGCGAAGCTGCGGCGCGCGACTGGATCGCGCGTCTCGATCTCGCCGCGGCCATTGAAATCGCGGGCACCAACAGTCCCGACTCGGTGACGCTCGCAGGTTCGCAAGCCGCGCTCGAAACAATCGGCGCGGCGCTCGCGGACGCCGGCCATTTCTATCAGATGCTCGGCCTCGATTACGCGTTCCACAGCAGCCGCATGGATGCGATCGAGCCGGTCGTACGCGACGGGCTGGCCGATCTCGCGCCGCGCGATACGCACACGCGATTCGTGTCGACGGTGACCGGCGACACGTTGCCGGGTACCGCGCTCGACGCGGGTTACTGGTGGCGCAACATTCGCGAGCCGGTCCGTTTCGGCGACGCGATTGCGCGCCTGGCCGACGACCGCGTGCGCGTGTTCGTCGAGATCGCCCCGCATTCGATCCTGCGCACTTACGTGAAGCAGACGCTTGCCGCACGTGTCGCGCCGGGTGTCGTCGTGCCGACGCTCAAGCGTCAGCACGACAGCGCGGACATGCTCGCTCATGCGATCCTGTCGGCGGTCGCGCAGGGGGCGCGCGTCGATCTCGACCGCCTCGTTCCCGATGTCCCGCACGCCGCGCTGCCGACTTATCCGTGGCAGCGCGAGCGTTACTGGCTCGTGCCGAGCGTCGAGGGCTACGGGCTCGTGAATCGTCGCGTCGATCATCCGCTGCTCGGCTATCGCCTGCACGAGCATGCGTTCGCGTGGGAGAACCAGCTCGATCCGCAGCGCGTGCCGATGCTCGCCGATCACGTGGTCGACGGCGGCGTCGCGTTCCCGGGCGCCGGTTATGTCGAAATGGCGCTCGCGGCGGCGCGCAGGTTCTTCGGCACACCGGATGCGGCCATCGAGAACGTCGAGATCCGCATGCCGGTCGTGTTCCAGCCGCAGCACGCGAAGTTGTTCCGGTTCGCGATCGACGTGCGCACCGCGTCGTTTACGATCGAGACACGCGACCGGATGTCGGACGGCCCGTGGAACCTGAACGTGACGGGGCGCCTGCTCGAAAGCGGCAATACGCTCGGTGCGTGCAGCATGCCGGATGCGTCCGTCGTCACCCGTCTGCAGTCGCGTCCGGCGCTTTCCGGCGACGCGCTGTATGCGGGCACGACGGCGATCGGCCTCAGCTACGGGCCCGCGTTCCGGTGGGTGCGGTCGCTGCGCGTGTCGGGCGACGACGCGCTTGCCGAGCTCGATGTGCCGTCGGTTCTTGCCGATGAGCATGCGCGATCGGACTATCTGTTGCATCCGGCGCTGATGGACAGCGGCTTCCATCCGCTGTTCGCGGTGCTGGCGCAGGCCGGTGCCACGCCGGACGATGCGCATTCGGCGTTTGTCCCCGTGCAGATCGGCCGTGTCGATTTCCTGAGCGGCGAAGCGATTCGTCGCGTGCTGGCGCGCATTCATCGCCGCAGCCCGCATTCGATCGTCGCGTCGTTCGAATTCATCGATGCAAACGGCAAGATCGTCGCGCGCCTTTCCGCGTGCCGCTTCCGTCGCGTCGATCTCGCCGGGCGCCGTCAAGGCGCGCCCGCGCGCTTTGCCTACGTGCTCGAAGCGCGGCCGCTGCCCGCCGGTTACACGGCCGACGCGTTGCCGCCGCCGGGCGTGCTCGTCGAGCGTGCGAACGCGCATGTCATGGCGCGTGAGGAC
Source organism: Burkholderia sp. RF4-BP95 (assembly GCF_001521985.1). NCBI lineage: Bacteria > Pseudomonadati > Pseudomonadota > Betaproteobacteria > Burkholderiales > Burkholderiaceae > Burkholderia > Burkholderia sp. RF4-BP95. The sequence goes on along the minus strand of NZ_LOSX01000008.1, from coordinate 16,764 downwards.
CTCGCGCGCCGCACGCAGCATCTGACCGAAACGTTGCCGCTGCTCGACGTGCTTGCCGGTCTGCATGCGCTCGACGCGCTGGATGCGCTCGGCGTGTTCGCCCAGCCGGCGCTGCTGACGAACACGCATCCGCAACAGGTCGCGCGACTGGCGGAAATCGTCGTCGAGGACGGGCTGGCGCGCTTCGAAGGCGATCGCCTGGTTCGCGACGACGAAGCCTGCGCGGCGATGCCCGCGCGTGACGCGCTGTGGCGCGACGTGCTGGCGGCATCGCCGGCCCATGTCGCCGAGTTGACGCTGCTGGCGCACGTCGGCGCGGCGCTGCCGCGCGTGCTGCGCGACACGTCGCCCGAGGGCGCGCTGCTGTCGTCGACCGGGCGCAGTCTGGTCGAGCAGTTCTTCGATGCATCGCCGACCTGGGCGCATGCGCGCGCGCTGCTCGCCGCCTGCGTGACGCAGGCCGTCGCGGCGTGGCCGGACGCACGCCGCTTGCGTGTCCTGGAGTTCGGCGCCGCGAGCGGCGACGTGTTGCAGCCGCTCGACGTGGACGTGCCGGCCGGTCGCTGCGAATACCTGCTGGCGGGTACGGCGCAGCAGCTCGCCGGGTTCGATGCGGAGGCGCATGCGCACGTACGGACGCTGGCGTTCGCGACCGACGCGCCGCTGTTCTCGCAATGCCGCGATACCACGCCGTTCGACGTGGTGATCGTCAACCGGATGCTGGGCGATCATCCGGATCCGCTCGCCGCGCTGACGGCGATCGCCGAACGGCTCGCGCCGGGCGGGCTCGTCGTCATCGCCGATGCGCGCCGCAGCCGCTTCTCCGACATCGTGTTCGGCACGGCGGGTGGCGCGGGCGCTGCCTGCGCGTACGGCACGCTGGCGCCGGGCGCGATCGAGTCGATGTGCGAACGCGCCGGACTGGTCGACGTGGTGCGCGATACCGAACAAGGCCTCGATCTCGAGGGCATGCCGACGTTCGTCGTCGCGCGCAAGCCGGCTGCCCGCGAGCAGGCGGCCGGCGCATCGCGGGACGAGGATCGAGCGCGCATGGTGCAGCGTGACGGCGCGCACTGGCTGATCGTGCAGGACGATGACGATGCGTTCGGCATCGCCCTGGCGGGCGAACTCGAGCGGCTGGGCTGCCGCGTCGAGTCGGCAGCGGTGCGTGACGCCGCGGCATGGTCGGCGCGTCAGCCGGCCGGGCAGCCGGCGCATGTCGTGTTCGTGGCGCCGCTTGCATCGCTCGACACCGCCGACGGTGCGGCCATGATGCGCGCGCAGCACGGTGGCGCGCTCGCGCTGGCATCGATCGTGCGCGATCTCGATGCCGCCGGCGCGACGGAGCGCGGGCGACTGTGTGTCGTGACGCGTGGCGGCGCGCCGTTCGCCGCAGGCGCGTCGTCACACCCCGAGCATGGAACGTTGTGGGGCCTCGGCCGCGTGATCGCAAACGAGTATCCCACGCTGCCGCTCCGGTTGATCGACGTCGATCGCGCCGTCGAACAACCGGCGTCGCAGCTTGCGATGGCGCTGCTCGGCGACGATGGCGAGGAAGAAGTGCTGCTTGCGCCGCAGGGCCGCTACGTGCCGCGCATGCTGCCGGCCGCGCAGGCGGCCGAGCGCGACGATGCGCCGTCGAGCGCATCGGACCGGACGGGGGCGCGGCTCGCATTCGACATGCCGGGTTCGTTGCGCAACCTCGCATGGTTCGCGATGCCGGCACGCGATCTCGCCGCCGGCGAGGTCGAGATCGAGCCGATGGCGACGGGGCTCAATTTCCGCGACGTGATGTACGCGATGGGGCTGCTGTCCGACGAAGCCGTCGAGACGGGCTTCGCGGGCGCGACGATCGGCATGGAAATGTCGGGACGCGTCGCGCGGGTCGGCGCGGACGTCGAAGGGTTTGCACCGGGCGACGCGGTGCTGGGTTTCGCGCCGGCATCGTTCGCGACGCGCGTGGTCACGCGCGCGACCGCGATCGCACGCAAGCCCGACACGATGTCGTACGAGGAGGCCGCCACGGTTCCGACGACGTTCTTCACCGCGTACTACGCGTTGTGCGAACTGGCGCGACTGCGACGCGGGGAGCGCGTGCTCGTGCACGGCGGCGCGGGCGGGGTCGGCATCGCGGCGATCCAGATCGCGCGGCATCTCGGCGCGGAAGTCTTCGCCACTGCGGGCAGCGACGAGAAGCGCGAGTTCATTCGCCTGCTCGGCGTCGACCGCGTGTTCGATTCGCGCAGCCTCGCGTTCGCCGACGAGATCCGTGCGCGCACGCACGGCGAAGGCGTCGACGTCGTGCTCAATTCGCTCGCGGGCGAAGCGATGGTGCGAAGCATCGATACGCTGCGTCCGTTCGGCCGCTTCCTCGAACTCGGCAAGCGCGACTTCTACGAGAACAGCCAGATCGGCCTGCGGCCGTTCCGCAACAACATCAGCTATTTCGGCATCGACGCGGATCAGCTGATGGGCGTGCTGCCGTCGCTGACGACGCGACTGTTCGAGGAAGTGATGAGCCTGTTCTCCACCGGCGTGCTGCATCCGTTGCCATACCGCGCGTTCCCGGCCGCACGTGCGGAGGAAGCATTCCGCTACATGCAGCAGGCGCGCCAGATCGGCAAGGTGCTGGTCACCTATCCGTCGGGCACGCCGGCGCCGACGCGTGGCGTCGCGGTGCCGACGCTGCGGCTCGACCCGCGGGCGGCATACCTGATCGTCGGTGGCACCGGCGGGCTGGGCTTCGCGACCGCGCGCCGGATGATCGAGCGCGGCGCGCGGCACCTGACGCTCGCGAGTCGCGGCGGCGCGCTGGGCGCGGCAATGCAGGCCGAAGCCGACCGCTGGCGAGACACGCTCGGCGCCGACGTGTCGGTCGCGCGATGCGACGTGACCGACGCCACGACGCTCGACGGCCTCGTCGACGAGATCGAGCGTCGCGGAACGCCGCTCAAGGGCGTGCTGCATTCGGCGATGCAGATCGACGACGGGCTGCTGCGCAACGTCGACGACGCACGCTTCGCAGCGGTGCTCGAACCGAAGGTGGCGGGCGCATGGAACCTGCATCGCGCGACGCAGCGTTGCACGCTCGATTTCTTCGTCGTGTATTCGTCGGCGACGACCTGTCTCGGCAACCCGGGGCAGGGTGCGTACGTCGCCGCCAACGGCTTTCTCGAAGCGCTGGTCGCGCATCGTCGCGCGGCCGGCCAGCCGGGCCTGTTCATGGCGTGGGGGCCGATCGAGGACGTCGGCTTCCTCGCGCGCAACGCCGGCACGCGCGAGGCGTTGCAGTCGCGGATCGGCGGTGCGTCGATCACGTCGGACGAAGCGATGGCCGCGCTCGAGCGCGCGCTTGCCCAAGGGACTGCCGGCGAAGCCGTCGTGCGCCTCGATTGGGGCGCCATCTCGCGCGGCATGCCGGCCGCGCACGCTCGCCGTTACACGGCGTTGCAGACGGGGGGAGCGGCCGAGACGTCGAGCGAGGATCGCGTGTTGCTGGAACAGTTGCGTGCGCTGCCGCCTGCCGAGGCGGTCGCGCTCGTCGAGACGGCGCTGCGCGGCCAGATCGCGCGGATTCTGCACATGTCGCCGGAGCGCGTCGATGCCGGCCGGTCGGTCCTCGATCTCGGGATGGATTCGCTGATGGGCATGGAGCTCGGCATGGCCGTCGAGGAGGCCTTCGGCGTCAAGCTGTCGATCATGGCGATCGCGGAAGGCGCGACGGTGCACACGCTGGCCGAGCGCATCGTCGAGTTGCTCGACGATCGGCACGGCGACGGAAAGGCCGCGGCATCGGACGAGCTGGCGCAAGCGCTGGTCGCGCGGCATGCATTGGGCGATGAGGCGCGGGCGACGCTCGCACGTCATCAGGATCACGAAAAAAACCAGGGGGCAGCAACATGCAAGTCGACGCCGGTGCATGCCGGGTGAAAGCACCGCAGGGGTGGCAGGCGAGCGAAGGCACGGTCGCCCGGCCGGTGACGATGACCGGACATGGTCTGCACACCGGGCGCCGGGTCCAGGTGCGGATCCTGCCCGCGACGCCGTCGGACGAACGGCACGGGATCGTGTTTCGCCGCATGCGCGGCGATCATCAACTGGGGATGCTTGCCGCCGGCCCGGCGGTGCGTCGCGCGCAGCCGCTCTGCACGATGCTGCGTGCCGACGACGGCATGGGCGTGCGTACGGTCGAGCACCTGCTTGCATCGCTGCTGACCTGCGAGATCGATCACGCGATCGTCGAACTCGATGCGGAAGAAGTGCCGATTCTCGACGGCAGCGCGCGGCCGTGGATCGACGCGATCGCGGCCGGCGGCCGTGCCGAACTGCGGCGTTCGAAGCGCTTTCTCCGGGTGCTGAAGGCGGTAAGCGTGGCCGACGGCGAGGGCGCGTCACGGCGCGAATTGCGCGTCGAGCCCGCCGAGCGATACGAATTCAGCGTGCGCGACGATCTCAAGGGGTTCGGCGACATGCAGTGGGACGGCGAGCTCACGCCGGGGACGTTCGCCAGCGAGATTTCGTCGTCGCGTTCGTACGGGCGGATCAAGTGGGCCGTGCCGGCGATCGCCGTCGGCTACCTGACGGGCACGCCGATCCTGCGCGGCGCGAGGCCGTCGTGCACGGCGTCGATCATCGGCAATCACGTGATCGGCGGACTGCGCGCGCCCGACGAATTCGTGCGTCACCGCGTGCTCGATCTCGTCGGCGATCTGGCGCTCTCGGGCTCGCCGCTGCTTGGGCGCGTCACCGCGCATCGCCCCACCCACGAAATGAATTACCGACTCCTCAGCGCGTTGCTCGGTACGCCCGACGCGTACGAATGGGTCGACGTATCCGCGTAACGCGGACGCAATGACGTAACGGACGGACTGCCCGGAACCCAAGACATGGCACTCGGAGAACACCTTCGCCAGCAACTGGCGGCGAAAGCCCTGAAACGGCAACTCGAGCGCGCGACGGAAGCCGCCGCGGCGCCCGGCGTGCCCGGTACGCCGGCGGCGCAGGCCGCGTCGGCGCGCAGTCGTTTCGAATCGATGCCGCAATATCAGCAGGTCAGGATCATGCGCGAGATGGGCGAGAAGCTGCGCGTCGACTCACCGTTCTTCCGCGTGCACGATGGCGTTGCCGGCGCGACCACGCAGATCGGCGGTCGCGAATACGTGAACTTCGCGAACTACAACTACCTCGGTCTCGCCGGCGATTCGACCGTATCCGAGCGTGCAAAGGCCGCGATCGACCGCTATGGCACGTCGGCGTCCGCGAGCCGGATGGTCGCGGGCGAGCGTCCGGTGCAGCGCGACCTCGAGCGGGCGCTGGCCGCGTTCTACGAGACCGACGATTGCGTCGCGTTCGTGAGCGGCCACGCGACCAACGTGACCGTGATCGGCGCGCTGTTCGGCCCCGGCGACCTGATCGTCCACGACGCGCTCGCGCACAACAGCATCGTGCAGGGTGCGCAGCTGAGCGGTGCGAAACGGCTGAGCTTCGCGCACAACGACTGGCAGGCGCTCGACGAACTGCTGTCGCGCGTGCGTCGCGAATACCGGCACGTGCTGATCGCGATCGAGGGGCTGTACAGCATGGATGGCGATTTCCCGGACCTTCAGCGTTTCGTCGACGTGAAGACGCGCCACGGCGCGTTCCTGCTGGTCGACGAAGCGCACTCGCTCGGCGTGCTCGGCGCGACGGGCAAGGGCATCCGAGAACATTGCGCGGTCGCGCCCGACCAGGTCGACATGTGGATGGGCACGATGAGCAAGACGCTGGCCGGTTGCGGCGGCTTCATCGCCGGCTGTCAGCCGCTCGTGGACATGCTGCGCCATCTCGCGCCGGGCTTTCTCTATAGCGTCGGACTCGCGCCGACGCTGGCCGAAGCGTCGCTGGCCGCGCTCGAACGCCTGCAGGCCGAACCGGAGCGGGTTGCGCAACTGCAGGCGCGCGGGCGGCAGTTCCTGACCGAGGCACGCGCGGCGGGGCTGAACACCGGCACGAGCGCGGGGTATGCGGTCGTGCCGGTCATCACCGGAAGTTCGCTGAAAGCCGCGCAGTGGGCCAACGCGATGTTCGACGAAGGGATCAACGTGCAGCCGATCTTCTATCCGGCCGTCGAGGAGAAGGCCGCGCGCCTGCGGTTCTTCATCTGCTCGACGCACGAGCCCGGGCAGATCAGCCGGACGGTCGATGTGCTGGCCCGCCTGGCGGGGCGGGCGGCATGATGTCCGCCGCGGCGCTCGCGCCGTCCTTCGACGTGCCGCAAGCCGGTGCGTCGACGCCGTTTCGCGCCGCATGCGCGGACGATGCGGCGGCATGCGCGCCGCTCGTGTTTGCATCCGGCGTCGGCGAATTCGGTTTCTTCCTCGGTGAGAGCGACGCGCGCTGCATTGCGTTCCTGCAACAGGCGTTCCGGTCGCGTCACGGTCGGTTCTCGTGGCGCAGGCATCGGGTCGCGGTCGGCGCCGACGGCACCGTGCATGCCGTGATGGCCATCCATGACGGGCGTCGGACGATGTTCGACGACGTTCACGTCGTGTGGGCCCTGACGCGCTTTTTCGGCGTGCGCCGCACGATTGGCCAGCTGCTGCGCGGGCTGGTGCTCGAAACGGAGATTCCGGCGCCCAAGCGCGCGCAGATCCTGATTGCGCATTGCGCGACGGACGAGCGGCGGCGCGGCGCGGGCATCTTCACCGCACTGCTGCGCGACGCGCTCGAGAGCGGTGCGTTGCCGGACGACGACAGCCGTGACATCGTGCTCGACGTGCTGACCCGCAACGCGCGCGCCCGCGCGCTGTACGAGCGGCTCGGCTTCGTCGCGCTGACGCGGTCGCGTCAGCGCTCGCGAAAGTTGCCGGCCGAGCTCGATTCGGTACGCATGCGGCTCATGCGTCGCGGGTGACGGCGCGCATCACATCTCTTTCATGCACAGCTCGAGCGCGGCTTCCCAGTGCGGCGCGCACAAGCCGAAGTGCTCCGCCAGTTTTGCATTCGACATGCGGGAATTGGCCGGGCGCGACGCGGGCGTCGGATAAGCGCTGGCCGGAATGGGCGACAGCGACGGCTTTTTCGACAGATTCGAAAGACGGAAGATCGCCTCGGCGAATCCATGCCATGAAGTTGAGCCGGCCGCACACAGGTGATAGACGCCCGAATGCGTGTTCCACCATTCGTGCTGTCCGTCCCGTTCGTTCATGGCGGCACCGATAGCTTGCGCGGCGACGTTCGCGCTCAGCGCGGCGATCGTCTTCGACCAGGTTGGCGCACCGATCTGGTCCGCGACGATCTTCAGTTCGTCACGCTCGGCGCCGAGGCGCAGCATGGTCAACAGAAAGTTCTTGCCGCGCGTGCCGTACACCCAACTCGTACGGAAAATCAGGTGCGCGCATCCCGATGCCGCGATCGCCTGCTCGCCCGCGAGCTTGGTCGCGCCGTACACGTTTTGCGGATCGACCGGATCGTCCTCGATGTACGGGCCGTTCTTCGTCCCGGCAAACACGTAGTCCGTCGAGTAATGAATCAGCGCCGCGCCGATGCGCTTCGCTTCGTCTGCGAGCGCGGCCGGTGCCTCCGCATTCAGGCGCGTGGCCAACGCGATGTCGTTCTGCGCCTGATCCACGGCCGTATAGGCGGCCGGGTTGACGATGATGTCCGGCCCGACGTTGCGCACGACGTCGCGCACCTGATCAAGGCGCGACAAGTCGAGCTCCCCACGATCGAGCGCGACCACCTTGCCGAGACCCTGCAGGCTGCGCGCCAGTTCGAATCCCACCTGGCCATTGATGCCGGTGAGCAGGATGGTCCGTTGCTCGGGCGATTTTTTCTGTCGCACGGCGCCGCTCACTCGTAGTGCTCGGCTTCGGCGAGCCGCTTGCCAGCCGCATCCTTGGCCGCGAGCACCGGCTCGCCGTCGAGCGGCCAATCGATGCCGATCTCCGGGTCGTTCCATAGCAAGCTGCGCTCGTGCTCCGGGAACCAGTAGTCGGTGGTCTTGTAGAGGAATTGCGCCGTCTCCGACAGCACCACGAAGCCGTGCGCGAAGCCGGGGGGCACCCAGAGCTGGCGATGGTTGTCGGCCGACAGTGTCACGCCGGCCCATTTGCCGAAATTCGGCGAACTGCGCCGAATGTCGACCGCGACGTCGAACACCTCGCCCTCGACCACGCGCACGAGTTTGCCTTGCGCGTGCTCGATCTGGTAGTGGAGCCCGCGCAGCACGCCTTTTACGGAACGGGAGTGGTTGTCCTGGACGAACTCGACGTCAGCCTCGACGAGCGCAGCGAATTCCCGCGCGTTGAAGCTCTCGTAGAAATAGCCGCGCGCGTCGCCGAATACCTTCGGCTCGACGATCTTGACTTCGGGGAGCGCCGTAGCAGTTACCGTGATGGCCATGCAACCTGATCCGTAAGAATGTTCAGCAAATATTTGCCGTAGCCGTTTTTCGACAGCGGCTGCGCGAGCTTCTGTACCTGCTCGGCATCGATCCAGTGCCGGCGGTACGCGATCTCCTCGGGGCAGGCGACGACCAGGCCTTGCCGCTTCTGCAACGTCGCGATGAAGCTCGCGGCCTCGATCAGCGAATCGTGGGTACCGGTGTCGAGCCATGCATAACCGCGGCCCATGATCTCGACGTTCAACGCACCGTCCGCGAGATAGCGGGAATTGACGTCGGTGATTTCGAGCTCGCCGCGCGGCGACGGCTCGATGTCGGCGGCGATGTCGCACACGCGGTTGTCGTAGAAGTAGAGACCGGTCACGGCGTAGTTCGAACGCGGCTTGGCCGGCTTCTCTTCGATCGATACGGCACGGAAGTCCTGATCGAATTCCACGACGCCGTAACGTTCCGGATCATGCACGTGATAGGCGAACACCGTCGCGCCCGCGTCTTGCGCGTCTGCGTGCTCGAGCTGTTTGGCGAGGTCATGACCATAGAAGATGTTGTCGCCAAGGATGAGCGCCGACGGATCGTTGCCCACGAATTCGCGACCGATGATGAAGGCCTGTGCAAGGCCGTCGGGCGACGGCTGCACCGCATACCGGATGTTCATCCCCCACTGGCCGCCGTCGCCGAGCATGGCTTCGAAGCGTGGGGTGTCCTGCGGTGTCGAGATGATCAGGACGTCGCGAATGCCCGCGACCATCAGCGTCGAGAGCGGGTAATAGATCATCGGCTTGTCGTAGACCGGAAGCAGTTGCTTCGAGACCGCATGCGTGATCGGATAGAGCCGTGTGCCGGAACCGCCGGCGAGAATGATGCCCTTGCGCGCCATGTCCGTTCCTCTTACGCGCGGTGCGCGTAGTTCGTTGCGACCCACTTCCGGTAGTCGCCCGAAGCGACTTCGTCGACCCATTCCTGATGGTCCAGATACCAGCGCACCGTTTTCGCGAGACCGGTTTCGAACGTTTCGGCGGGCTTCCAGCCGAGTTCGCGCTCGAGCTTGCGTGCGTCGATCGCATAGCGGCGATCGTGGCCCGGCCGGTCGGTCACGTAAGTGATCTGGTCGCGATACGAACCCGCCGATTTCGGTCGCAGTTCGTCCAGCAGGTCGCACAGCGTGTGCACGACCTCGAGATTCGTTTTCTCGTTCCAGCCGCCGACGTTGTACGTGTCGCCGGTCTGGCCGCGCGCGAGTACCTCGCGGATCGCACTGCAGTGGTCGCCCACATACAGCCAGTCCCGAACATTCTGGCCGTCGCCGTACACGGGCAACGGCTTGCCGGCGAGCGCGTTGGCGATCATCAGCGGAATGAGTTTCTCGGGGAACTGGTACGGGCCGTAGTTGTTCGAGCAGTTCGTGGTCAGTGTGGGCAGGCCGTAAGTATGCTGATACGCGCGCACGAGATGGTCGGAACCGGCCTTGGTCGCCGAATAGGGGCTGTTCGGTGCGTACGGAGTCGTTTCGGAGAATTGCGGATCGGCATGCGACAGCGAACCGAATACTTCGTCCGTGGAAACGTGCAGAAAGCGAAATGCGGCCTTGTCCGTCTCTGGCAGCATATTCCAGTATTGGCGTGCTGCTTCGAGCAGCGTAAATGTTCCGACGACATTGGTCTGAACAAAATCCGCCGGCCCGTGAATCGAGCGATCGACATGGCTTTCCGCAGCGAAATGCAGGACTGCGCGAGGCTTGTATTCGGCGAACAATGCATCGAGCGCCGCTCGGTCGCAAATATCGGCCTGCGCGAACACGTGCTTCGGGTTTCCGTGCAGCGCCTTTAATGTTCCGAGATTGCCCGCATAGGTCAATTTGTCGACGTTCAGAACCGATTCGTCAGATTGACGCAGCCAATCCAGCACAAAATTGGCTCCGATAAAGCCGGCGCCACCTGTAACCAATATCATGTAGCCTCTTTTTTATGTTAATGGCAGTGAATCCTGCCTTGCTCTCGTTCGTGCGCGTAGCCCTCGATTGACGCTGGACGAGGAGTTGCCAAGAAATCATGCGGCCGGGACAGATCTGGGGCTGGGTTGCACGCATATTCTAGGGTATTCCTTCGAGGCGACGCATGTATCAACCGGACAGTCTGCTTTGAAAGACTATTAATTCTCTATACCGCGGGACTCGGATGGTGACGGTCGCGGGCGGTATATCTCGGTTTCCCGTGTGCTTGCGCGGATTCATCAGACGTCTATCACACGCAAACATTTGCGGAAAACAGCGGCAAGACGAGTGCACGCAGAAGTCGGCACCGAATGCAGTGATGGTCTTTTGGATACTAAAAATCGATGGCAACTATATCATGCGCGATTCGATCCGTGCGAATCGGTCGTTTTATATCGGGATTTGGAGTCGCAATATTTTTACTTTACTGTCATGGTGGGGCGCCGCGGCCATTGACGTTCCTGTCGTATTACTCGTTAAATACGGTTCGATTCGGACTCGTTTCTGACTCGTTTCGCCCGCTGCGGCGGGGAATTTAGACGCCGCTTCAACCTACTTGTGCCGCGGATTGAACGGCCGCTGCTGCACATCCGCCCCATGCGCGACGATCGCCGTGCTTTCGGGCACTTCCTCCCATGCGCCGCGCAGGTCGACGAGCGGTTCCGACACGACCATGAACGCATCGTCGCCCGCTTCGACGATGCGCGGATTGTGTGGGTAAAGTTCGTGCAGATGCTTGAATGACGTGCTGTGAAACAGCGAGCGCGATTGCCGTTCGCTCGAGTAGCGCACCGCGATGATCCGGTCGCCGTCCGTCGCGCAGATCGTCATGTTGAGCGGCTCGGCGACGCGGTAGCGCGCGGCGGTGTCCTCGATCACGCCGACCATGCGTTCGAGCGCCGGCAGCGGCATCTGCTCGAGGCCGTAGGTCAACGCGAGACGGAACATCACCTCGGAGTCGGTCGACCCTTCGAGCGTAGCGAACAGCGCCGGGTCGACCTTCATCGTCAGGTCGCGGCGCAGCTTGTGGAAATCGCGGATCAGCCCGTTGTGCGCGAACAGCCAGCGGCCATGGCGGAACGGGTGACAGTTGGTTTCCTGGACGGGCGTGTCGGTTGCCGCACGGATGTGCGCGATGAACATCCGCGAGCGGATCGCGCGCGCGGCTTCGCGCAGGTTGCGGTCGTTCCATGCGGGATGCACGGAGCGGTAGCGGAACGGCAGTTCATCGGGGCGGCCGTACCAGCCGATGCCGAATCCGTCGCCGTTGGTGGTCGTGGCGCCCAGTTCCGAATGCAGGCTCTGGTCGATCAGCGAATGCTTCGCGCGAAACAGTACGGTCTCGAGATGGATCGGATTACCCGTATAGGCGAGCCAGCGGCACATGGAGCGCTCCTTCGCGATGAATCCTCTCGCGCATGGTAGCCGACTTCGCGGCGCCGCTATACGCGGCTGCCGCGCGCTCGCCGGTTGGCGGACTGCGCCGGGCGATCGTCGATGAACGTCGATGAAGGATGCGGCGGGTGCCGCATCCTTCGTGCACGCGTCAGTCGCCGAGCGCGTCCATCACGCGGGCGGAGTAGACGAGCGCCGCGCCCGCATTCAGCGCGATCGCGACGCCGAGCGCTTCGGCCACTTCCTCTTTGGTCGCGCCATGCTTCGCGGCTTCCGCCGTGTGTACGGCGATACAGCCGTCGCAGCGCGTCGTGACGGCCACCGCGAGCGCGATCAGTTCACGCGTCTTCGCGTCGAGATGGCCCGTCTTGGCGCCGGCGCCGGACAGCGCCTTGTAGCCGGCCAGCGTGTCGGGCGAGAGCTTCGCGATTTCGCCGATGCGCGTCGTGAGTTCCTTCCGGTATTCGTTCCAGTTCAGCATGATGCGTCCTTTCGAGAAGAAGTGGATCGGGCGGCGGATGCCGCGATCTCGGGCGATGCAGCACTTATTCTGATCGCCTATGCTGAGGGTTTCGATACGCTAGAGTGTCAATTTTTAGCGCAAACGTCTCATGGACGCGTTGAGTCAATTGTTGTCGCTGGGTCGCAGTCATGTCGAACTCGACGTGCGCTGCTTGCTCGACGGCCCGTTCGCGATGCCGCACGATCCGTTGCCGCCCGGCGAGGCGGCGTTTCACCTGCTGCTGTCCGGTACGTGCCAGCTGCGCACGGCCGACGGGCGTACGCTGCGGCTGTCCGACGGCGATTTCGTGCTGTTGCCGGCGGGAGACGCGCACGACTTGTCCGATGTCGAGGGCGGCGGTGTGCGGTCGGCCGCGTCGCTGCGCGAACCAGGCACGGCCGGCGGTGCAGTGCTGCCGGTCAAGTCGAATCGCGATCCCGCGGCCCCGGCCGATGCAGGTGTCGACCTGCTCTGCGGGCGCTTCATCTACGCGCGCGGTGCCGGTGATTTGTTGATGCGCACGCTGCCGCGCGTGCTGCATGTCGGGTTGCGCGAGGCGTCGGGGCCTGCGTCGCTGCAACTGCTGACGAGCGTGCTGCGCGCGGAGGCATCGAACGCGCAGCCGGGTGCGCGTGCAATCGTGAATGCGCTCGGACAGGCGCTGCTCGCCTACGCGTTGCGCGCGTACGGCCGCGATGCGCGCGTGCCGGCCGGCTGGCTCGCGTTGGCCGCCGACGCGCGGCTCGGCCCGTCGGTCCAGGCCGTGCTGCAGGCGCCGGCGCAATCGTGGACGGTCGAGTCGCTCGGCGCGGCATCCGCGATGTCGCGTGCGACCTATGCGCGGCATTTCCGAGCGAAGGCGGGGATGAGCGTCGGCGCATTCGTCGCGCGGATCCGGATGATGCATGCATGCGCGCTGCTTCAGGATACGCAGCGCGGCCAGGCGGAAATCGGGCAGGCGGTCGGTTATCAGTCGGAGGCGGCATTCGGCAAGGCGTTTCGCGCCGTGCTTGGCACGACGCCGGGGCGCTGGCGGCGCGCGCAGCGCGGCACGTGAGGTTGCCCGCGGGATCGTCGTGCCCGACTGTAACGTCGCGGCCGAATTGACACTGTTTCGCGCTGGCTTTGACACTCGCGTCCTGTAGGCGCTTTGCGGCTTTTTTGTCACGTTCCCATGGCGTCGCGCGCCCCTTGCACGCCGGCCTATCTCTGCGTCCCCGTCACTGTTCACGCGGATCGTACCCGTCAGTCTAGGCACTCGGCGAAACGGTCCCGTCCCCGATTCGTCTATACTTCAGACGAATTTCCTGCAAGCCGTCCGTAAGTCGGCAAACTTTCCATACCAACTGGGACAGGCGGCGCGCTTTGCGCCGTTCGGGGACCATCAATTTCGATAAAACGAAGTGAAAAGGCGACAATTTATCTTCGCAGCGGCGTTGACGCCGCTGCTCGGCGCGTGCAGCCGTGATCTTGCTGCCAAGCGGTTTCAACCGCGATCAATTGCCGCTGGCCCGACGCCAAACGATGGCAGCAAGCACACCCTTACGTTCGGGGAAGACGGCATCACGTTCTTGCTTGACGGCAAGCCGTATCAGATTCGGAGCGGTGAAATGCATCCGCCGCGCATACCGCGCGACTACTGGCGTCACCGGATTCAAATGGCGAAGGCTATGGGGATGAACACCATCGCCGTCTACGTCATGTGGAATTTTCACGAAACGAGCGAAGGCACGTTCGAGTTCGATACCGACGAGCGAGACGTCGAGGCGTTCATTCGCCTATGCCAGGACGAAGGCATGTGGGTACTGCTGCGTCCAGGGCCGTATATCTGCGGCGAATGGGACCTGGGCGGCTTGCCTGCGTATCTGCTTGCGCACGACGACATCCAGTTGCGCGTCAGTTCTCACCGCGATCGCCGATACATGGACGCGGCGAAGCGATACATCGCTGAGTTGGTGCCGCGCATCAAACCGTTGATGTCGGAAAACGGCGGCCCGATCCTCATGCTTCAGATCGAAAACGAGTATGCAACGTACGGCAACGACGTCGCGTACCTCGAAGAAATCCGCGCGGCGTGGGTGCAGGGCGGGATACCCGGCCCGTTCTTTACCGACGATGGGGTTAAGCAGCTCCAGGAAAGCCGGACAGCGCTCGAAGGCTGTGCCATCGCACTCAGTGGGCCGAAGGCACACGACGTCGCAAAAATCTGCGAAACGTTCCCCGGGTCGACTGTTATGGGCGGCGAACTCTACCCCGGCTTCTTTACGCATTGGGGTGACCGCGAATTCCAAGGCGCAAAGTCCGACATCTCTCGCGAGCTTACGGACTTCATGCGCTATGGCATCTCGTTCAGCATCTACGTGATCCACGGAGGCACGAACTTCGGCTATTCGGCCGGCGCAAACCTCGACTCAAAAACCGGTGAGTATCAACCGGACATCACCAGCTACGACTACAACGCGCCGATCGACGAGCAAGGGCGAGCCACCGACAGTTTCTCGAAATACAGAACCATAATTCAGGCACGCCTCGATACACCGCTTCCCGATGTGCCGGCCGTTCCACCAGCACTTGACCTGTCAGGCGACTACGCGCTGCGTCCGTATCTGCATTCGTCGGTATGGGACAACCTGCCGTCGCCGATCGTCGCGGGCGATGACGCACCGCTCAAGTCGATGGAGCACCATCGCCAGGCGTCGGGGTTCATCTTGTATCGCAAGGCCGACATGCCGGGCATTGGTGGCGCACTGACACTCCGCGACGTGCACGATTACGCAACGGTCTTCACCGACGGATCGTATATCGGCGGGGTCAGCCGAGCGAAAATGCCACGTTACTTGGCCGAGGGGCTGCGCCTTGTGACGAATGAGGACCCGCTGCCTATCGCGAGCGGATCGTCTACGCTCGACGTGCTTGTCGAAGCCATGGGGCGCGTGAACTATGGTGACGACATGATCGATCGAAAAGGGATAACAGACGCCGCACACCTCGATGGAACGGAACTCCGTGGATGGCATACCTACTGCCTTCCCATGAGTCCCGAGTATGTCGCGGCACTGCGACCGATCTGCACTGATCCACGTCGCCCCGGGTTGTTCTTCAAGGCATCAATGATGCTCAACGAAGTAGGCGATACGTTCCTCGACATGCGCCATTGGATCAAGGGTGTTGTATGGGTCAACGGTCGGAACATTGGCCGTTACTGGAACGTTGGTCCGCAGTTCAGGCTCTTCTGTCCCGCTCCGTGGCTCCGCAAGGGTTACAACGAAGTGACGATCTTCGATTTGCACCAGATTGATCCCATGCCAATCGATCTTCGGTCGACCGCCACGTAGCCTTTACTCGCTGCCCGGTTCCTCGTCGGGAGGAACCGGACAAGTTACCTCGAACGGAAATCCTTCCTGCTCCGGAATCTTCCGCAGCGCTTCACGAAATGCGATCCATCTGACAGCGAGTGCCTTCACTGAGTCCGGAGCGTCAGGAGGCGCGAACGGCTTGCTGTCCGTGGCGCTCAAAGCAGCATCCCGGAAGAACCGAACGTGCTCGGCGCGGATCGATTCCTCGTTACTACGGAAAAACGCCTCCACGTCCGTATCGTCGGGTTGCGGCACCGATTCACTCGTCCAATACACGATAACCGGCGGCCCGCTTTGCTTCCCATCTTCACCGAGCGGATGTCGCGTGCGGTAGTCTCTGCCGGCGACAAGCTCCGGGTACATGCGTTTCAGACTAAGAACCATGTGATCGTGCGTGTAATTGCGGAAGTCGATTTGTCTGAGGTCCATATTTCTTCGCTCCTTATTGGTTGCGCAGCACAACGCCGCGCTGCCAGATCGCCGTGATTGAACTGGTGCTCGCTGCGACTCGCAGACCCGTCACAACCCACGGCGCGGGCAAATCGATTTGACCGTGAATGTTGCTGCTCACTGACCCCACGTAGTCGAATTCAGAGATACCCGAATCCCACTGCACGCGAGCGCCGGCAGTCGCCTTTCTCGCGACCACGTTCGACGCATAGTCGTTTCCCCAGGCTGATCCCCATATGTTGCCGTCGGCCTGATAAGACGCACCACCCACGTGAGCGGTGCTGTCTTGCCACGTCTCGCCAGCATCCGACACCTGCCACGGAACCGCGTTGTAAGCGCTGTTGATGATGTCCAGGCCGCCGCCGATGCGCGCCCGCAGGTACACATTCGAGTTCTGCGAATACAGGTTCTGAAGCTGGATGTCTGCCTGCCATCCGTCACGCGAGACGATCAATCGGTCCGACATGCGGGGCACGCTGCGCGACACGTACGTGTTGGACAGATATGTGCTCAACCATCCGCCCCAAACCGGTCCATAGACGTTCCCGTCAGTCGCATACGTGGCATTCGCCCCGCCACCCACCGTCGTCCCGCCCACGGTCAAATTGCTGCGGGTCGCGACCTGGCCACCGTCATACACCCACATGTTCACGGCAGTGTTCTCGCCGTTCACGACACCGACGAACTT
>NZ_LOSX01000007.1:0-657 GCF_001521985.1 Burkholderia sp. RF4-BP95 | reverse complement strand
GTCGCGATCGCCGACCTGAACCAGGACGGCGCAAACGCGGTTGCCGACGAGATCAACAAGGCAGGCGGCAAGGCGATCGGCGTCGCGATGGACGTGACCAGCGAGGAAGCGGTCAACAGCGGCATCGACAAGGTGGCCGAAACGTTCGGCTCGGTCGACATCCTCGTGTCGAACGCGGGCATCCAGATCGTCAACCCGATCGAGAACTACTCGTTCGCCGACTGGAAGAAGATGCAGGCGATCCACGTCGACGGTGCGTTCCTGACGACCAAGGCCGCGCTCAAGCACATGTACAAGGACGATCGCGGCGGCGTCGTGATCTACATGGGTTCGGTGCACTCGCACGAGGCGTCGCCGCTGAAGTCGGCGTACGTGACGGCCAAGCACGGGCTGCTGGGCTTGGCACGCGTGCTGGCGAAGGAAGGCGCGAAGCACAACGTGCGCTCGCACGTCGTGTGTCCGGGCTTCGTGCGCACGCCGCTGGTCGACAAGCAGATTCCGGAGCAGGCGAAGGAACTGGGGATCAGCGAAGAGGAAGTGGTGAAGAAGGTGATGCTCGGCAACACGGTCGACGGCGTGTTCACGACGGTGCAGGACGTCGCGCAGACGGTGCTGTTCCTGTCGGCGTTCCCGAGCGCCGCGCTCACGGGCCAGTCG
>NZ_LOSX01000006.1:0-646 GCF_001521985.1 Burkholderia sp. RF4-BP95 | reverse complement strand
GCGCCGGTCGCGCGCCCGCCGTTTCCTCGCTATCGACAGCGTGAGCGAGGCTCGCAACCGATCCGCGGCGCGCAAAGCGCGTGCTACAGGGGGATCGCGGTCGGCCGAGCGTCGTGATGCACCGGACGGGCGGCCGAGGGGGCCTGACGTGCATCGCCGGGGCCGCAGCGAGACGGTGACGGCGTGTCGGGCCCGTCGGATGGGCCGCTGAGCAGCCGATAGACGGTCTGGATGTCAGCGGCGAGCGGCGCCAGGTTGCCGATTCCGGCACCCAGCAGGTCGGTTGCCAGGCAAGCGATGACGACGGCCACCACGGCGCGTCGGGGGACACGCTGCTCGAGCTCGTGCAGATCGTCGGAGACGGCGTGACGGTTACCCGGGTCCGGTGTGGCCGGTGCGCGACGACAGACCCATCCGGCCACGAAGCCCGCGATGGCCAGGCCGGCTGCGGCCGTGAGGTGCCCGGCTTTCAAGTGCGTGAACGTCGACAGGGCGACCGTGCCGAGTGAGCCGCCCAGCATGCCGTACAGCACGGCCTGCGTGCGCAGGCGGGCGCGCATGGTGTAGCGGGAGTGGTGCATGAGTACCCGGATTTTTCTGGGTTGATTGGCCTGGGCAAGGAAGGGCAACGGCCTACCATTCCATC
>NZ_LOSX01000005.1:0-79962 GCF_001521985.1 Burkholderia sp. RF4-BP95 | reverse complement strand
CCGGTCGAGGTCGACGTGGACAGCGAGCTGATCGAGCTATTGGCCGACGAGAGGCCGGTCGACGTCGAGGTGGACAGCGAGCTGATCGAGCTGGTTGCCGAGGACAGGCCGGTCGACGTGGAGGTCGACAGCGAAGCGACCGAGCTATCGGTCGAGCTGAGGCCGGTCGACAGCGAGTTGATCCCGGTCGAGGTCGAGGTGGACAACGAGCTGATCGAGCTGGTTGCCGACGAGAGACCGGTCGACGTGGAAGTCGACAGCGAAGCGACCGAGCTATCGGTCGAGCTGAGGCCTGTGGACAGCGAGTTGATACCCGTCGAGGTCGAAGTCGAGAGCGACGAAATCGAGCTGTTCGCCGACGAGAGACCCGTTGACGTGGAGGTCGACAGCGAAGCGACCGAGCTATTGGTCGAGCTCAGGCCCGTGGACAACGAGTTGATGCCGGTCGACGTCGAAGTCGAAAGCGAAGCGACAGAGCTGTTGGTCGAGCTGAGGCCGGTCGACAGCGAGTTGATACCGGTCGAGGTCGACGTGGACAGCGAAGAGATCGAGCTATTCGCCGACGAGAGACCGGTCGACGTGGAGGTCGACAGCGAAGCCACCGAGCTGTCGGTCGAGCTGAGGCCCGTGGACAGCGAGTTAATGCCGGTCGAGGTCGAGGTCGAGAGCGACGAAATCGAGCTATTCGCCGACGAGAGGCCGGTCGACGTGGAGGTCGACAGCGAAGCCACCGTGCTATCGGTCGAGCTGAGGCCCGTGGACAGCGAGTTAATGCCGGTCGAGGTCGAGGTCGAGAGCGACGAAATCGAGCTGGTTGCCGAGGAGAGGCCGGTCGACGTGGAGGTCGAGAGCGACGCCACCGAACTGTTGGTCGAGCTGAGTCCGGTCGACAGTGAGTTGATGCCCGTCGAGGTCGACGTCGAGAGCGAGCTGATCGAGCTATTGGCCGACGACAGACCCGTCGACGTGGAGGTCGAGAGCGAAGCGACCGAGCTATTGGTCGAGCTGAGGCCGGTCGACAGCGAGTTGATACCGGTCGAAGTAGAGGTGGACAGCGAGCTGATCGAGCTGTTCGCCGACGACAGACCGGTCGACGTGGAAGTCGAGAGCGAGGCGACCGAGCTATTGGTCGAGCTGAGGCCCGTGGACAACGAGTTGATGCCCGTCGAAGTCGAGGTGGACAGCGAGCTGATCGAGCTGTTTGCCGACGAGAGACCGGTCGACGTGGAGGTCGAGAGCGAGGCGACCGAGCTATTGGTCGAGCTGAGGCCGGTCGAAGTCGACGTGGACAGCGAGCTGATCGAGCTGTTCGCCGACGACAGACCCGTCGACGTGGAAGTCGACAGCGAGGCCACCGAGCTATTGGTCGAGCTCAAGCCGGTCGACAGCGAGTTGATACCCGTCGAGGTCGACGTGGAGAGCGAGCTGATCGAGCTATTCGCCGACGAAAGACCGGTCGACGTGGAGGTCGACAGCGAGGCGACCGAACTGTTGGTCGAGCTCAAACCGGTCGACAGCGAGTTGATGCCCGTCGAAGCCGAGGTCGAGAGCGAGCTGATCGAGCTATTCGCCGACGACAGACCGGTCGACGTCGAAGTCGACAGCGAAGCCACCGAGCTATTGGTCGAGCTCAGGCCCGTCGACAGCGAGTTGATACCGGTCGAGGTCGACGTGGACAGCGACGCAATCGAGCTATTGGCCGACGAGAGACCCGTCGACGTGGAAGTCGAGAGCGACGAAATCGAGCTATTCGCCGACGACAGACCGGTCGACGTGGAGGTCGACAGCGAAGCGACCGAGCTGTTGGTCGAGCTGAGACCGGTCGACAGCGAATTGATGCCCGTCGAAGTCGACGTGGACAGCGATGCAATCGAGCTGTTAGCCGACGACAGACCCGTCGACGTGGAAGTCGACAGCGAAGCCACCGAGCTGTTGGTCGAGCTGAGCCCCGTCGACAACGAAGTGATGCCGGTCGACAGCGACGAGATCGCGCTGCTGGACGACGACACCGTCGTCGACAGCGAATCCACGACGGAATTGGTCGCGAAGAGCTGGGAGCCGTTGATCGCGTCGGTACTGGTCGGCGTGATTTGGCCTGCCGCGACATTGGTGATTTGACGCGTGGTGCCCGTGCTCGCATTGCCGACGCTCACCACGCTGCTCGGATTGCCGCCCGCGAACGTGGTGGTCACGCCGCCGACGGTACCCGTCGGCGTCGCGTTGGGCGCTGCGGTGACGGAGCCGCTGCCGAGTGCGACGTCGCCGGCGTTGTTGGCGATGGCATTCGGGCCGATTGCGACCGAGTCGGTGCCGAGCGCCTGGCTGTCGGCTGCCGTCGACTTCGCGTGGAAGTACTTGATGCCCTGGCTGTTGATGCTGTCGATCGCCGAGCCGACGCTGCTGGCGGTCGACGTCGTGCCGTTCGCGTTGTACGTCGTGTACGACGGAGCGGAAACCGTGCCGGTTGCCGGGTTGTAGCTCGCGCCGCCGCCGAGGGCTGCGGCGGTGCTGTTGCCGAGATTGTCGGTCTTGGTCGTGACCGTGCTGAGGCCGGTGGACAGCGAGCTGATACCCGTCGAGGTCGAGGTCGAGAGCGAAGCGACCGAGCTGTTGGTCGAGCTCAGACCCGTCGACAACGAGTTGATGCCCGTCGAGGTCGACGTGGACAGCGAGCTGATCGAGCTATTAGCCGACGACAGACCGGTCGACGTGGACGACGACAGCGAGGTCACCGAGCTGTTGGTCGAGCTGAGGCCCGTGGACAGCGAGTTGATACCCGTCGAGGTCGACGTGGACAACGACGAAATCGAGCTATTAGCCGACGACAGACCGGTCGACGTGGACGACGACAGCGAGGTCACCGAGCTGTTGGTTGAGCTGAGACCCGTAGACAACGAGTTGATGCCGGTCGAGGTCGACGTGGACAGCGACGAGATCGAGCTGTTCGCCGACGACAGACCGGTCGACGTAGACGACGACAGCGAGGTCACCGAGCTGTTGGTCGAGCTGAGGCCCGTGGACAGCGAGTTGATACCCGTCGAGGTCGACGTGGACAACGACGAAATCGAGCTATTAGCCGACGACAGACCGGTCGACGTGGACGACGACAGCGAGGTCACCGAGCTGTTGGTTGAGCTGAGACCCGTAGACAACGAGTTGATGCCGGTCGAGGTCGACGTGGACAGCGACGAGATCGAGCTGTTCGCCGACGACAGACCGGTCGACGTAGACGACGACAGCGAGGTCACCGAGCTGTTGGTCGAGCTGAGGCCCGTGGACAGCGAGTTGATGCCCGTCGAGGTCGAGGTGGACAGCGAGCTGATGCCGGTCGAGGTCGACGTCGAGAGCGACGAAATCGAGCTGTTCGCCGACGACAGACCCGTCGACGTGGAAGTCGACAGCGAAGCGACCGAGCTATTGGTCGAGCTGAGGCCGGTCGACAGCGAGTTGATACCGGTCGAAGTCGAGGTGGACAGCGAGCTGATCGAGCTATTCGCCGACGAGAGACCGGTCGACGTGGAAGTCGAGAGCGAAGCCACCGAACTATTGGTCGAGCTGAGACCCGTGGACAGCGAGTTGATGCCCGTCGAGGTCGACGTGGACAGCGAGCTGATCGAGCTATTCGCCGACGACAGACCCGTCGACGTGGAGGTCGACAGCGAGGTCACCGAACTGTTGGTCGAGCTCAGGCCGGTCGACAACGAGTTGATGCCGGTCGAGGTCGAGGTGGACAGCGAGCTGATCGAGCTGTTCGCCGACGAGAGGCCGGTTGACGTGGACGACGACAGCGAAGTCACCGAGCTGTTGGTCGAGCTGAGGCCGGTCGACAGCGAATTGATGCCGGTCGAAGTCGAGGTGGACAGCGACGAGATCGAGCTGTTCGCCGACGAAAGACCCGTCGACGTGGAGGTCGACAGCGAAGTCACCGAGCTATTGGTCGAGCTGAGGCCCGTGGACAGCGAATTGATACCCGTCGAGGTCGAGGTCGAGAGCGACGAGATCGAGCTATTCGCCGACGACAGCCCCGTCGACGTGGAGGTCGACAGCGAAGCCACCGAACTATTGGTCGAGCTCAGCCCGGTCGACAGCGAGCTGATCCCCGTCGAAGTCGACGTGGACAGGCTGGCAATGCTCGACGTCGTCGTACTGGCGACCGCATAAAGCTGGCTGCCGTTGATCGCGTCCGTGCTGGTCGCGCTGACCAGGCCCGCGGCGACGTTCTGAATGCGCCGCTCGGCCCCGGCCGCGCCGACGCTGACCACACCCGCGGCGGAACTCGCACCGGCGTAGGTGCCGAACGTCTGGCTGCCGATCGTCGTGCTGCTGACGGAACCCGTGCCGCCGGTCGCCGTGTTCGCGGTGCCGTTCGTGATGGCATTGGAACCGAGTGCGACCGAACCCGCCACGCTGGCGTTGGCGTTGGTGCCGAAAGCCTGGGCGTTGGTGGCGCTGGAGACGGCGCCATCACCGATCGAGGTACCGAAGGCGCCATTGACTGTCGAGCCACGACCGACGGCGATACCCGACGTGGCGGTCGATCCGACGGACGATTGTCCGCCGATCGCGATGCCGTCCGATGCGGCCGATTGCGCGCCCTTGGTTGCGTTGCTGCCGATCGCGATCGAACCCGCACCGGATGCGATGGTCGAGTTTGCCTGCGACAGCGGCGTCGTGCCGTTGCCGCCCGCGCCGCCGATTGCGACCGAGTTCAGCGCGTTTGCGGTCGAGCCGAAGCCGAGCGCGGTGGAGCCGGTGCCGCTGGCGGTCGTTTCGAGACCTGTCGCCACACCCCACAGGGCTGCGGAGGATTGCATGCCGGTCGCGACGGCGCCGTTGCCAGTCGCTTGCGCAAACGAGCCGTATACCGTGACGCCGGTGAAAAGGTTGCCGTTGGAGTTACAGCCTGCGACGACCGAATAGGTGCCCGAACCGTCCCCTGCCTGATTTGACGTGCCGCCCGGGTTCACGCGGCCGACCGCGCCGCTGCTTCCCGTGAAACAGGTCTGCTGCGTGTTGAGCGTGTTGGCCTCCGCGAGCGCGGGGAGGCCCAGTGCGAGCACGGCGGCGGCCGCGACCACGATGGCGGACTTGTTCGGCTTGCCCCGTGCCGAATCATGTTCGGATGCAGCGACCCAGGCGCCGAGGGCTTCGTTCCAGATCGAGCGGTATGTGCGGTTCATGTCCTACTACCTCCAAATAAGCACGCCACACACCGGTCTCTTTCGTTAGATGAATCTGCCGTGCGTTCGCGCGAATCTCAAAATTGATGGGCGGAGTTTATTTGAGGCGCTATTTTGAGATTGACAAACAGTGATAAATGGAGCGTTTGGAAAGTTAAAAGATAGTTAATGCATCGCGTTTTGATGCATTGGACTGTAAGTGATTTGAAAATAAGTGAAATGTCGAGTGAAGGGCGCTGCCGGGTGCGGGGGATGCTAAAAAAATCTATAAAAATCAATGGAATGCGTGTTCGTTGTGTGCCGTGACGCACATTGGATGTCACGAAAAGTAAGACAAATGAAAAAGCAAACGTTTGCGGCAAACGTTAGCCTTTCTGCATTGTAATGTTTGATGGGACGCTAGCTCGGATCGATCGAACGACCTTGTTAATTTGTTAATTTGAGATTTAAAGCGGATTTTCAATTGCATTTGACGGGTTTTCTTAAAAATCAAAAAAGCATGAAGAAAGGGTTGTTCGGCTATGCTGGTTTGCGCATTTCGCCGGCCGTGCTGGCCCGTGGGGCGGGCCTTCCCCGGCGGTCTGTGTCACAAAGTTGTAAAAAAGTGCTACAGGTGCATTGACCCGACTATTGGGATTCCTGTTTGGAATCTGCTCTATTGACGAATTTCATGTGATGGGTTCGGAGGCGAATTGGACGACGAGCCGGATCGTCCACGACGGCGGTCGGAGACGCGCACGTTGCGTACGCCGGGAGCAGCGAGCAGGAAACGTCAGATTTGAGCCACGGTCACTCGACCCTGCTGGCCAGGATGGGCATTCGGCGGGAGGAAAGACGACGCGCAAGCGCGTCGGACGAGCGCTTTCGCGTGGATGGGTGCGCGTTGGCTGGCGTGACGCCGCGCGCGAATCGAGAGACGCGAGCTGGAGGGTTGCCCGTTTTCGTCCGAAAGAGGATGTCGCGGTGCGGATCACGGTCGTGGCCGCACGTCGAGGTTGTGCCGCTCGGTGTCCGGGCGACGCAGTACATCGCCCCGGACGAGGCGCCGCCCGCCACCTGCGGCCGCGGCCTTATTTCTTCAGGAATCGCAGCGCGAGGCGCGCCATGCGCGGCACGAACATCGGGCGCAACAGCCGTTTGTCGTACCCGGCCATCCGGCGGTCGTTCTCGCTGAGGCACAGTTCGATCAGTTCGCGCGGGTTGAGCGTATCGCCGATGTCGGCGGTGCTCGTCGCCGGAAAGTTCGCGTCGTGCGCGACGCCGTCCGCGTCGATCCCGCGCGCGATACCGATGCGTTCCCGGATCAGGAACGCCCACACGGCCGCGACCCGTGCGAAGAACCACGGCCGGCGCCACCACGGCAAACTCCGCCAGTACCACGCATACCAGTTCACGAAGAACAGGATGTGCCGGCCTTCCTCCTGGATCACGGGTTCGAAGGTGTCGACGAGTTCGGGCGGGAAATAGCCGGAGCGCTGCGCGGAGCGGAACAGGCCGAACGCGAAGAAGCTGTCGATGCACTCGCTGAAGCCGGTCACCATCCACGACCACTCGGGGTCGTTCGGCGCCGGATAGGGCGGCTCGGGGGCGAGCGCGATGCCGTATGCCTGCACCAGCTTCGACAGCACGACCTTGTGCCGGGCCTCCTCGGCGCCGTCCATCTCGAGCGCCCGGCGCAACAGCGGATCGCCGACGGTCGCCGCGAAGGTGGCGACGCGGATCGACGCGCGGCCTTCGGTCTGCACGGCGATGTCCCAGATCGGCAGCGACGTGAGCCGCTTGAGTTCGTCGGGCTTGAGCGGCGGCCAGTCGATGACGGCCGGTTTGTACGGGTTGTGCGTATCGAGCAGCATGCGGCAGAACATCTGCCTGTGCGCATCGGAACCGATCCTGACCGGACCCTGAAGCTCGAAGGTCCAGTTGCGCATGGCGTGATCTGCCGCTGCGTGGTCTTCCTGCAGCGTGTCGGACATGGCTGTTGTTATGCGATTACGAGTCGAAAGATTCTTGCATAGCTTTCGTAATCGCGTATTTTCGAGCCGGCCCGCGCTGCCGTGCGCTGCGCTCAGGCCTGCGTGTCGATCCAGAGGCGTCCCCAGCGGGACGCATACGCGAGCGCGTGCTCCTCTTCGAAGAAGAAGTCGATCGCGTCGAACGACACGGCGCGCGGCGACGGACCGCCGCTTGCCTTCTCGATCGTCAGGTTCGCGGCGAACAGCCCGTTCGGCAGCCGGGCGGCAGCGGGGGCGACTTCGTAGCCCTTGTAGCGGATCGTGCGGTTCATGGCGTGCGCATGGAAGGTTCGGGCTTTCAGCGTACGAAAACCCGCGGCGCGCGTGAACCAATCTTTCGGCCAATGCAAATCACGTGGCGGGCGGGATCGTTATCGGCGCGGGGAGACGGCATGAAGCAGGCGGCGACGGCGCGATGCGCACCGCGCCGTCGGACACGCGCGCCCGCGCGCGGCGAACGTCGTCGGCCGGGCGCGGGCGGCGGGGAGGCTGAGGTTAGTGGTTGGCGATCTTCAGCACGGGCGCGAGCGCGTCGACCGATGCGGCATGCGTGGCCGCGCGATGCGACGCGAACGCGAGCGCGAATTCGGCTGCCTGCGAGCCGACGGTCTCGAGCTGTGCGACGACCTTCGGATCCGAGCAGCTGTCGGCGCTGTCGAAGCGCGTTTCGAGCGTGTTCACGGTGGCGCCGAACGGGGTCGGCCAGCCGCGCAGCGCGTGGACGATCGACCGCAGCGACGTCAGCACGGTGCCGGCGGCCTGCCAGCCGTAGGCCGTGACGATCAGGCCGACCGCGCGGCCGTCGAGGTACGGGCGCTCGTCGGCGCGCAGTTCCTCGAGCGTGTCGAGCGCGTTCTTCACGAGGCCGGACACGCCGCCGTGATAGCCGGGCGTCGCGATGATGATCGCGTCGGCTTCGCGCACGGTGTCGATCAGCTCTCGCTGCGCGTCGGTCAGCGTCTTGTGTTCGGGGGCGTAGTGCGGCAGCGTATGCAGGAACGGGCCGTCGAACAGTCGCGTGCGTGCGCCGGCGGCCTGCGCGCCGCGCAGCGCGAACGACAGCGCGCGTTCGGTCGACGACGCGGCTCGGGTGGTCCCGCCGATGCCGACCACGAACGGGCGGCGGTGTTGATCGAATGCAGTCAAGGGGCGCTCCTTGGGGATGGCTTGCCCGGCTAAGCACAGGCTTAAAACCAGATGGTAACGACCCCGCCGCCACTCTGAAAACGACTTTTCGTTCTATCGATATGCCATGCACACGGGTCGCGCGTGCGCGCGGCGACGCAGATCGATAGCAGAAATGCTTGGTTGGGACGGCGTGCCGCGCTCGATAAGATGGGCTCGTCTCCTCCATGATGTCTCTACTGACATGGGTTGGCCCCGCCACGCGGATGCAGGCGGGGCTTTTTTTCGTCCGGCGCCGGAAAGGAGGGGCGACGCGTGGGCGTTTTGCGGCGTTACGCGAACACCGGCCGGAAAAAGCTGCGCTCGTAGCTGACGATGCAGCGCGTTTCCTCCGCATACCGGAACGCGGCCTGGCAGGCGGGATCGGTTTTCGAGCGTTCGCGGTAGCGCTCGTATTCGGCGAGGCTCGGGAACGAGAACATCGCGAGCGCGATGTTGCTGGCGCCTTCGGAAGGCAGGAAGTAGCCGTGGTGCGTGCCGCCGAATTGCTCGACGAGCGGAATCCACATCTTGCCGTAGGTTTCGAACTGCTCGAGTTTGTACGGATCGATGACGTAGCGAAGGAAGCAGGTAACCATGGGCGCTCGCGGTGCTGTGGAGGATCAGCGAGTCTGGAGCGCGTCACGGGGCGTGTCAACGAGGAGCCGGCCGCGCTCGCGCCGGCTTCGTGCATCGCGGGCAAGTTTTCGCGCGTGCCGGCTTGCGTCGACGCCGATGCATGCGTCACGGACTGCTTGCGGGCGCAACGATCGGTGAATCCGGTCAGTGATGCGAAGGCGTCGAACCCATGAGCATGCACGCCGTCGCGCCATCGTCCCGCTTCGATCTCGCGTGATTTTCACGACATGTTTCTTGCGATGCCTCGCGGCGCGCGGCTGCGGCCTGATTCGTCGTGCCGGCGTGGCCTGCCTCAATCGTCGCGTGTGTGCGTGTCGCCGCCGCCGCGCGCGAGGCGCCATGCGATCGTGCCGAGCACGCCGACCGCAACGACCAACGCCACCCACAGCACGTAACGGCGGATCGCATCCTTATCGGCGGCCGGCTCCGGCGGGGCCGCCGAAACCGGCAGTGCCGCGCCGACGCGCGCGGGCCGCACTTCCGGCGCCATCCCGACGAGCAGCGCATCGCGGCCTACGGCCGACGACGACAGCGACGCATTGCCGACGCCGAGCGTGAACGGCGGCGTGCCGCGCGCGACGAAGGTCAGGGCGGCCGGATGCCAGCTGACCGCGACGGCAGGCTGGCCACCGCCGAGACCGCCGTTGCGCATGTCGACGACGATTCGCCATGCGCGATCCGGATTCGACGCGAACGCCAGCGGCGGGTTGCGCTGTTCGCCGCCCTTGCCCTGCAGCCGGAACAGCACCACGTCGGCAACGTCGCGCCACGGCGTCTGCGCGCCGGGGCGACTCTGTAGCGTTGCGCGCGCAACCGTATTCGGTTGTGGAAGGTCGATGCGCACGCGGTCGACCGGATAGGCGCCGTCGGTGTCGAACAGATACTCGCCGGGCGCGCTGCCGGCGCGCACGTGCACGGCTTCACGCCATTGGCGCGGCACGGCCGCGCTGTCCGCCGTGCGTGCATCGTGCGGTTGCGTTTCGATCTCGATCGACCCGATCGTGGGTGCGCCGTCGAGCCAGTCGAGCCGCAGGTAGCGCGGCCCCGTGCCTTCGAGCGCGATGCGTTCCTGCATCAACATGTCGCCGCCGCGCCCCACCTTCAGCAGTTGCGTGCTGCCGAGCGAGCGCCAACTGCGCAGATCGTCGCTCGCCGCGACCGCGACACGCCCCTGGTAGCTGTCGTCGCTCACGTGCACGAGCAGTGCGTCGACCTCGCCGTCCGCGTGCGACAAGTCGACGAGATCGGCCGCATGCTTCGCGCGTGCCGGCGCGGTGACGGCCGCGCGCAGCGAGCCGTCCGGCGCAACCGACACGCCGAGCGGCGCAGGCCCGTCGTCGGCGCGCGCCGGCGGCAACGGGAACCAGTGCACCGGCGTGCGCGACGGCGGCACGGC
Source organism: Burkholderia sp. RF4-BP95 (assembly GCF_001521985.1). Classification (NCBI taxonomy): domain Bacteria; kingdom Pseudomonadati; phylum Pseudomonadota; class Betaproteobacteria; order Burkholderiales; family Burkholderiaceae; genus Burkholderia; species Burkholderia sp. RF4-BP95. Next base: position 69,571 of record NZ_LOSX01000005.1, on the reverse strand, counting down.
CGCCGCCGTCGGCGCATCGAGCGAGTAAGGCACGGGCTCGCCGGTGCCGTTGAAGATGCGCACGTCGCCAAGATCGTCGCGCCGGCTGGCCGCATAGACGGCCTGCGGCACGGTGAGCTGGTAATACGCGGCGCTGCCGTCGAGATCGAGCGAGAAGCGCTGGGCAACGCGTTCGGCGCCGGGCGAGCCGTCGGCCGCCGCGAACGACGTCAGCAGGCTCAGGCCGAGCAGGGCTGCGAGTCGTTTCATGATTGGCGATCGTCCCGTTGGGCCGCGGCCTTCGGCGGCAGCGGCGAGAAATAGCCGATCAACAGCAGCAGGATGCCGATGCCGATGAACGACACGATGCGTTCGATGCCGGTGACGTGCGACAGGTCGAACAGGAACAGCTTGATCACCGTGAGCGCGAGCAGCGCGGCGCCGACGAACCACAGCGGACGCAACCCGCGGCGTGTGGCCCAGATCATCGTCGCGAGCGCGCAGAGCGTCCAGTACACGGAAACCGACGCCTGCACGAGCGTCGATTCCGCCATCGCATCGAATGCGTACGGCACGCCGGTCCAGTGATGCAGCGTGCGCAGCAGGATCGCGTTCAGCCACAGAAAGGCCGTCGCGCCGGCCGCGCCGAGCAGCTCGACGCGGTAGTTGCCGAACGACCAGCCGAGCTTGCGCGCGCGCACGAACCACGACGCCGCGAGCGCATAGACCACCACGAGCACGAGGTCGAGCGGATTGAGCAGCGGGACGCGCGCCCAGCTGCCGCCGTCCTGCGTGAAGTTCGCGTAGAAGGTCCAGATCCACATCACGACGATCAGCGGCAAGGACGCGAGCGCGCACACGCGCGCGATGCCGTCGCGGCGCGTCAGCCACATGCCGGCGAACGCGAACAGGCTCCAGCCGACCATGAACACCTGCTGGATGCCGAACGACGACAGCACGGCGTCGATGTCGTAGGCAAGGTGGAAACGGTGATGCAGCGTGCGCAGCAGCAGCGCGTTGAACCACAGGAACACGGTCGCGAGCGCCGCCAGGTCGGCCGCGAGTGGATGCCAGCCGACACCGAGCGTCTTCAGGCGGCGCAGCCAGGTGGCGAACGCGACGAAGATCAGCAGTTGCGCGACGTCGAGCGGATTGAGCAGCGGCAGCCAGAACAGCGGCGACGCATCGCCGTCGCTCGTCACGCTGGCGATGCTCCACAGCCACAGCAGCGCGGCGAGCGGCGCGGCGCCCCACACCTGATACGCACGCGGGAACGCGGCGACGGGCCAGCGCAGGCGGGAGCCGGGGCCCGAAACCAGCAGAAGCAGCGCGCCGAAGCCGTAGGCCCACGCGCTCCAGCTCCACGCGCCTTCGGGCACGAACGCGCGCAGGCGCCAGAAGCCTTCGAGCGAGAACAGCCCGCACAACGTCCAGAACATCAGCGTGTGCAGCGGCGCGATCACCGGCGTGGGGGTGACCGCAATGGCCGACGTGCCCGACGTGCCCGTCGCGCCCGTGACCTGACCAGCCGCCACCGTGCCGCGCGACTGACGCAGCAGCAGCGCATAGCCTGCGACGACGGCGATCGGCCACGCGAACGCGCCCATGCCCGACAGTGGTGCCTCATGCGCATCGAACGCGCGCAATGCGAGCAGCGCGAGCACCGGCGTCAGCGCGAGTGCGGGCCATTCGGCGACCGGCCAGACGAGCTTGCGGCGCGCGACGTGTGCAAGCCATGCGGTGCCGGCTGCGAACAGCGCGGTCGCGTCGACGACGAAGCGGTCCGCATGCAGATCGACGTGGCGGCTCGCATAGACGAGGATCTCGTGCAGCCCGCTGCTCAGCCACCACAGCAGCCCCCAGGCCGCGGCCGCCGCGCCGACGTCCGGCATCCATGCGTGCCACGCGCGCGCTTCGTCGCGCCCGTGCAGCCACCAGCCCGTGAACAGCCCGGCGAGCGCGATCAGCAGCATTGCGATGTACGGGCTGTTGAGCACCGGAAGCGCGTTCGTGTCGGTCGGCCCGAGCAGGCTCGTGAAGAATGCGCCGGCCGCGGCGATCTGCATCAGCAGGCCGAAGCCGAACGGCGCAAGGCGTTTCTCGCGCACGCCGACCCACACGATCGCCGCGCCTTCGATCGCCCACGCGGCACTCGTCGTCGGGCCCGAAAATGCGAGCGGCACCGCGAGCGTAGCGAAGATCACCGCCAGCGCGAGCATCGCCTCGAACAGCAGCGCGAGACGATCGCGGCGCCGCGCGAGCCATGCGGCGACCGCGACGTAGAACGCCGACAGCGCGACCGCGCTCCACGCGAGCCCGAACGGCATGCCCTTCACGAGCGATGCCTGCAGCGCCGTCGCGACGATCGGCGTGCCGAACACGAGCGTGCCGTCCACGTAGTGGCGCAGCGCCAGTTCGCGTTTCACCGCGTACAGCAGCGCGATGCCGACGTACATCAGGAAGAACAGGATCAGGAACGGCTCGGTGGTCGCGAACAGCGCGGGGCGGTATGCCGTCACGCCCCACGCGGAGCCGATCGTGAACGTGAACACGAAGCCGAGCAGGTTCAGCGGACGCCACGCCTTGAACCATGCGATCGCGAAGATGCCCGCATTCAGCAATGCGTAGTAGCTGAACAGCGCGACATGGCTGCCGTGGCCGGTCGACAGCAGCACCGGCGCGAGGAAACCGCCCGCGCTGCCCATGAATGCAAGCGGCAGCGCGTTCTGCTTCACCGCGAGGAACGCGCTCAGCGCGCACACCGCGACCATCAGCGGGAACGCGGCGCCGACCGGCAGCAGCGCGTAGAGCTTGGTCGCGGCGAAGATCGTCAGGTACAGGATGCCGATGCCGCCTCCCTGCAGCACGAGGCCGTATGCCGCGCGGCGCGCACGCACGCGCCAGCCGATCGCGAGCAGCGCGGCCGCGGCGAGCGCCGTGCCGGCGAGGCGGAATTCGATCGGCAGCAGGTTGTTGTCGGCCGCGTACTTGAGCAGGAACGCGACGCCGAAGAACAGCACGATGATGCCCACGCGCACGACCGTATTGCCGCCGAGCAACCAGTCGCGCGCGGCGCGGAACGCGCGTTCGGCGATGCCAGGTTCGCGGGGTGTCGGCGGGGCGGGCGGGGTGGATGGTGAAGTCGTCGCGGGCGGATTCGCGGGCGCGCCGGCAGCGGCGGTCGCTTCGCTCGTCCGCGTGGCGACGGCCGGTGCGGGGGCCGGGATGGACGTCGACGGCGGCGCGTCGGCGCGCGCGACGGCCGGCTGCACGGACGGCCGCGGCGGCATCGAGGCGGGTGCAGGCGTGACCGAGGCGGGCGTCGCCGGTGGCATTTGCGCGGCGCTGCCGGCCGTGGCGGCACCGGCCTTCGCGCCCGCGAGCTGACCACGCAATACGTCAAGCTCGCGCGTGAGCGCGTCGACCGTCGCTTCGAGGCGCGCGACGCGGTCGGCGAGCGGCACGGGAGGGGGCTGCGGTGTTGCGGGATTGGCGTAAATCGCGAACGCGTCGGGTAGCGCGTCGCCGCTCTTGCGCTTGCGTTGCTGCAGCGCGTGACCGATGCAGAACCCCGCCGCCGCGCCGAGCAGCGTGCCGCTGGCGGCGGAGAAATCCCCGAACAATGCGGCGATACCGCCCACGATGAAACCGATTGCGGCAAAAGCCCAATTCATCGCCTTGCTCCCTCTCTCATTTCGTTATCGTCCTTCGATCGGCGCACGGCCCGATCGAGGCTGTTTCAGTATGGCCGGCAGGCGAACCGGCATGCGCACGCCGTCGGCGCGTCGCCACGCCCAAGGCGCGCGGCGACGTCGCGATCAGTGCGATTGCCGGCAATGTATCACAATGGCCATGGGGGATTTTCTGGGTTGCGGGCGGGCGGCGAAACGTGCCTGTCGCACGTTCGCGATGCGGGTTTTCGTACGATCATTCTTTTCGTACGAAGAGGACGGGCGACGCCGTCCGATCGGACGTGGAATTGTCGCAAAGCGACGCGCGGCTTCCACGGGTTGGCGCAAAACGGCGCCGTTCGCGCGTCGCGCTGCTGCGCACAAGCCGCGCCCGGGATGCCCGCCGTTATTGGCTGAGCGCGTATTGCGCTGCCGCAATCGAGTGCCGCCGGGCGCTGTGCCCCGCGTGGCGGGGCTGCCGGGTGTGTCGTATTTGCGCAAGCGTTTGTCGTAATTCGTCGGCAGGTCGGGGTTTTTTCTGGCAACTATGTAGGCACGCTATGACACGCGTGAGTCCCCGCTACACGAGGAGAAGGTTTCGATGGATGCCCCCAAGGTCGTGGTCGAAGGTCTGTGCAAGGTATTTGGAAGCAACCCGCAGCAGGCGCTCGACATGCTCGCTGCCGGCGCGACGAAAGACGATGTGCTCAAGCGTACCGGTCAGGTCGTCGGTGTGCACAACGTATCGTTCGACGTGCAGGAAGGCGAAATATTCGTGCTGATGGGCCTGTCCGGCTCCGGCAAATCCACGCTGATCCGCCTCGTGAACCGGCTGGTCGATCCGAGCGCCGGCAAGGTGCTGATCGACGGGCTCGACGTCGCGTCGGCACGCCGCTCCGCGCTGACCGCGCTGCGCCGCAAGGACATGAGCATGGTGTTTCAGTCGTTCGCGCTGATGCCGCATCGCAGCGTGGTGTCGAATGCCGCGTTCGGCCTCGAGGTCGCGGGCGTCGGCAAGAAGGAACGCGAACGCCGTGCGATGGAGGTGCTCGAGCAGGTCGGCCTCGCACCGTTCTCGCACAAGCTGCCGTCCGAGCTGTCGGGCGGCATGCAGCAGCGCGTCGGCCTGGCCCGCGCGCTGGCCGTGAACCCGTCGCTGATGATCATGGACGAGGCGTTCTCCGCACTCGATCCGCTCAAGCGCCGCGAAATGCAGGACGTGCTGCTGCAACTGCAGAAGGAACAGCGCCGCACGATCATGTTCGTGTCGCACGATCTGGAAGAGGCGCTGCGCATCGGCAACCGCATCGCGATCATGGAAGGCGGCCGCCTCGTGCAGGTCGGCACGCCGCAGGACATCATCGCGAATCCGGCGGACGACTACGTGCGCGCGTTCTTCGACGGCATCGACACGAGCCGCTATCTGACGGCGGGCGACCTGATGCAGACGGGCGCCGTGCCGACCATGTCGAAGTGCGATGCCGCGAACGTCGCGGCGACGCTGAACGGCAGTGCCGAATACGCGTTCGTGCTCGACGCCGCCCGCAAGATCCGCGGCTTCGTCACGCGCGACGCGATCGGTCAGGACACGCCGTCCGTGCGGCCGATCGAAAGCATCCGGCGCGATGCGTCGCTCGAACATGTCGTCGCACGCGTCGTCGCGAGCCCGAATGCGCTGCCCGTCGTCGACGACGACGGCTGCTACTGCGGCTCGGTCGACCGCGCACTTATCCTGAAGGCCATCACGCGTTCGCGAGGCTCCCATGTCTGAAATGATTCCGCTCGGTAGCTGGGTCGACCAGTCCGTTCACTACCTGCTCGACCACGACGCGAAGACGTTCGATGCGATCGGCCGCGCGATCGAGGGCCTCGCCGCATTCGTCGAGCACAGCCTGCAGGCGATCCCGATGTGGCTGATGATGGCGATCTTCATCGGTGTCGGTCTGTGGCGCGTGGGCTGGCGCTTCGCGCTGTTCACCACCGCGTCGCTGCTGCTGATCTTCGCGACGGGCTTCTGGGACCAGACGGTCATCACGCTCGGCCTCACGCTGTCGTCGACGATCATCAGCCTCGTGCTCGGCATTCCGCTCGGCATCTGGGCGGCGAAGAGCAAGTGGGTCGCCGCGATCGTGCGTCCGATCCTCGACCTGATGCAGACGATGCCGGCGTTCGTGTACCTGATTCCGGCCGCGATGCTGTTCGGTCTCGGCCGCGTGCCGGGGATCTTGTCGACGGTGATCTTCGCGATGCCGCCGGCCGTGCGCCTGACGAGCCTCGGCATCCGTCACGTGAACCGCGAGATCGTCGAAGCCGGCCAGGCATTCGGTTGCACGCCGTGGCAGCTGCTGTACAAGGTCCAGTTCCCGAACGCGCTGCCGTCGATCATGCAGGGCGTGAACCAGACGATCATGATGGCGCTGTCGATGGTGATCATCGCGTCGATGGTCGGCGCGGGCGGCCTCGGCAACGACGTGCTCGCAAGTATCCAGCGCCTCGACATCGGCCTCGGCTTCGAAAGCGGTCTGTCGGTCGTGCTGCTCGCGATCATTCTCGACCGCATCACCGAGAGCTTCGGCCGTGCGCCGGGCACCGTGAAAGCACCGCTGTTCTCAGGCCTGAAACAACTTTTCCGCGCGAAGGCCACGCCCGCGCAAGCGTAAGCAACCGGCGGCCGGTTCGCCTTCCGGCCGCCTCCCCCGATTCGATACCGGCTTCCGTGGCGTGTGCCACGGGGCTGGCTGCGTGCAACCTGCTCAATTCGCCAGGAGCCCGATGTGACGTCCGCCGCCGCTGCCGCCGTGCCCGCCGCTTGCGTTTCACCGGTTTCGTCCCTTGCCCATTTCGGCTTCCTGACGCTGCCGAACTTCTCGATGATCGCGTTTTCGAGCGCGGTCGAAGTGCTTCGGATGGCGAACTACGTCGGGCGATCCGATCACTACAAGTGGTCGATCTATTCGCTCGACGGTGCGCCCGTGCATGCCAGCAACGGCATCGCGGTGCGTCCGACCCAGGCGCTCGACTACACGAACCTGCCGGACGTGATGATCGTGTGCGGCGGGATCCACATCCGCAACGTGGTCGACGACGGCGCGCGCGACACGCTCGCGGCGCTCGCCGAACGCGGGCTGCCGCTGGGTGGCATCTGCACCGGTGCGTATGCGCTGATGTCGGGCGGTCTGCTCGACGGCTATCGTTGTACCGTGCACTGGGAGAACCTGTCCGCGCTGCATGCGGAGTTTCCGCAGGTCGGGTTCGCCGACGAGCTGTTCGTCGTCGATCGCGACCGGCTCACCTGCACCGGCGGCACCGCGCCGCTCGACCTGATGTTGAACCTCGTCGGCATGCGTTTCGGCCAGCAGCTCGCCGCGCAGGTGTCCGAGCAGTTCATCCTGGAGCGCATCCGCAGCTCGACCGACACGCAGCCGATTCCCGTCGATGCGCGCGTCGGTTTCTCGCGCGCGGAGCTGATCGAGGTCGTGCGGCTGATGGAGGCGAACATCGAGGAGCCGCTGTCGCTCGAGGAACTCGCGCGGCTCGTGCGACTTTCGCAACGGCACCTGCAGCGGATGTTCAAGGTTTATCTGAACGTGTCGCCCACTCACTATTACCTGACGCTGCGTCTGAAACGCGCGCGCGACCTGCTGCGCACGACCGACGCATCGATTGCGCGCGTGACGACGACGTGCGGATTCCATTCGCCGTGCCATTTCAGCAAGGCGTATCGCGCGCAGTTCGGTCACGCGCCGAGCTACGAGCGACGGTTGCCGGGGCGCTGACACGACCCGCGCGAGCCATTCGGTCCGCGACGCCGCCGGGATCTCGGCGCGCGGTTTCAACACTCGATCCCGCCCCATGAAAAACGACGTCACTTTGAGGAGAAGACAGATGAAGCGCCTATTGATCGCAGCGGCATGCGGGATCGGGATTGCAGCACCGATGTCGGCGGTTTACGCGGCCGACCCGCCCGTGTGCAAGAACGTGCGCTTCGCGGACGTCGGCTGGTCCGACATCGCGGCCACCACGGGTCTCGCATCGACGATGCTGCAGGGTCTCGGCTACACGCCGACCAAGACGATCGCGTCGGTGCCGATCACGTTCGCGGGCATCAAGAGCAAGCAGATCGACGTGTTCCTCGGCTACTGGTCGCCGACGATGGATCCGATCATCCAGCCGTTCACGAAGGCCGGCACGATCAAGGTGCTCGCCACGCCCAACCTGACCGGCGCGAAATACACGCTCGCGGTGCCCGACTACGTGTACCAGGGCGGCCTGAAGTCGTTCGCCGACATCCAGAAGTTCGCGGACAAGCTCAACGGCAAGATCTACGGGATCGAACCGGGCAACGACGGCAACCTGCTGATCAAGAAGATGATCGACGGCAACCAGTTCGGCCTCGGCAAGTTCAAGATGGTCGAGTCGAGCGAGGCCGGGATGCTGGTCGAGGTGAATCGCGCGATCCGCGACAAGCAGTGGATCGTGTTCCTCGGCTGGGAACCGCATCCGATGAACGTGCAGATGAAGATCGACTACCTGAGCGGCGGCGACGACGTGTTCGGCCCGAACTACGGCGAAGCGAAGGTGCTGACCGCGACGCCGCCCGACTACGCGCAGCGCTGCCCGAACGTCGCGAAGTTCGTGTCGAACCTTCAGTTCACGACGACGATCGAAAACCACGTGATGGTGCCGATCATGAACAAGGAAGACCCGAACAAGGCCGCGGCCGAGTATCTGAAGGCGAACCCGCAGGCGCTCGACAAGTGGCTCGCGGGCGTGACGACGATCGACGGCAAGCCGGGCCTGCCGGCGGTGAAGGCGTATCTCGGCGTGCATTGAGCGACCGGACGAACGGCGCGCCGGCCGAAGGTGGCGCGCCGGCGTGATGAAACGCGGCCCTCCCGCATCGCGCGGGCGGGCCGCGTCGTTTTCGGGTCGAGAGTCGATTGGCGAATCGCCGCGCCGCGAACCAACGTCACGATTCCTTCGTCGCCGCCGGGACGTCGAACACGCGATCGAACGCCCACTGGAACACGAACGCGTAGCAGAAGAAGAACGCGAACAGCCCGATGTCGACGACGAACGCGTCGAACCACGAGATGTCGAGCCACCAGGACACCACCGGCACGAGGATGAAGATCAGCCCGCCCTCGAATGCGGTCGCATGCAGGATCCGCCGCGCGAGCGTGCGCCTGGGCTGCCGGCGCGACGCTTCCCAGCGCTCGAACAGCGCGTTGAAGATCATGTTCCACAGCAACGCGATCGCGGACATCGTCGCCGACAACGCGCCCGAATAGACGAGACTTTGCTTGAAGATCGCCGCGATCGCGGGCGAGACGCAGGAGATCGCGATCGCTTCGTAGAGCAGCGCCTGCGTGATCCTGCGCGGTAGGCCTTGCACGTTGTTTCTCCGGTTCGACGGTGGCTCGACGGTCGCTTGCGCGGCACGGCGCCGCGATGTCCCGCAAGGCTACGTGCGTTGCGCGAGCGCTTCAATTCACCTAATCTCACCCGGATTGAATCGAATTCAACCCGGCCGGACCCGGCCCGAGAGGCCCCGTGTTCTCGAAAATTCCCCTGACCGCATTGCGTGTATTCGAGTCGTCGGCACGGCTCGGCTCGTTCAAGGCCGCGGCGGACGAGTTGTCCGTGACGCCGGCGGCCGTATCGCATCAGATCAAGTCGCTCGAAAGCCGGATCGGCGTGCTGCTGTTCGAACGCGGCGCGAGCGGCGTGCGGCTCACGGAGGAGGGCGAACGGCTGTTTCGCGCGAGCCACGATGCGTTGCTCGCGCTGAGTCGCGGGCTCGACGCGGTGCGGCCCGAAGCGTCCGACGAGCGCACGCTCGTGCTGACCACCACGCCCGCATTCGCCGCGATGTGGCTGATTCCGCGTCTCGGCCGGTTTCGGCAGGTCGATCCGCAATTGAGCATCAAGGTCGAAACCGGCAACACGCTCGCCGATCTCGACCGCGACGCGCGAATCGATCTCGCGATTCGCGCGACGTCGCGCACGTTCCCGACGCTGCACGAGATCGCATTGATCGACGAGTATTTCGGCGCGTATGCGGCCACCGGGTTCGATGCGCATCGTTCGGACGAGCGCCTCGATTTGATCGAGACGGTGTGGGATACGCCGCAGCCGATGTCGATCGATTGGGCGTCGTGGTGTCGTGCGGCGGGCCGGGAAGCGTGGCTCGAGCGGGCGGTGTTCCGGCATTACGACGACGAGCACTACGCGTTGCAGGCCGTGTTGCACGGCCAGGGCGTCGGGCTGCTCAGCTCCGTGCTGGTCGCCGAGCACGTCGAGCGCGGCGCGCTGATGCCGATCGAGCCGTCGGTGCGGCTCGCCGGCGCACGCTTCGTCGCGCTGTGCCGGCCCGGGCGGGAACGCGAGCCGCAGGTCAGGCGGTTTCTCGACTGGCTCGAAGCGGAAATCGCGCGCACACGTGGGGCGGTGGCGCGGATGACGGACGACGGACACGTGTGAGCATGTCCGCGTGGATCACCTGGCGGGTTCAGAACTTGTGGCGCAGGCCCGCGGCCACTGCCACCTGCGTGTCGGTGGAGGACGCTCCGAACGTGTACACCGATGCGTTGAAGACGGGATTGCCGTTTCCGCCGCTCGAACGCTTGTAGACGCCCTCGAGATAGACGTCGGTACGCTTCGACAATGCGTAGTCGGCTTGCAGCACGACCTGATGCCACTTCGGATGGGCCGATTGCGTACTCGCGTCGAAGCGGCCGTCCGTGAACGTGTAACCCGCCGCCGCGGAGAGCGCAGGCGTGAACGCGTAGCGGCCGTCTATCGAATAGTTGTCGAACGTGAGCGTGCGCCCGTTCAGCGGCGCGATCTTGCCGCCCGTCCAGACGCCGGTGACGTCGTCTGTCGTCGAGTGTGTCCACGACAGTCCGACCGACGCCGGGCCGATCCTGTATCGTCCCGCGACACCCCAGATGCGCTCGCGTCCGCCGCGAATCGACGAATCGCCGTCGTCCGTACTGAGCGCGCCCGTCGGGTTCGCGTTGACGGGATTCGCATCGCGGTCGACCTGCAGATAGGCCGTGGCGAGCGACAGCGGCCCGTTGGTGTAGGCGACGCCCGCGCTGTACGCGCGGTTGTTCGAGAATTGCCCCGGGCGATTCGAGAAGGCATACATCGCGCCGAACCTGAGCCCGCGGTAGTTCGGGCTGACGTATTTGATCGATTGGTTCAGGCGCTGGTACTTGATCGAATCGTCGTTGTCGAACGGATGAACGGCGAGATTGCCGCCCCAGCCAGGGCCCGGTACGCCGAGCGGCGACACGAAGTCGACGACGAAGTCGTACTGGCGGCCGAGCGTCACGGCACCGTACGAGGTCGACCGGAGGCCGACGAATGCCTGGCGGCCGAACACGTCGCCGCCGTTGCCGATCGCACCGTTGTTCGGCGAGAAGCCGTTTTCGAGCGTGAAGATTGCCGACATGCCGCCGCCGAGTTGCTCGGTGCCGCGGATTCCCCAGCGCGATCCGTTGAGGCTGCCGATACCCATCGACCATCCGCTGCCGAGCGGTTTGCCGTGATTGCTCTGGTTGTTGACGTACGCGATCGACGTGTCGATCAGACCGTACAACGTGACGCTGCTTTGCGCGTACGCACCATTTGCGATCGTCATGCCGACGAGCATCGATGCGACGAGTGATCCTGTCCGGGTGAAGCCAAGTTTCATCGTGTCTGGTGGTCGAGAATGTGGAGAGAAGTTGCGAGGGCGTCGGCCGACGTCGCGCAATCGGCCGACGATGATCGATGGGGGCGATGGCGGTCAGTACCGCGCATCCCGAGGCTTGCCGCCCTTCGGCCAGTCATGGATCTTGTCCGGAAAGTCAGGGCGCGGCTGCGTCGTAAACCACGCCGCGACATCGACCGCATCCTGGTCGCTCAATCCGCCTTGTCCGAGCGGGAACCGATTGTGCGAACCGATCGGCATGTTGTGCTTCACGAACGCGGCAGCCGTGTAGAGACGCGCCATGCCGGCCCCGATGTTGAACGACTGGTTGCCCCGAAGTGGCGGATAGATCGCGGTGCCGTCGGCGCGCTGCATCCCGGCGCCGTCCGCGCCGTGACACGATGCGCACTGCGCGGCATACACGGCCTTGCCGTGGGCGAGGTCGGGTTTCAGCGCAGTATCGATCTTGCCGACCCCGCGCCCCGGAATCCGGTCCTTCGGATGTGCGCCGTTTCGCATCCAGTCGAAGTACGCGACCATCGCCTTCATGTCGTCCGAGTCGACGGGGAGCGGCTTGCCGTTCATCGAACGCAGGAAACATCCATTGATCCGGTCCGCCAGCGACAGCACCTTGCCGGATCGCGGCGCGTAGCTCGGGAACTGGGCGGACAGGCCGAGGTACGGCGACGCGAGCGCAACGGTGCCGCCGTTCAGATGGCAGCTCGCACAGTTGAGCGAGTCGCCGACGTTGTGCGGAAGCAGCGCCTTCGTCTCGAGATTCAGCCGCATGCCCCGCACCAGTTGCGCGGCGTTCGGCTGGTCGAGCAGGGCGGAGAAGCGAGGTGTCCTGAACGTGGATGCATCGCCGGCGCCGGCGGCCAGCGACCGACGCATCTTGCGGACGTCCAGCGCGAGCACTGGGTCGTTGCGGCCGCCCCATGACGAGCGGACGAACGTCAGTATCTCGGCCAGTTCCCGGTCGGAGAGCTGGTTGAACGCCGGCATCGTGTAGACGCGCGGATGGGTGTCTGTCCGCGGTGACTGCCAACCGGTCAGCGCAATGTGGATCAACGAGTCCGTATGTTTCGACAGCACGGCGGGATTGCGGGACAACGGTGGGAACACCGGCGAGAACCCGCGGCCGTCGACCTGGTGGCATGAGCTGCAGAACTGCACATAGCCGAGTCCGCCCTTCGACGTATACAGCGTCCCGGGGACCTCGCGCTCCGGCGTGTCGTTGGTTGGCGATACCGCGGCCTGCCTGCCCGCGGCCGCGTTCGGCAGCGAACTCAGGTACACGCCGATCGCGGAGAGATCCGTGTCGCTGAAGTACTGGGTACTGTGGTGAACCACGTCCGACATGCCGCCGGCCGCGGTCGTGTAGCGATTGCGACCGGTCTTGAGCAGTGTGACCAGATCGTCGACGGGCCACAGTGCGCGCAGATTGACGGCCCGCCAGGATTCGACCGTCGCGCCGGACAGATACAGCGGCCCGTCACTGCCCGACTCCGACATGGCCTTTTCCTGGAAGAGCATCCCGCGCGGCGTGTGGCAGGCGCCACAATGTCCGGCGCCTTGCGTCAGGTACGCGCCGCGATTCCAGGTCGCATCCTTTTCGGGGTTGGGCACATAACGGGTGTCGTCGAGGAACAGGACGTTCCACAGTGCCAGCCCCCAGCGCATGTTGAACGGCCATTTGATGCCGAGCGGCTTGTTCTCCAGTTTCACCGGCGCGACGCCTTGCTTCAGATACGCGAAGAGGGCGTGCATGTCGTCCTCGTCGAGTTTGGCGAAGGACGGGTAAGGCATGGCCGGATACAGGTGATGCCCGTCCGCTGCGATGCCTTTGCGCATGGCCCGGTCGAACTGCTCGAACGTATATCGGCCGATGCCCGTGGCATCGTCCGGCGTGATGTTGGTCGAATAGACTGCGCCGAAAGGCGTGTTCAACGCGAGGCCGCCCGCGAGCGGCGGGCCGTTCGGCGAGGTATGGCATGCGACACAGTCGCCGGCGCGTGCGACGTATGCGCCTTTCTTGACGAGCTCGGTTGCATCGACTTGCGAAGGGGGCGCCGCTGCTGCCGTAATGACGGGCAGCATCGCGGCGATCGACAGTGCGGTCTTAAGGCAGGACTGCGACAGCGTTCGGATCGGTGATCTCATCGTGGGTGATGGCGTTTTTCTAGTGAGACGAGTCATCATCTCCGTATCGGCCATCCCGCGGACTGACGGGAATCAACCGGCCATCGCTCGATCACGTAATACATTTTTACGTCAATTGAGATATTCCGATGCAGTCGGCGTGGCGCGACGGCTTCCGAAGTCCGGTTGCTTCGGAAGTGTGGGCCGGCGCGTGGCCGAGGTGATGCGTGTCTTCGATTCGGGAGGGAGGTGAATGAGCGCGAGCGTGCGCGTTGCGTGTCGGGGTTACCCGCCACATGCCACTCGTCGTCATCCGAATCTGACGCAATACACCGGCGGCAAATGCGCGGAGACCTGCCGCCAGTTGTCACCGCCGTCGCCGGACGTCCATAACCCGCCCGTCGTCGACGCCATCGCGAGATGCGTGCCGGAGTCGTCCACCGCGAGCCCGTGCCGATACACGAGGTCGTAGGCCGGCGCGGGCGGCAGCCCGTTCGACAGCGTCTCGAAGCTGCGGCCGCCGTCGCGCGTGCGCGTGACGACGAACCGGCCGTTCACCGGAATCCGGCACGCATCCTTCACGGCCGGCACGAACCACGCGGTGTCGGGATCTGCCGGATGCACGGCGACCGCGAAGCCGAAGCTCGACGGCTGCGCCTCGATCCGCCGCCAGTGCGCGGCGCCGTCGGTCGAGCGGAAGATCGCGCAGTGATGCTGGGTCCACAGCACATCGGGCGCGGCTGCGCACTGGACGACGCGGTGCGGATCCTGCACGTTGGGTTCGCCGCGCCGCTCGGGCGGCATGTAGTCGGCTTCCATGCCGTCGGCGCTGACGCGCCAGGTCGCGCCGCCGTCGAAGGTCTGCCAGACGCCGCCGCACGAAATCCCGATCGTCACGTGCCGGCTGTCGCGCGGATCGATCATCACCGAATGGATGCCGGCGGCATCGTAGCCGCCGCCGAACCACTCGGCGCGCTCCGGGCGGTCCCATAGCGCGCGGTTGAGCACCCACGAATCGCCGCCGTCGTCGGAGCGGAACAGTCCGCCCGGTATCGTGCCGGCCCACAGCACGCCCGGCTCGTCGGCGCCGCCGGCTTCGAGCGACCAGATCTGCTGAAGCGTCCACGGCGGGCGCGGCGGGGCAGGCGCTTCGTCGTCCGAAGCGCCGGCGCCCGCGTGGGCGCCGGCATCGGCGCGAGGCGTGTCGGCGGGCTGCGGCGGATAGACGGGCACCGCACATTCCTCCCATGCGGAGGCACCGGCACGCCGCCGATGCAGCTTGACGCCGAAGTGGCCGAGATTGAGCGCCGCATACAGCGTGCCGTCGCGCGGGTCGGCCAGCGCCATGCTGACGGGTTCGCCGATGAAGTGCGGCTCGCCGAGCGACCAGCCGCCGTTGCCGTCGGCGTGCAGCACGAACAGGCCCTTGCGGGTCGCGACGAGCAGTCGATCATTCATGTCGGGTGTCTCCAGTTGGTCCGACCGGGCACTTGCTTCGATGGAGATGCGTCCCTTTATCCGCCGGACAGCGCCTGCACGACATAGACGCGGCTGGCATCGCCGAGCGCATCGGACAGGTGTTGCCGGTCGCGTACCGGCTGGCCGTCGATGAACACCGACAGGTGCTTTCGCAGCGCACCCTGGTCGTCGACGATATAGCCGCGCAGCCGCGGCTGCTCGCCGAAGACGGTTTCAAGCGCTTCGCCGAGCGTCCGTGCGTCGATGTCGCGCTCGGGCGTGTCGATATGGCGCTGGATCGACGCCGCGAAGAAGAGGTGGGCCATGGTAGTGGCTGGCAGGAGCCGCGCAGGGGGACGGTCTGTAGTGTAGGCGATCGATCGGGCCAGCAGCGGCATTTGCGGTACGGCCGGCGGCGCGGCGACCTTGCTGCGCCGCGCAACGATCCGGCTATGCGTACTTGTCGCCGACGGTACTTCGCACCGGATGCGTGTCGTAGATGATGACCATGCGCTCGATGCGCGCGTCGTCGTCGAATTCGAAGACGTCGACGCATTCGAACCGCACCTCGGCGCCGTCCTTCAGTCCCCAGTCGTAGACGAAATAGCCGGTGGCCCGACGTGCGCCCGTCGTGCTGACGCAGATGTCGATCGGCGTGATCCGGCTTTGTCCGGATGCCGCCGCGACTTTTTCGAAAAAGGGCTGCGGCGCCATCCAGCCGAGAAACGGCGAGAATATCCGCGCATCCGGCGCGAACAGCGCGCAGATCTCGGCGACGTCGCCGCGTTCGAGCGCTTTCAGGTAGGTATCGACCTGCCGCGTATATAGTGCGTCGGACGACGAGACCATGGTATTTCTCCGTTGATTGATGACGAGCCGTCCGCGACAGCCGTCGCGAGCCGGTTCAACCACGATAGCGATGCAGCGATGACCGAACAAACGAATAATCCGCAACCCGGGTATGCCGCCCGCGCATATCCGCTGGCGGATCTCACGCGTGCGCTGCCGCCGTTGACGGCGTTCCAGGCGTTCGTCGCCGCCGCCGAACTAGGCAGTTTCAACCGGGCGGCCGAGCATCTGTGCCGGACCCAGGGTGCGGTAAGCCGTCAGGTGCAGCAACTGGAAGCGCACTACCGGTGTGCGTTGTTCGTTCGTCATCCGTCGGGATTGACGTTGACCGCGGAAGGCGGCGCGTTGCTGACGGTGGCCATCGACGTGCTCGCGCAACTGGCGCGACACGCGCATGCCCATGCGCATGCCGCGTCGACCCTGACGTTGCGCCTGCCATCCACGTTCGCGATCCGGTGGCTGCTGCCGCGGCTGTCGGCGCTCAATCACGCGTTGCCGCGAACCGAATTGCGCATTCACACGTCGGCGGACGACACGCCGGATTTCACCGACGCCGATTTCGATGCCATCGTCGTGCGCGGTACCGGAAACTGGGCGGGAATGGTGGCGGTGCCGCTGTTCGACGAGTGCCTCACGCCGATGTGTACGCGCGGGATCGGTGCGTCGTTGAAGTCGATCGCCGATCTCGCGCATGCGACGCTGCTGCATCCCGCACGCAATCGCGACGAATGGCGATGCTGGCTCGACGCCGCCGGCGCAACGCGGATCGACCCGGACACCGGGCTCGTATTCGATACGCTCGAACTGACGTTGACGGCCGCGGCTGACGCGCACGGCGTCGCGATCGGCGATCCGCGCATGGCGGCGGATCGGCTGGCAGCCGGCGCGCTGGTCACGCCGTTCCCGGAGGTGGTGCGCAACGGCCTCGGTTACTACCTCGTCTATCCGACGCAGCGCGCCACGCAACCCGCGATTCAAGCGCTCGCGGAGGTCCTGACGCGTCTCGCGCGCGAGGATTGACCGCGACGGGCGGGCGCGGTGCGGATGGCTAGACCGGGATCGATCGCCCCCGCATCCGGATTCCGAGCCGCACGACGCCGATCACCGCATTCGACAGCCACGTCAGCAAGCGCGGCATGCCGCGCCGTCGGATATCGAGCAGCAGCACGATTCGCACTGCGTCGCTGTCGTTCCACACCTCGTGCTCGAACGTGTCGTCCCACAGCAGGAAGCGGCCTTCTTCGAGCCGGTATTCATGGCCGTCGATCTTCAGCACCGCCGCCGGCGTGCCGTCGGCGCGCTTCGGCATCGACAGCACGAGATAGCCGCGCAGGATGCCGCGGAACGGTCCGCGATGCGGCGGGATGTGTTTGCCGGGCGCGAGGAACGACAGCGACGCGGACAACACGTCCGGCGACGCCGCGACGATCGATTCGACGGTCGGGCAACGCGACAGGTTGCGCGGAAACGGCTGGCCGTACGCCTGCATGATGAACATCCGCCAGTCGCGTGCATCGTTGGCGGAGATGTCGTGCTGCTCGCGCATGATCTCGTGGAAGCGCGGGATGCGCGGCAGGTCGCGCGCGACGGCCAGCGCTTCCGCGCGAATGGCCGGCCACGCGCGGACGAATCGCTCGGCGTCGGGGAACATGGCCGGGTCGAGCACGGCACCGCTGTCGATATGACGGTCGAACAGCGTGCGAAGCAGGCCGGCTGCATAGTCGTAAGCGACGGACATGATCGAGGCGCGATCCACAAGGTGTCGTCAGTCTGCCCCACGCGCGGTGGGGCCTGCGTTACGTCAGGTTACGCCGGCTGACGAAAGAATGACAGTTCGATGAATGTCCTGCGCAAGCGGTTCGCCATTCCGGGAATAAACGGGCACCCCGCGTCGTCATACGGGTGTAGCACGTCGTTTCGTTGACTTCCGAAGGAGTGAGCATGAATACGCATTGGCTGGTGGCCGCCACGGTGGCGGCGATGTCCGTCGCGAGTGTCGCGACGCCTGCGTCGGCACAGGCGCTGACGCGCGCGCAGGTCAGGCAGCAATTGATCGACGCCGAAAACAACGGGCTGCGCTTCGTGACCGACACGTCGTATCCGGACGTGAGTCCGCTATTCCGGCAGCAGGCCGAACAGATGCCTCGGCATCAGGCCGAAACCGCGGTCGGCAGCGATCCGGCCGCGACTTCCGATGCGGGAAGGCCGACGATACTGCCGTCGCGTCCGCGCTCGGCCACGTGCGTGGGCCCCGAGAGCTTCTGCACGCCGTATTTCGGAAGCTGAAGAAGCAGGCCACCGCGGCCGGCCCGGCATCCACGAAGGTTGATCGGCACGCAACATTGAAGGAGTTCATGATGAAAACTTGTATCGCACTACTGATGATGATCGGCGTGGTATCCGGTCAGTCTGCATTCGCGCAATCGAATGCGCCGCTCACGCGTGCACAGGTTCGCGAGGAACTGATTCGTCTGGAAGCGGCGGGCTACGATCCGTCGAAGGGGGACGACGGAGAATATCCGGCAGACATTCAGGCCGCGCTGGCGAAGGTCGCCGAGCAGGATCGGGCGAGGATGGCGGCTTTGCCCGCCGCGCCCGCGCCGGCCGCCGTCATGCCGGCGCAGACCGACTGACTAGGTGCCGACATGTACGTATGTGTCTTCGGGCCGACGTGCTCGCGGTACGGCAATACGCACGCCGTTCGCGGCGCGCGGCCTGGCCGAACCGCACGGACGGCGAGGCCGTCGATCGCGCGCCGCTTCGCGCGGCGCCGCGATCAGCGCGTTGCCCGATTCCGATGGGCGCGCAGGTGGATTGCTGGGTGAGCCGCGATGCAGGCGAGCGCGCGATCCGTCATTGCCGGATCGCTGCCTGCGATGGTGCGCCACGGCGCAGGTGGCGAGATTACCAAGGCATCATCCGTTGCATGACACCGTCGCGCAGGACGAAACGATGCGCGACCGCGGCCGCAACGTGAAGGCAGATGCCGCCGAACAGCACCCACGCAAGGATGCCGTGCACGTCGCCCATCGCGTGCCCGAATCCCGAGCCGGCCGCCGACAGCGCCGGCAGCGGGACGACGCCGAACAGCGTCACGGCCCATGCGCGCGACGACGCATTGATCCAGCCGAGCAACGGCACCGCGATCAGCAGTGCATAGAGCCCGAAGTGCGTTGCGCCGGACACCGCGCGCATCGCGGGCGACAGTTCGTCGGCGGGCGGGCGATGCGTCACGCGCCAGAGCACGCGGCAAGCCATTGCGGCAAGCAGCGCGGTGCCCACGATCAGGTGCGCGGCGATCAGGCCGACCGGTTGCGTGTCGCGATGCACGTCGGGCATCGTCCAGCCGATCGCATATTGCGCGACGACCAGCGCCACGATCAGCCAGTGAAGAAGGCGTGCGACTGCGTCGTATCGTGCGGTTGTAGACATGAAAGCTCCTGGCAAGCGGATGAGGACCGTATCTTCCGGCGGATTTTACGGCCGAATCCTTAACGAAACGTTAAGCGTGCGGTCGCGCACCGGCTTCGTCCGATAACGCCTGCGTGCGATCGATCCGGGCGGATTCGGCCGACGGCATCGAGATCGTGACGCCGAGGCCGTGGCCGCCGATGCCGGGCCCGAATTGCACGGTGCCGCCGAAGTATTGCGCGATGCGCTGGACGATCGACAGCCCGAGCCCGCTGCCGGGCAACTGCGTGCCCACGCCGCGATAGAAACGATCGCCGAGTCGCTCGTGCTCGCCGGGGGCGACGCCGGGCCCGTCGTCGCGCACGACGATGCGCTGCGCGGCGCCGTCGTCGTGTACGTCGATCTCGATGCGGCCCCCCTGCCGGCCGTACTTGACCGCGTTGTCGAGCAGATTGTCGAGCAGGATGCCGAGCAGGATCGGATCGGCCTGAATCGCTCGCCCCGGCGTGCCGCTGGCGACGATGGCGATGCAGTGATCCGACGCCTTCGCGAGATGCCGTTCGATGGCCGCGTCGACCAGTTCGCGGACGACGACGGCGCGTACCGGAATGCGTTCGTATTCGTCGAGCCGCGCGAGCAGCAGCAACTGTTCGGCGAGACGCGCGCTGCGATCGACGCCTTGCACCACGCGCTGCATGGCGAGCTGCTTGCGCGTCGGATCGTCGGTCGCGAGCGCTACCTGTGCCTGAACCTTGATCGCGGCCAGCGGCGTCTTGAGTTCGTGCGCCGCGTCGGACGTGAATGCCCGCTCGCGCACGATGGACTGCCGCAGTCTGGCGAGCAGGCGGTCGATTGCGTCGACCAGCGTGCGGACTTCTTCCGGAACGGTCGTGACGCCGAGCGGTTCGAGCGAGCGCGCATCGCGCGCGCCGATCAGCGTCGACAGCGTTTTCAGCGGCGCGAGACTGCGCGCGATCAGGAACCAGAGCAGCAACGCCAGCACCGGGAGCGCGACGATCAGCGGCCAGACGATGCCGCGCGCGATGCCCGTCGCGAGATCGCTGCGTGTGTTGGCCGGCTCCATCACCCGTATCCATCGGCCCGACGCGTCGTCGCGCAGCGTGTGCGTGCGCCATTGCACGCCGCGCACGACGATCGTTTCGGGGGTGTCGCTTCGGCCGGCTTCAACGGGCCGGCCGGGGGCGTCGACCGGCAGGCTCGACGCGACGACGTTGCCCCGCGCGTCGCGGACTTCGAACAGTACGTCGCGCGGCAGACGATCGCCGTCGTTGTCTCGGGCGGCGGCCGACGTTCCGTGAGCCAGTTCGATGCGCGCGTCGGGCGGGAAGCGGGCGAGGCGGTCGAGGTCGGCCGGCGCGAGATCGACGAGCAGCGACGCATATTCGACGAGACGGGCGTCTTCCCATTCGCCGATCTCGCGTGTCGCGTGCCGGAAGCTGCCGAACACGGCGACGATCCAGACGACGGTCACGCAGCCGAGCGCCATCGCCGAAACGCGGCGCCGTATCGAGCGCGAGATCATGGTTTGTCGACGACGTAACCGATGCCTCGCACCGTCCGGATCAGTTCCGCGCCGAGCTTCTTGCGCAGGTTCGAGATGTGGACCTCGATCGCATTGCTTTCGATGCCTTCCTGCCATCCGTACAGGCCGTCCTCGAGACGCGCCCGCGACTGGGGCATGCCCGCATGACTGACGAGCTGAACGAGGATGGTCCATTCGCGTGACGTCAGCGCGATGCGCGCCGCATCGCGTGTCACCGTTTGGGTGGTCAGGTCGATCGTGATGTCGCGCCACACGATCTCGTCGCCGGTGCGACCCTGGGAGCGGCGCACGAGCGCGCGACAGCGGGCGAGCACCTCGGACAGCTCGAACGGTTTCGCGAGATAGTCGTCGGCGCCGTCGTCGAGGCCGCGGACCCGATCGGCCACGGTGCCGCGCGCGGTCAGGACGAGCACCGGCGTGGTATCGCCCGCGTCCCGCATCGCACGCAGCAGTTCCGTTCCCGATTTGCCGGGCAAGCCGAGATCGAGGGCGACGAGGGCGAAGCGCGTCGTTGCGAGCGCAGCGGCGGCGGCATGACCGTCGCGCAGCCAGTCGACCTGATAACCGGCCTGACTCAGGCTGATTTCGAGGCCGCTGCCGATGAGGTCGTCGTCTTCGACAAGGAGGAGTCGCATGGTCGATTCGTGTGCAGATACATGCAATTGTACGGGCCGGACTGTGCGCGTCGTGCAACGGATTGTAATTGCGCTCCCTCAAATATCGCCCGATTCTGAAGATCGCTTAAGGTTCGGCGCCGGCATTCCGGCTACGATCGGCCACAACATTTCTCGGGTCGAACTCCGCTTCCCCTGATCCCCGAACCGGGTTCCGCGCGTCCCGCACGCGCTTGCCCGTCCACCCGCGACCGTGTCGATCGAAGCAGGATCGATGCGGGTCGTCCGCACGGGAGGTTCTTTCCTGATGGCACCCTCGACGATCGAGCGATGGCGCGCCTACCTGTTGATCGCCGCGTTCGCCGGCATGTTCGTTCAGTGTTTCGTGCTGGTTTCGTTGTTTGCGCTGCGCGTACCCGAAGCGTTTTTCACGACGATGACATTCCGCATCTGGGCCGTCGTCGCGGTCGCGACCGCGATCCTGTCGGCCCGTAAGGTGGCCGACGCGGCGTTCAGGGCCGCGGATGTGTGCGGCTATGTGCGCGTGTCCGGAATCGATCGCCGCACGGTAGCCGTGTCATCTGATTGCGCGTACCGTCGGCTGGTCGTCCTGCATATCCGGCTCAACGGGAATCGATACGGCGGCGTGTACGGGTGAGCACGCGTTCGCGCGTGCCGGCCCTGGGCGTCGCCGTCATTGGGCCACCACTGGGGAGAAGCATGGTCTTGCTGCATGTGCTGTACGCGCTGGCCGGCGCGATGTCGATCGCCTGCGGGCTGGGCGTGTTGCTCGGCATTGCCTACACTGTCACGGCCAGCGTGCTGGTCGGCCGGTTCTTTTCGCGCGCGCGGGCGGTGCCGCGCGACTATCCGGGCGTCACCGTCGCGAAACCGCTGCACGGCGACGAATGGAACCTCGTACAGCATCTCGAAAGCTTCTTCGTCCAGGATTATCCGGGGCCGGTACAACATCTGTTCGGCGTGCACGATGCGGGCGACGCGGCGCTCGCGGCCGTCGAGACGCTGCGCGCGCGCCATCCGGACGCGAACATCAAGGTCGTCGCCGATGCGCGGTTATACGGGCCGAATCGCAAGATCGCGAATCTCGTCAACATGCTCGAACACGCGGAACATTCGGTGCTGTGTCTCGCCGACAGCGATGTGCTGGTCGAGCGCGATTATCTGCGTGCCGTCGTCGGCGCGCTACAGCAGCCGGAAGTCGGCATCGTGACGAGCGTGTATCGCGGCGTCGCGTCGCCGGGCTTCTGGCCCGGTGTCGCCGTCGCGATGACGAACTACCATTTCCTGCCGGGCGTCATTACCGGGCTTTTCATCGGGCGTGCCCGTCCGTGCTTTGGCCAGACGATTGCGATCACGCGCGCGACGCTCGAACGCATCGGCGGGCTCACGCGTTTCGCGCACCATCTGGCCGAGGATCACGCGCTCGGCGAAGCGGTGCGGCAGGTCGGCGCGCAGGTCGTCGTCCCGCCGTTCGTCGTCGGACATGCCTGTGTCGAAGAGACCTTCGCCAGGCTATATGCGCACGAATTGCGCTGGAGCTGCACGATCCGCGCGGCGGACCGGCTCGGTCACGCCGGGTCGGTGCTGATGCATCCGCTGCCGCTTGCATTGCTGGCCGTGCTGTTTTCCGGCGGCACGCTCGCCGCCTGGTGGCTGATGGTCGCGGCACTCGTCGCGCGGGCGCTGCTGATGTTCCGGACGAGCCGCGCCACCGGCGCGGGTCTGCGCGGCGCGCTCTGGCTGCCGTTCGTCGATTTGCTGCAGTTCGCGGTGTTCGTGTCGAGCTTCTTCTCGTCGCACGTCGTGTGGCGCGGCACGCGCTTTCGCGTCGACCGCGAGGGCTTGTTGTCGCCGGCGGGGAAATCATGATGCACGACGCGCATTCCGATGTCGAAGGCGCGGACCGGCCGCGCGTGCGTCGCGACGCACGGCTGCGGCATGCGGGGCGCGCGGCGGCGCTGGCCGGGCTGGTGCTCGCGGTGTGGCTGATCTGGCGCGAGCATCCGCTGGAGATCCTGCATCGGTTGCGGATTGCCGGCGCCGGGTTGCTGGTCGCCGCGCTGGCCCACATCCTGCCGATGCTCGCGAATGCGTGGGACTGGCGGATGCTGATTCGTGGCCCGCGCCGGCCGTCGTTCGCGACGATGCTCAAGCTCGTGTGGATCCGCGAATCGATCAACGGGCTGTTGCCGGTCGCGCGGATCGGCGGCGAGATCGTGTCGTTCAGCCTGCTGCGGCAGGCGGGCGTGCGCCCGGCGACTGCCGTGGCGAGCCTCGTCGCGGACATGCAACTGACGCTGATCAGCCAGCTCGTGTTCGCGCTGGTCGCGATCGGCTACGTGCTCGAACACGTGTCGTCCGATGCCGCGCAGGTGGCCGCGCGCCTCGCCATCGGCATGGCGGCGCTCGTGCCGGTGCTGCTGCTGTTCGCGCTGGTTCAGCACGCGCGGCCGTTCGAGCGCGCGATGCGCGTGGTCAACCGCGTCACGAGCGGCAAGGTGGTGGCGCTGGTCGGCGAATCGGCACGCACCGATCAGTCGATCCGGATGATCTGGAGAAAGACGGGTGTCGTCGTCCGCTATCTGGCGATTTGGCAGACGCTGCAATTTGTCGGCTATTCGCTGGAAATCTGGCTCGCGCTGCATTTCCTCGGCGCCGATCCGACGTTCGCGCAGGCGCTCGCGATCGAAGCGCTGATCCAGCTCCTGAGCAGCATCGCGTTCCTGATGCCGGGCGGGCTGGGCGTGCAGGAGGGCGGGTTCGTGCTGATCGGCGGGCTGCTCGGGTTCGACGCGCCGACCTGTCTGGCACTCGCCGGCGCGCGGCGCGTGCGCGACTTGCTGTTCTATCTGCCGGGCTTGCTCGCATGGCAGCATGCGGCCGGCGCGGCGCGCTCGCCGTACGAGGCGAAGCGCGCATCGATGCCCGTCGGGGAGTCCGCCGGGCCGCGTTGATGCGGCCCGACGGTGCCGGCCACCCGGGCGCGCAGCGGTTCGCCGACGCGGCCGCATGCCTCGCCGGCCGGCGCGGCGATCAACCTCGTTCGTCGGCAATGTAGCTGCGGATCACGTCCGCGAACGACGTGTCGCCCTTCAGGCCGAGCGCTTCGGCGCGCGTCGTGTCCCAGCGGCCCGGCCAGCTGCCGACGATCTTCTCGACGCGTTCGTCCGGCGCATGGCGGATCAGCTTCACGACGTCGTCGCCCGCGACTTCGCGCAGCGCCGCGATCATTTCGTCGACCGACACCGACAGGCCGGGCAGGTTGATCACGCGCTTGTTGCCGAGCTTCTCGCTGTCGATCTCGCAACCCGCGACGAGCGCGTCGATCGCGCCGCGCGGCGACAGCAGCCACAGCCGCGTCGAACCGGGCACCGGGCACACGCTTTCCTCGCCGTTCAGCGGTTCGCGGATGATGCCGCTCGCGAACGACGACGCCGCCGCGTTCGGGCGACCCGGCCGCACGCTGATGGTCGGCAGCCGCAACACGCGTCCGTCGACGAAGCCGCGCCGTGCGTAGTCGCACAGCAGCAGTTCGGCGATCGCCTTCTCCGCGCCGTACGACGATTGCGGATTCAGCGCGGTGTCGTCCTGCACGACTTCGGGCAACACGCCGCCGTAGACGGCCACCGAACTCGTGAACACGACGCGCGGACGATGGCCGCGCGCGCGGCACACTTCGAGCAGCATGCGCGACGCGTCGAGGTTGATCCGCATGCCGAGATCGAAATCGGCTTCGGCCTGCCCGCTGACGATCGCCGCGAGATGGAAGATCGCGCACGTCTGCGCGTCGATCGCGCTTTCGAGCACCGTGCGATCGGCGATGTCGCCGACGATCGACGTCACGCGCGCGTCGCCGAAATCGCAGCCCTTCACGACGTCGAGCAGCACCAGCTCGTCGATCTTGCCGGTCCGGCCGTCGGGCCCGGTCAGTTCGCCGCGCTCGAGCAGCTTGCGCGCGAGACGCTGGCCGAGAAAGCCGGCGCCGCCGGTGATCAGTACTTTCATGTTGTGAGCCCTCTTCGGAATGCGTGGATTACAGATAAGGCTTGAGCCAGCCGAGCCCTTCGGACGTGCCGGCCTTCGGGCGATACTCGCAGCCGATCCAGCCGTCGTAGCCGAGCGCGTCGATCAGCTCGAACAGATACGGGTAGTTGAGTTCGCCGATGTCAGGCTCGTGACGCTCGGGCACGCCGGCGATCTGGATGTGGCCGATGCCCGCGAAATCGCGCTTGAGCTTCATCGCGAGGTCGCCTTCGACGATCTGGCAGTGATAGCAGTCGAATTGCACCTTCAGATTCGGCGCGCCGACTTCCGCGCGGATGTCGTGCGCATCGTCCTGGCGGCTCAGGAAATAGCCGGGCATGTCACGCTGGTTGATCGGCTCGATCAGGATCGTGATGCCATGTGAGGCCGCCGCCTGCGCCGCATGCCGCAGATTCGCCACGTAGGTATCGCGATGGCGCGCGCGGTCGGCGCCCGGCGCGACCATCCCGGCCATCACGTGCAGCTTCTTGTTGCCGAGCACGCGCGCATAGTCGAGCGCCTGGTCGATGCCGCGCCGGAACTCGTCCTCGCGGCCCGGCAGCGACGCGATCCCGCGCTCGCCGGCGGCCCAGTCGCCCGGCGGCGCGTTGAAGAGCGCCTGCTCGAGATTGTGCGCGTCGAGGCGCGCGCGAATGTCCTCGGCGGCGAAGTCGTACGGGAACAGGTACTCGACGGCCTTGAAGCCGTCGTACGAGGCAGCGGCGAAGCGTTCGAGGAACGCGTGCTCGGTGTACATCATCGAGAGGTTGGCGGCGAAGCGGGGCATGGCAGCGGGTCCTGTGAATGAATGGGGCAGGGCGCACGGCGCCCCGCGTCGAATGACGGATCAGCGGTTCACGAGTTTCGCGGGCGTCAGCCACACGGCGATCGCGCCGATCACGAGCATGGCGGCCAGCACGTACATGCCGGACGCCGTGCTGTGCGTGACGTCCTTCAGGTAGCCGATCACGTACGGGCTCGCGAATCCGGCGAGGTTGCCGACCGAGTTGATGATCGCGATCCCGGCGGCCGCGGCGGAGCCGGCGAGGAACGCGGTCGGCAGCGACCAGAACAGCGGTGCGCAGGTCAGCACGCCGCCCGCCGCGAGCGACAGGAACACGATCGACACCGCCGTATTGTGCGAGTACGACGCGGCGACCGCAAACCCGACCGCGCCCATCAGCGCCGGCACGATCAGGTGCCAGCGGCGTTCGCGACGCTTGTCCGCGCTGTGGCCGAACAGGTTCATCACGACGATCGCGACGACGAACGGAATCGCCGACAGCAGGCCGATCTGCAACGTATCGGTGATGCCGGTCGACTTGACGAGCGTCGGCATCCAGAACGTGAGACCGTACTGGCCGGTGACGAACGCGAAGTAGATCAGCGACATCCACCACATGCGCGGATCGGAGAACACGGCCTTCAGCGAATGGCCGTGCTGTTGCTGTTCCTGCGGCTGCGCGGCGATTTCATCCTCGAGGATCTGCTTCTCGCGCTCGTCGAGCCACTTCGCGCTGCGAATGCTGTTGTCGAGATACAGGATCGTCGCGATGCCCACGAGCACGGCCGGCACGGCCTCGATCATGAACATCCATTGCCAGCCGTGGAAGCCCGAGCCGCCGTGGAAGCGCTCCATGATCCAGCCCGACAGCGGGTTGCCGAAGATGCCCGACACCGGAATCGCCGACATGAACACCGCGATGATCTTCGCGCGGCGATGCGACGGGAACCAGTACGTGAGGTACAGGATCACGCCCGGATAGAAGCCGGCTTCCGCGAGACCGAGCAGGAAGCGCAGCACGTAGAACTGCGTCGGCGTCTTCACGAACGCGAACAGCGCGGACAACAGGCCCCACGTGATCATGATCCGCGCGATCCAGATGCGCGCGCCGATGCGGTGCATCAGCATGTTGCTCGGCAGTTCGAACAGGAAGTAGCCGAGGAAGAAGATGCCGGCGCCGAGGCCGAACACGGTTTCGCTGAACGCGAGGTCCTGCGACATCTGCAGCTTCGCGAAGCCGACGTTGACGCGATCGAGATACGCGACCACGTAGCAGAGCATCAGGAACGGCACGATGCGCCAGAACACTTTCTTGTAGGTGCGGTCGAGTTCGGCCGATTGGGCGGGCGCGGCGGGCGAGCGGCCTGCGGCCGCGTCGAGAGCAGTCATCGTCGTCTCCTGGGATGTCATGTGCCGGCGGCGCGCACGCCGTCGGATTGTGTCGTGTGTGCTGATGGAAGGGCCCGCGCACACGGCGGGCATGGGAATCGGTACGTAGTCCTGCGAGATCCGGGCGAGATGCGTTGCGTTACCAGCGTGCGCCGAACGTCTGGCGCAGCTCGTCGAGCGCGGCGTCGGACAGCGGCTCGGGCTTCGGGTTCGTCATCAGCCAAAGCCGCGCGGTTTCCTCGAGTTCCTCCAGCGCGTACGACGCGTGCGACACCGACTGCCCCCACATCACCGGGCCGAGGCGGTCGAGCAGCACGCCGCGAACCTGATCGGCGAGTGCCGCGACTTCGGCCGCGACGGCCGGGTCGCCGGGGCGGCGATAGCGGATCAGCGGAATGTGGCCGACCTTCATCACGTAGTACGGCGTGATCGGCGGCAGCACGTCGGTGTCGCGCCATACGCCCGCGAGCGTCAGCGCGACGAGGTGCGTCGAATGCGTATGGACGATGCCGTGCGCCTGCGCATTGCGCGCGTAGATTCCGCGATGCAGCGCGAGCGTCTTCGACGGCTTGCCGCCCGAGCGCGGCTGGCCGTCCAGGCCGACCTTCGCGATGTCGTTCGGGTCGAGGCGGCCGAGGCAGGCATCGGTCGGCGTGATCAGCCAGCCGTCGTCCAGACGCGCGCTGATGTTGCCGGCGCTGCCGACTGCATGGCCGCGCGCATACAGGCTCGCGCCGACGACGCAGATCTCCTCGCGCAGTTTCGCTTCGTGGCTCATCATGCGGCTCCGTCGAGCGCGCGCAGCGCCTTGTCGAAAAAGTCCACCGTGCCGAAGTTGCCGGATTTCAGCGCGAGGCCGAGCGGCTGCGCGTCGATGGTGGCCGTTGCCGGCACGCCCGGATCGATCTGCGCACCGATCTGCAGCGACTTCACGTCGAGCGCCTGCACGACCGCGCCGGACGTCTCGCCACCGGCGACGACGAACTTGCGCACGCCGAGCTCGCGCAAGCCCCTGGCGATCGCCGCGAGCGTGCTCTCGACGAGATGGCCGGCCGCCGCTACGCCAAGCGCCTGCTGGACGGCCTTCACTTCGTCGGGTGTCGCGGTCGCGTAGATCAGCACGGGTTGCGGCAGGTGCGAGCGTGCGAACGCGAGTGCGGCGTCGACGACGGGCTCGCCGCGCGAGGCCGCGAGCGGATCGATCCGGAAGCTCGGCCGGCTTTCGCGCCACGCGGCGACCTGGGCGTTGGTTGCCTTCGACGCGCTGCCGGCGAGCACCGCCGACAACCCGTCGATGCGCGGCAGCGAGGCCGCGTTGTCGCGCTCGGGCAGCTGATCCGCGCGACGGAAATTCGCGGGCAGGCCGAGGGCGACGCCCGAACCGCCGGTGACGAGCGGCAGGCCCGCGCACGCTTCGCCGAGCACGTAGAGGTCGCGATCCGACAGCGCGTCGGCGATCGCGAAGCGCGCGCCTTCCGCGCGCAGCTGCTCGATCCGCGTGCGCACGGCGGCCGCGCCCAGCGCGATCGTGTCGTAGCGGATCAGGCCGACCTGCGACTTCGTTTGCCGCTGCAGCACGCGCACGAGGTTCGCGTCCTTCATCGGCGTGAGCGGGTGGTTCTCCATGCCCGATTCGTTCAGCAGCACGTCGCCGACGAACAGGTGGCCGCGGAAGATCGTGCGGCCGTTTTCCGGGAACGCCGGGCACGCGATCGCGAAGCCGCCGCCGGCCGCATCGAGCAGCGCATCGGCGACGGGCCCGATGTTGCCCGCGTCGGTCGAGTCGAACGTCGAGCAGTACTTGAAGAAGAATTGCCGGCAGCCCTGCGCGCGCAGCCATTCGTGGACGGCGAGCGATTGCGCGACGGCGTCGGCGGCGGGAATCGTGCGCGACTTCAGCGCGACGACGATCGCGTCGGCGTCGACTGCGGCGTCGCCGGCGGGCACGCCGATCGTCTGCACGGTACGCATGCCGCTCTTGACGAGCATGTTCGCGAGATCGGTCGCGCCGGTGAAATCGTCGGCGATGCAGCCGAGCAGGGGACGGGAAGCGGAAGCGGTCATGGCAGGAACGTCGTTCGAATCAGCGGGCGGGCGGCAGCGTGATGCCGGGGAAAGTCTTGATCACGGCGGAATCGTCCTCGCCGCCGTGGCCGGCGCTCGACGCGCTCATGAACATCTGGTGCGCGGTGGCCGACAGCGGCAGCGGGAACTTGCTGCGTCGCGCGGTATCGAGCACGAGGCCGAGATCCTTCACGAAGATGTCGACGGCCGACAGCGGCGTGTAGTCGCCGTTCAGGATGTGCGGCACGCGGTTCTCGAACATCCACGAGTTGCCGGCGCTGTGCGTGATCACGTCGTAGAGCGCGTCGGCATCGACGCCTTCGCGCAGGCCCAGGGCCATCGCCTCGGCGGCCGCCGCGATATGCACGCCGGCCAGCAGCTGGTTGATGATCTTCACCTTCGAGCCGATGCCGTGCGCGTCGCCGAGGCGGTACACCTTGCCGGCGATCGCGTCGAGCACGTCGTCGCAGCCGGCATACGCGGCGGCGGGGCCCGACGTCATCATCGTCATCTCGCCGGAGGCCGCGCGCGCGGCGCCGCCGGATACCGGCGCGTCGAGCATCTGCAGGCCCGCGGCCTCGATGCGCGCGCCGAGCGCGGCCGCGAAGTCGGGCGCGACGGTCGCGCTCGCGATCACGACGCCGCCCGGCTTCATCGCCGCGACCGCGCCGTGCTCGCCGAACAGCACCGTTTCGGTCTGCGCGGCATTGACGACGAGCGTGACGACGACATCGCATCGCGCGCCGAGTTCGGCCGGGCTCGCGCAGGCCACGCCGCCTTCGGCCGCGAACGCCTGCAGCACGGTGTCGCGCACGTCGCATGCGTGCACGCGGAACCCCGCGCGCAGCAGCGAGCGGGCGACGCCGAGGCCCATCGCGCCCAGGCCGATGACTCCAACATTTCGTGACATGGTCAACCTTGATCGATTCGGGAAAGGTTCGGGACAACGACGGCACCGGTTCGGCCCGGGCCGCCGCATTCAGCAATCGTTCATCAGCAGATGCCGGCTTCCGCGAGACGGCGGGCGGCGTTGTACATGTGCGTGCGCGCCGCGTTGCGCGCCGCCATCGGGTCGCGCGCGCGGATCGCGTCGGCGATCGCCGCGTGTTCCTCGCGCACCTGCCGCGAGAAATCCTCGCGCGTCGCTTCGTTGCGCCGCGTGACCTTCACGCCGGCCTCGAGGTACTGGTTCAGAAACTGCAGCGTCTTCAGGAAATACGGGTTGCCGGTGACGGCCGCGATCGTGCGGTGGAACGCGACGTCTTCCGCGACGCCGTCGCGCCCTTCGGCCGCCGCGTCGTCGATCTTGCGCAATGCGTCGTCGATGTCGGCCATGTCGTCGGCCGTGTGGTGCAGCGCGGCTTCGGCCGCGACTTCAGCCTCGATCGCGCGGCGCACCGCGAGCAGGTGCGGCAGCGAGCTCGCCTCGACGGCTTCCGCGTAGTCGATCCGCAGCGGCCGGATCGCGCCGTGCTGGTTCACGTATACGCCGCTGCCCTGGCGCGGCTCGACCACACCTTCGTTCTTCAGCCGCGAGATCGCCTCGCGGATCACGGTGCGGCTCACGCCGAATTCCTGCGCGAGCACGGCTTCCGTCGGCAGCTTGCCGGTGGCCGAGAAACTGCCGACTTCAATCTGCTTCAGCAGCTGCTGCGCGACGTGGTCGCTCATCGCACGGGCGGGAATCTTCTCGAACATGACGCTCTGGTTTGTAAGGTGATGTGGTCATCATACAAATTTGAAGGTGCGTCAGCATCCGGGATAACCCTCGGTCAACGGCCTGCAACGTCGGTCAAGTTGATTGGAACCGGTTCCAAGTGGCGGGAAAATGCCGCGATCGTGCGACGTCCAGGCGCGGGCAGGAGAAGGAAAGGGCGGGAAAGGGCGCGCGCGGGCGGCGCGCGCGATCGTCAGTCGGCGATGTCTTCGACGGGATCGGAATCGGCGGTCACCGGCACGCCGGCTTCTGCGCCGTCCCCGCCGCGCTCGCGATAGGTCGCCGGCGGCACGCCGAACTGCTTGCGGAACTCGCGGCCGAGGTGCGACGCATCGGCGAACCCGCAACTCGACGCGATATCGGCGACGGTGCGGTCGGAGCTGGTCAGCAGCCACGCGGCCGTGCGCAGCCGCACCTGCTTCGCGAACGCCTGCGGGCTCTTGCCCGTCTCGGCCTTGAACAGCCGCTCGAGCTGGCGCGTCGACATGTCGAGCTTGCACGCGAGTTCCTCGAGCGGCAGCGCGCGGCCGACATGTTGTTCCATCAGGAGAATCGCGCGCTTGACCTTCGGGTGCGTGGCCGGCTCGAGGCCCGGCGGATGCGGCTGCGGCGCATTGCCCTTCTGCATCTCGCCGACGAGCAGGATGCGCAGCGCCTTCTGCACGGTCGCATGATCGAAATGGCGCAGCAGGATCGCGGCGGCGACGTCGATCGACGCGCGGCCGCCCGAGCAGGTGATCCGGCGCCGGTCGATCACGAACAGGCGATCGGCGATCAGCATGTCGGGATCGGCGTTCGGGAAGCGCTCGATGAAATCCCAGTAGTGGAACCAGCTCACGCACGTGCGGTAGCCGTCGAGCACGTTCGCGCGCATCAGCGTGAACACGCCCGTGCAGATCCCGACGACCGTCGCGCCGCCCGTCGCCGCGCGGCGGATGAAGTCGAGCGTTTCGGGGCCGGCTTGCGGCCCCGAATGCAGCAGCCCGCCGACCACGACCACGTAGTCGAACGGTTCGGCGCTCTCGAAGGTTTCCCACGGCGTGATCTGGATCCCGCAACTCGCGCGCACCGGCGCCAGCGTTTCGCCGATCACGCTCCACGCGCAGCGCACCGGCTTGCTGTAGTCGCCGTCGTCGGCCGACAGCCGCAGCATGTCGACGAAACCCGAAAAGGCCGTGAGCGTGAAGTTCGGCAGCAGCACGATGCCGAAACGGATGCGCTGCGGCGCGGGTTCGGCGAGGGGGGAAGCGGGTACGTCGGGTGTCATCGCGGTCAATCTCGTCACGCCGGGAAGGCGGGTCTCACTCGTTGCAGTCTGTTCGCGGGCACGGTTGCCGGCTGGCGCGCGCGCCGGCCGACTTGTGGTTTTTCGTCGTCAATCATCGTCAAAACGCACTTTCCGACCGTCCTGCGCGGGGCTTGGCGGCGGTATCCCACGCCGATGCCGTTTTTGTTCTATCGGCCAATTTTACGCTTTGATGTACTGATGCCAACGACATTTCACGTACGCCCACCCAGAGGAAGTCAGATGAACGTCAGCGCGTTCGACCTGTTCAAGATCGGTATCGGCCCGTCCAGCTCGCATACGGTCGGCCCGATGATCGCCGCGTGCCGCTTCGCGTCGCACATCGAGGACGCGAACCTGCTCGGCTTCGTGCGCCGCGTGCGGGTCGAACTATACGGCTCGCTCGGTGCAACGGGCAAGGGCCACGGCACCGACAAGGCGGTGCTGCTCGGCCTCGAGGGTCATTTGCCCGACACGATCGATCCGGACCTGATCGAGCCCCGGCTCGCGGCGATCCGCGCGGAGAAGTCGCTGGCGCTGCTCGGCAAGCAGACGATTCGCTTCGACGAGAAGGAGAACATCGGTTTCTATCGCAAGCTGATGAGCGGCACCAGCATCGTCCATCCGAACGGGATGCGCTTCCAGGCGTTCGATGAGCACGGTCAATTGCTCGTCGAGAAGGAGTATTACTCGATCGGCGGCGGCTTCGTCGTGAACCGCGACGGCGATCGCGTAAACGGCGTGCGTGCTGCGGCCGACGTGCCGTATCCGTTCCGCACCGGCGACGACCTGATGCGCCAGTGCCGCGAACACGGGCTGTCGATCGCCGAGCTGATGCTGCGCAACGAATGCACGCTGCGTCCGGAAGGCGAGGTGCGCGGCGGGCTGCTCGCGATCTGGCGCACGATGGCCGCGTGCGTCGAGCGCGGCTGCAAGGTCGAGGGCGAACTGCCGGGCCCGATGCGCGTGAAGCGCCGCGCGGCCGAACTGAACGGGCGCCTGCGGGCGCGTTCGGAGGAGTCGCTGCGCGATCCGCTGTCGATGCTCGACTGGGTCAACCTGTATGCAATGGCCGTCAACGAGGAGAACGCGGCGGGCGGCCGGGTCGTCACCGCGCCCACCAACGGCGCGGCCGGCGTGATCCCCGCGGTGCTGCACTACTACGTGAAGTTCGTGCCGGGCTCGAACGAAGCCGGCATCGTCGAATTCCTGCTGACGGCCGCGGCGATCGGGATCATCTACAAGGAAACGGCGTCGATCTCGGGCGCGGAAGTCGGCTGCCAGGGCGAAGTGGGCGTCGCGTGCTCGATGGCCGCGGCCGCGCTCGCCGCGGTGATGGGCGGCACGCCCGACCAGGTCGAGAACGCGGCCGAGATCGGAATGGAGCACAACCTCGGCATGACCTGCGATCCGGTTGGCGGGCTCGTGCAGATTCCGTGCATCGAACGCAACGCGATGGGCGCGATCAAGGCGCTGAATGCATCGCGGATGGCGCTCAAGGGTAACGGCCAGCACTACGTATCGCTCGATTCGGTGATCAAGACGATGCGCGAGACGGGTGCCGACATGAAGACGAAATACAAGGAAACGTCGCGCGGCGGTCTTGCCGTGAACGTCATCGAATGCTAACGAAGGATCACTAACATGAGCCGCTACTCGATATTCAGCCTGTTCCGCAACGGCCTCTCGTATCACGAGAACTGGGAAAAGCAGTGGAAGAGCCCGGAACCGAAGAAGGAATACGACGTCGTGATCGTCGGCGGCGGCGGCCACGGCCTCGCGACCGCGTATTACCTCGCGAAGGAACACGGCATCACGAACGTCGCGATCCTCGAGAAGGGCTGGATCGGCGGCGGCAACACCGCGCGCAACACGACGATCGTGCGCTCGAACTACCTGTGGGACGAATCGGCCGCGCTGTACGAGAAGGCGATGAAGCTGTGGGAAGGGCTGTCGCAGGACCTCAACTACAACGTGATGTTCAGCCAGCGCGGCGTGATGAACCTCGCGCATACGCTGCAGGACGTGCGTGACACCGAGCGTCGCGTGAACGCGAACCGCCTGAACGGCGTCGACGCCGAGTTCCTGACGCCCGCGCAGATCAAGGAAATCGAGCCGACGATCAACCTGAACAGCCGCTATCCGGTGCTCGGCGCATCGATCCAGCGCCGTGCGGGCGTCGCGCGTCACGACGCGGTGGCCTGGGGCTTCGCCCGCGGCGCCGACCGCGCCGGCGTCGACATCATCCAGAACTGCCAGGTGACGGGCATTCGTCGCGAAGGCGGCGCGGTGGTCGGCGTCGATACGGTGAAGGGCTTCATCAAGGCGAAGAAGGTCGCGGTGGTCGCAGCCGGCAACACGACGACGCTCGCCGACATGGCCGGCGTGCGCCTGCCGATCGAGAGCCACCCGCTGCAGGCGCTGGTGTCGGAGCCGATCAAGCCGGTGGTCAACTCGGTGATCATGTCGAACGCGGTGCACGCGTACATCAGCCAGTCCGACAAGGGCGACCTCGTGATCGGCGCGGGTATCGACCAATACACCGGCTTCGGCCAGCGCGGCAGCTTCCACATCATCGAAAGCACGCTGCAGGCGATCATCGAGATGTTCCCGGTGTTCTCGCGCGTGCGGATGAACCGCCAGTGGGGCGGCATCGTCGACGTGTCGCCGGACGCCTGCCCGATCATCACCAAGACCGACGTGAAGGGCCTCTACTTCAACTGCGGCTGGGGCACCGGCGGCTTCAAGGCGACGCCGGGCTCGGGCTGGGTGTTCGCGCACACGATCGCCCGCGACGAACCGCATCCGCTGAACGCGCCGTTCGCGCTCGACCGCTTCTACACGGGCCACCTGATCGACGAGCACGGCGCCGCCGCCGTCGCGCACTGACCCCCGCACTGAACGAGGAGAAAGAAACATGTTGCTGATCGAATGTCCGTGGTGCGGGCCGCGCGCCGAATCCGAGTTCACGTGCGGCGGTGAAGCCGACATCGTGCGCCCGGTTGCGAACGAGAACATGACCGACCGCGAATGGGGCGAATACGTGTTCATGCGCGAGAACAAGCGCGGTATCCACCGCGAGCAGTGGCTGCACACGCAGGGCTGCCGCCGCTGGTTCAAGGTCACGCGCGACACGGTGACCTACGATATCAAGGGCTACGAAAAGTTCGGTGGCGCAGCCGCCGGCAACGCACACGAAGAGGGCACGAGCAAATGAGCCAGAAAGACCGCCTCGGCACCGGTGGCCGCATCAATCGCGCGATTCCGCTGACGTTCACGTTCAACGGCCGCACGTATCAGGGCTTCCAGGGCGACACGCTCGCGTCCGCGCTGCTCGCGAACGGCGTGCACTTCGTCGCGCGCAGCTTCAAGTACCACCGTCCGCGCGGGATCGTGACGGCGGACGTCGCGGAACCGAATGCCGTCGTGCAGCTCGAGACCGGCCCGTACACGGTGCCGAACGCGCGCGCGACCGAGATCGAGCTGTACCAGGGCCTCGTCGCGACGAGCGTGAACGCGGAGCCGTCGCTCGAGAACGACAAGTACGCGATCAACCAGAAGTTCTCGCGCTTCATGCCGGCCGGCTTCTACTACAAGACCTTCATGTGGCCGCGCAACATGTGGCCGAAGTACGAGGAGAAGATCCGCGAGGCCGCCGGCCTCGGCAAGGCGCCCGAGGTGCTCGACGCCGATCGCTACGACAAATGCTACGCGCACTGCGACGTGCTCGTGGTCGGCGGTGGCCCGTCGGGCCTCGCCGCCGCGCATGCGGCCGCGACGGCCGGCGCACGCGTGATCCTCGTCGACGACCAGCGCGAACTCGGCGGCAGCCTGCTGTCGTGCCGCGCGGAAATCGACGCGAAGCCGGCATTGCAGTGGGTCGAGAAGATCGAGGCCGAACTGCGCAAGCTGCCCGACGTGACGATCCTGTCGCGCAGCACCGCGTTCGGTTATCAGGACCACAACCTCGTGACGGTCACGCAGCGCCTGACCGATCACCAGCCGGTGTCGATGCGCAAGGGCACGCGCGAGCTGCTGTGGAAGGTCCGCGCGAAGCGCGTGATCCTCGCGACCGGCGCGCACGAGCGTCCGATCGTGTTCGGCAACAACGACCTGCCGGGCGTGATGCTCGCCGGCGCGGTGTCCACCTACGTGCATCGCTACGGCGTGCTGCCGGGCCGCAACGTGGTCGTGTTCACGAACAACGATCGTGCATACCAGGCCGCGCTCGACCTGAAGGCGTGCGGCGCCAAGGTGACGGTCGTCGATTCGCGTGCGTCGTCGAGCGGCGCGCTGCCCGCGGCCGCGAAGCGGCAGGGCGTGACGGTGATGAGCGGTGCGGTCGTGACGGCTGCTTCGGGTAAGTGGCGCGTATCGTCGGTCGACGTCGCGTCCTACACGAACGGCCAGACCGGCGGCAAGCTGCAGTCGCTGCCGTGCGACCTCGTCGCGATGTCGGGCGGCTTCAGCCCGGTGCTGCACCTATTCGCGCAGTCGGGCGGCAAGGCGTGCTGGAACGACGAGAAGGCCTGCTTCCTGCCGGGCAAGCCCGTGCAGGCGGAAGCGAGCATCGGCGCGGCCGCTGGCGAGTTCGGTCTCGCCCGTGCGCTGCGGCTCGCGGTCGACGCGGGCGCCGAAGCGGCGAAGGCAGCGGGCTTCACGGCCGCGCAGCGCCCCATCGCGCCGCAGGTCGCGGAAACCGTCGAAGGCGCGCTGCAGCCGTTGTGGCTCGTCGGCAGCCGCGAGGCCGCCGCACGCGGGCCGAAGCAGTTCGTCGACTTCCAGAACGACGTGGCGGCCGCCGACATCCTGCTGGCCGCGCGCGAAGGCTTCGAGTCGGTCGAGCACGTGAAGCGCTACACCGCGATGGGCTTCGGCACCGACCAGGGCAAGCTCGGCAACATCAACGGGATGGCGATCCTCGCGCAGGCGCTCGGCAAGACGATTCCGGAAACGGGCACGACGACGTTCCGCCCGAACTACACGCCCGTGTCGTTCGGTACGTTCGCGGGCCGCGAGACGGGCGACTTCCTCGACCCGATCCGCAAGACGGCCGTGCATGAATGGCACGTCGAGCACGGCGCGATGTTCGAAGACGTCGGCAACTGGAAGCGGCCGTGGTATTTCCCGAAGAACGGCGAAGACCTGCATGCGGCCGTGAAGCGCGAATGCCTGGCGGTGCGCAACAGCGTCGGCATCCTCGACGCGTCGACGCTCGGCAAGATCGACATCCAGGGTCCGGACGCGGTGAAGCTGCTGAACTGGATGTACACGAACCCGTGGAACAAGCTCGAGATCGGCAAATGCCGCTACGGGCTGATGCTCGACGAAAACGGGATGGTGTTCGACGACGGCGTGACGGTGCGCCTCGCCGACCAGCATTTCATGATGACGACGACCACCGGCGGCGCGGCGCGCGTGCTCACGTGGCTCGAGCGCTGGCTGCAGACCGAATGGCCCGACATGAAGGTGCGGCTCGCGTCCGTCACCGATCACTGGGCGACGTTCGCGGTGGTCGGCCCGAAGAGCCGCAAGGTCGTGCAGAAGGTGTGCCAGGACATCGACTTCGGCAACGACGCGTTCCCGTTCATGAGCTACCGGAACGGCACCGTCGCGGGCGCGAAGGCGCGCGTGATGCGGATCAGCTTCTCCGGCGAACTCGCCTATGAAGTG
This sequence comes from Burkholderia sp. RF4-BP95, assembly GCF_001521985.1. NCBI lineage: Bacteria > Pseudomonadati > Pseudomonadota > Betaproteobacteria > Burkholderiales > Burkholderiaceae > Burkholderia > Burkholderia sp. RF4-BP95. Next base: position 31,228 of record NZ_LOSX01000005.1, on the reverse strand, counting down.
AACGTGCCGGCCAATGCGGGCCGCGCGGTGTGGGAAGCGCTGATGGCGGCCGGTGCCGAGTTCGACATCACGCCGTACGGCACCGAGACGATGCACGTGCTGCGCGCGGAGAAGGGCTACATCATCGTCGGCCAGGATACCGACGGCTCGATCACGCCGTACGACCTCGGGATGGGCGGGCTCGTCGCGAAGTCGAAGGACTTCCTCGGCAAGCGTTCGCTGTCGCGCTCCGATACGCAGAAGGAAGGCCGCAAGCAGTTCGTCGGCCTGCTGACCGAGGACGAACAGTTCGTGCTGCCGGAAGGCGCGCAGATCATCGCGAAGGACACGCAGGTGTCGGCGGTCGATCCGACGCCGATGATCGGCCACGTGACGTCGAGTTATTACAGCCCGATCCTGAAGCGCTCGATCGCGCTGGCGGTGGTGAAGGGCGGCCTGAACAAGATGGGCGAGAGCGTCGTGATTCCGCTGGCCAACGGCAAGCGCGTCACCGCGAAGATCTCGAGCCCGGTTTTCTACGATACCGAAGGGGTGCGCCAGCATGTGGAATGAAACCAGAAACCAGTCGCAAGTGGCGGGCGCGGGCGTGACGCTTGAATCGCCGTTCGTCGGCGCGGCCGATGTGCTGAAGCCGCACCAGGCGCGCGCGTCGAAGAAGTTCATGCTGCGCGAGCGGGCGTTCCTCGATCTCGTGAACGTGCGCGGCGAACTGAGCGACCCGGCATTCGTCAGCGCGTTCGAGCGCGTGGTCGGCTGCCGGCCGCCGTCGGCACCGAACACGGTGGCGCGCGGTGCCGAGTACGACGTGCTGTGGCTCGGTCCCGACGAGTGGCTCGTGCGTTCGAACGGGCCCGTGCAGGCGGGCGTGCTCGAGGCGCAACTCGCGGAGGCCGTGCAGGGTTCGTATGCGGCGGCCGTCGACGTCGGCAGCGGCTACACGGTGGTCGAGGTCAGCGGCGAACGCGTGCGCGACGTGATCGCGCGCGGCTGCCCGCTCGATCTGCATCCGCGCGTGCTCAAGCCGGGTCAGTGCGCGCAGTCGCATTACTTCAAGTCGCCGATCACGCTGATCCCGACCGGCGACGATACGTTCGAGATCGTCCTGCGTCGCAGCTTCGCCGACTATTTCGTGCGCATCATGCTCGACGCCGCGGCGCCGCTCGTATCATGAAGCCGTTCGACGAACCGTTCGTGGCGATCGACGCGCCGCGCCTGCGCGGGCGTGGCTGGAGCGTGTTCGTCGACGAACTGAAGGTGCCCGCGCGGATCGGCATCCACGCGCACGAGCACGAGGCGCCGCAGCCGATCGTGATCGATGCGCGGCTCGGGTATCGCTGCGAGCCGAGCGAGCAGGGCGAGTGGATCGACTACGACGGCTACTGCGCACGCGTCGCGTCGTTCCTGTCGCACAAGCCGCATACGCGGCTGCTCGAAACGCTCGTCGCCGATCTCGCGGTGATGTCGTTCCGCGAATGGCCCGCGCTGGAATCGCTGACGCTGTCGATGTACAAGCCGAAGATCCGGCCGGGGACGAAGCGCGTCGGCGTGTCGCTCGACTGGACGCGTGGGGATTACCTGCGGTGGACGGGAGCGGCGGGGCAGCTGTGACGGGCTGAGCAGCCCATATCGTTTCAAGGCGGCGCGTCATGACGAAGTCACGACGCGCCGTTTCCCGTCCATGCGATGACCGAAACGCGTTTGCTGCCCGCGAAAACGCAGCATTTCATCGAGTTTCTGCGTGCGCATTTCGCGCGCGAGTGATGGCCGGTCGGTGTGTAACGTCGCGCGTCCTGCCGCTTCAGGATCGCACGTGCGGTGTGCAGTGCGCTTACTTCGCGTTGCGGCTCGCGGCGGGCGCCGCGGTCGACGGATCGCTGACCGGCACCATGCGCGCGTTCGTATCGTTCGCGCTCTTCGCGCCGTCTTCGGGTTCGAGCACGAAGCGGAACGTGTCGACCCGCTGCATCACCTTCGCCGCATACGCATTCGATCCGCCGTAGCTTTTCAGCCCGGCCTGCACGTTGCCGCCGGCCGCCCGCACATAGCCCGACAGGATCTTCGAGCCGGCTTCGACGTTCGCATTCGGTTCGGTCAGGTCTTTCACGTTGCGCAGCATGCCGCGGTGCGCAGAAGGCACCACCTGCATCAGCCCGGTCGCGCCATGCTGGCCGCGCGCCTTTTCCTGGAAGCGCGATTCGATCGAGATGATGGCGTAAACGAGTGCCGGAGGCAGCGAATATTTCGTCGCGGTCATGCTCACGATATCGGCGAGCTTCGCGGCGCGCTCTTTCGCGACACCGAATTTCTTCGTCAGGTAGGACGTGATGCGGCGGTTTGCTTCGTTGGGCTGATCGTTCGCGAGCGGGGCGGAGGCCTCGGCCGGCGCGGATGCGGCCGCTTCGGGCGCGGAGGCAGGCAATGCGGGCGCCTGCTGCGCCGAGGCCTGGTGCGCGATGCCGAGCGAAAGCACGATCAGCCAGAGAAACCGTCGTCGCATGGTGGAGTGCGGGGAAATGAGAGGCGCATAGTATATCGGCCAATCGTCGGACGTGTGCGAGCGCGGGCTTGAATGAAAGCGTGATGTAGGCTTTTGTCGGCGCGTGCTCCGGACAGACTCGATCGTTGCGCCAACACGTATCGGAGTCCGGATGAAGCGCGGCCGGATTTTCTCTCGCGTCCCTCATTTCATGCACGGGATAGCGATCGCGGATGCGTGCTACGCCCGCCGCGCGCTCGCCACCCGTGCAAGCGCGCCGATCGCATCGCTGACCAGCACCGCGAGCAGCCCGACGATCACGCCGCCTTGCAGCACGAACGCCGTGTTCGACGTCTGCAGGCCCGCGATGATCACGTCGCCGAGCCCGCGCGCGGCGACCGTCGACCCGATCGTCGCGGTGCCGAGATTAATCACGACCGCGAGCCGGATTCCGTTCACGATCACCGGAAACGCGAGCGGCAGCTCGACCGACACCAGCTGTTGCCAACCGCTCATCCCCATCCCGCGCGCGGCGTCGACGACATCGCGCGGCACGTCTTCGAGCCCCGCGATCGTGCTCTCGAAAATCGGCAGGAGCCCATACAGAACGAGCGCGATCAGCACGGGTTTCAACCCGAAGCCGACGGCCGGCACCGCGAGCGCGAGCACCGCGACGGGCGGAAAGGTCTGGCCGATGTCGACGACGCTGCGCGCAACCGGCAGGAAATCCGCGCCGGACGGCCGCGTCACCGCGATGCCGGCCGCGACCGCGACCACCGTGCCGATCAGGCTCGACAGCGCGACGGTGCCGAGATGCGCGAGCGTGAGGTCGAGCAGGCTCGCGCGATCGTAGATGACTGGCGCGCCGTTGTCCGCGAACGGCGCGAACACGCCCTGCAGCCACGCGGGGCGCAACAGCAGCACGAGCAGCAGCGCGAACGCGGCCGCGCGCGCGACATGCGCGGGCAGCCGCTGCGGCAGGGGCGAACGCGCGAGCCGCGTCGTCATGCGGGTTTTCTCGCGTGTGTGCGGATCGCGTCGAACGTGATGCGGCGCGGCGCATCGCGCCCATTGCCGTCATCGACCGGCAATGCGTCCGCTCCGCGCCACAGCAGCTCGGACACGGCGTCGCGCAACGTGCGCGTCGCGGCGATCGGTTCGCCCTCGGCGTGACCGGGCTCGGCGACCGCGTCGATCGGCGTCAGCGCGAGCAGGCGCAGCGGCCGGTCGACGCCGGCGACGAGCTGCTCGACGACACCCGCGGCCGGCTTGCCGAGAATCTCGGCCGGCGACGCGACCTGCAGCAGCCGTCCGCCGTCCATCACCGCGATCGTGTCGCCGAGTTTCAGCGCTTCCTCGATATCGTGCGTGACGATCACGACCGTGATGCCGAGGCGGCGCTGCAGCGCGTACAGATCGTCCTGCGCCTTGTTGCGGATGATCGGGTCGAGCGCGCCGAACGGCTCGTCCATCAGCAGCATCGCGGGCTCGGCCGCGAGCGCGCGCGCGACGCCGACGCGCTGCTGCTGGCCACCTGACAGTTCATGCGGCAGCTTGTCCGCGAATTCGGCCGGTGCGAGATGAAACAGGTCGAGCAGTTCGCGCACGCGCGCGTCGATGCGCTCGGCCGGCCAGCCGAGCAGGCGCGGCACGGTCGCGATGTTGCGCGCGACGCTCCAGTGCGGAAACAGGCCGTGCCCCTGGATCACGTAGCCGATGCGCCGCCGCAACTGCTCGGGCGGCACGCTCGCGATGTCGACGCCGTCGATGCGGATCGTGCCGGCGGTCGGCGCGATCAACCGGTTGATCATCCGCAGCAGCGTCGACTTGCCGCTGCCCGATGCACCGACGAGCGCGGTGATCGTGCCTTGCTTCATCGTCATCGATACGTCGTCGACGGCGACGACGTCGCCGAAGCGTTTGCCGATGCGTTCGATCTCGATCATGCGGTACGTCCCTTCGCGAGCGTGGTCGCGGCTTCGAACACGACGGCGGCCGCCAGCGCGAGCGCGATCGTCGGGATCGCGCCGAGCAGCACGAGATCGGCGGCCGATTGCCCGATCCCCTGGAAGATGAAGGTGCCGAAGCCGCCGCCGCCGATCAGCGCGGCGACCGCGGTCAGCCCGATGTTCTGCACGAGCACGATGCGCACGCCGCTCAGGATCACCGGCAATGCGAGCACGAGGTCGACGCGCAGCAGCCGCTGCGCGCGCGTCATGCCCATCGCGCGAGCCGCTTCGGTCACGTGCGGCGGCACCTGCTCGAGTCCGACCACGACGCTCGACGCGATCGGCAGCAGCGAGTACAGAAACAGCGCGAGCACGGCCGGCGCGACGCCGATCCCGCGGACGCCGAGCGCGGCCGCGAGCGGCACGTGCGCGGCGAGCAGGCCGAGGGGCGCCATCATCAGCCCGTACATCGCGATGCTCGGAATCGTCTGCACGATATTGAGCACCGGCATCACGACGGTGCGCACCGGTGCGGCCCGCGCGCACGCGATGCCGAGCGGCAGGCCCGCGACGAGCGCGGCCGCGACCGACCCGCCCGCGAGCGACACGTGCCGGATTGCCTCGCGCCAGAAGTCGTCGCTGCGCACCGCGTATTCGCGCATCACGGACAGGCCGTCCCACCAGCCGCTCGCGAGCGGCAGCGATATCGCTGCAATCGCGACGACGAGTGCGACGAGGCGGTGCCACGGGCCGAATGTGAGCCGCGCGAGTGCGTCGGCCACCAGCACGGCCCACGCGAACAGCAGCAGCCAGACGCCTGCCGCGGGCGACACGCGTGCGAGCACGTCGTCGGGGGCGACGACGTGCGTCGCCGCGGCGCCGACTGCGTAAGCCAGCGTCGCGAGCCACGTGCAGCCGGCCGCGAGCCGCCATGCAGGACGGCTCGCCGTCATCGCCCACAACGCGCCGACGACCCACAACGCGGCGAGCGCGGCCCCCTGCACGGCGGGCAGCGCGGCGAACGCCGACAGCCCCGTGCCGGCCGCGATGCGGTTCGGCCGAAGCACCATGAACGGCATGCCGAATACCGCCACGATCGTCAGGACACCGATCAGGATGCCGACCTTGTCGAGCGTGACGCGCCGCGCGGACGGCACCGCGCGACCCGTCACTTGACGAAGCCTTTCGACTTCAGGTAGCTCTTTGCCACGCCGGCGGCCGGTTCGCCGTTGATCTGGATGCGCGCGTTCAGCGTCTGCAGCGTCTTCAGGTCTAGGCTTGCGAACACCGGCTTCAGGTATTCGGCGATTTGCGGATGCGCTTTGAGCACGACTTCGCGAATCACCGGTGTCGGCGCGTAGACGGGCTGCACGTGCTTGTCGTCGTCGAGCACGACGAGGCCGCTCGACGCGATCCCGCCATCCGTGCCGTACACCATCGCCGCGTTCACGCCGTCGGTCTGGTTCGCGGCGGCCTTGATCGTCGCGGCCGTGTCGCCGCCCGACAGCACGACGAGCTGCTCCGGTTTCAGCTTGAAGCCGTACGCCTTCTCGAACGACGGCAGCGCGGACGCGCTGTTCACGAATTCGGCCGACGCCGCGAGCTTCAGCTTGCCGCCGCCCGCGATCCACTTGCCGAAATCGGAGAAAGTCTTCAGGTGTTGCGCTTGCGCGACCGGCGCGAGCACGGCGACGCCCCACGTGTTGTTCGCGGGCGCCGGTTCGAGCCAGACGAGATGGTTCGCCGCATAGTCGAGCTTCTTCGCGGTGTCGTAGCCCTGGCTCGCGTTCTTCCACAGGGGATCGTCGGCCTTGTTGAAGAAGAACGCCGCGTTGCCCGTGTATTCGGGGTAGATATCGATCTCGCCGCTCGTGAGCGCCTTGCGCACGATCGGGGTCGTGCCGAGCGCGATCTTTTCGGTGACGGGGATGCCGTGGGCCTTCAGCACCTGTGCGATGACGTTGCCGAGCAGGTTGCCTTCGGTGTCGATTTTCGACGACACCACGACGGGCGTGTCGGCGTGCGCGCCGGGTGCCACGACAGCGGCGGCGAACGCGAGGCCCAGGATTCGGGCGGGCAGGGCGAGCTTCATCGGGGCCAATCTCCAGAACGGGGACGTTACGCCGAAAGTTACTTGACTGAGTCGGCTTTGGCAAACCATGTGAGGCGGCACGTCCACAGCGCGCGTGGGGGTAACCCGCACGCGTCACGCGCCGTTGTTACACTAGAACGCATTCCCGCCTGTGGACAATTGCTGACATGAAGCCTGAGCTGCTGGTCCTTATCGCGCTGCGCGACGACGCGCAGCGCCAGATCGCCGCGTCATACGACGTCCATCATGCACCGACCGCCGACGAACGCGCGCGCGCGATCGCCGAACACGGCAGCACGATCCGTGCGGTGTTGACCAACGGCAGCACGGGCCTCACTGCCGCCGAAATCGATCGTCTGCCGCAGCTCACGTTCGTCAGCGCGCTCGGCGCGGGCTACGAGCACATCGATGTCGCGCATGCGAAGGCGCGCGGCATCACCGTGGTGACGGGCGCGGGCACCAACGACGATTGCGTCGCCGATCATGCGTTTGCGCTGCTGCTGGCGGCGGTGCGCAACGTCGTGCAACTCGATGCGAACACCCGCGCCGGCGTATGGCGCGATGCGCTGCAGATGCCGCCGAACGTGTCGGGCAAGAAGCTCGGCATCGTCGGGCTCGGCAAGATCGGCGAGAAATGCGCGCGGCGCGCGGCCGGCTTCGACATCGAGATCGGTTATCACAACCGTTCCGCGAAGGAGGTTCCGCATCGCTATTTCGACCGTGTCGATGCGCTCGCGCAATGGGCCGATTTCCTGATCGTCGCGACGCCGGGCGGCGCGGGCACGCGTCATCTGATCGATCGCACGGTGCTCGACGCGCTCGGCCCCGGCGGCTTTCTCGTGAACGTGTCGCGCGGCAGCGTTGTCGATACCGCTGCTTTGGCGGATGCGCTGCGCGAGCGGCGCATCGCGGGCGCCGGTCTCGACGTGTACGAAGGCGAGCCGGAGCCGCCGCGCGCGCTCACGGCGCTCGACAATATCGTGCTGACGCCGCACATGGGCGGCTGGTCGCCGGAGGCGCTCGATCGTTCGGTTCAGCAGTTTCTGGACAACGCCGCCCGGCATTTCGCGGGGGAGCCGGTGCTGACGCCGGTGTGAGCGGGGCGGCGCCGGGTGCGGAAGGCGAAAGGGGTGAAAGGCGCACCGGCACGAAGTTGAACCGGCCCCGCCAACAAGAGAAAAAATTGCGTCGCGGCCGCGAATTCAGTGCTGTGAAATGCGCGTCAGCATGGCTGACGCGATCGCGTTGCCGATGAAGAACGGCGCCGTGCGACGGTGAAGCAAAGTCGCACGGCGCCTTCGGTGCGTTCCGCTCGGCGTCACACGCATGCGATCGGGAGCGATCGCATGCGCATGGCGGTCAGTCGTGCCGATCGACCGCGCCGGCTCAGGACGAAACCAGCGGCACCGTCACGGACGTGCCGGCCGGATCGAGCGCGAGCCCCGTGCCCGGTGTCGGCCGCAGCGTCGCCTCGTTGTCGCTCGACAGCACGACGAGGCCGAGCTTGTGACCCGCTTCGAGCTTGTAGTCGCGCGGCATGAACGTCAGCTTCAGGTCATACGGCATCCCAGGCAGTACGGGCTGCGAGAACCAGTCCGACACGCGATTGCGCGGATCGGTCCATGCCCGCGTGACGATCGTTGCAGAGCCATCCGGGGAGCGGTCGACCAGCAATGCCGTCACGTTCGCGACGCCGGTGAAGGTCAGCCGCACGCGTGCGGTCGCGGTGCCCGACAGGCGCGTCGCGGCCGCGAACGGCGCCGTCTCGAAGCGGCTGCGATGCTCGCCGGTCGCGGCGTTCGCCAGCGTGAGCGCGGGGATCGACGCATCGTCGGTGAAGCGCGCGAGCGGACCGCCGCTCGGCAGCCGCAACAGCGTGCCGGTGCCCGCGCCGTCGCCGCCCGCGAAGTACGCGACCGGCGTGGCGTGCCGCGCGGCCCAGTCGGCTTCCTTCAGCAGGGTGCCGTCGGCCTGCTCGACCACCGCGCGCGAATCGCGTTCGACGCCGTTGTCGACGCCGATCAGGTAGCGCGTGAACCAGCGGTTCACTTCGGCGGTCCATGCATCGGCCATCGCCGGCACGCGGGTCGGGTCGGTGTGCTTCAGGCGGTGCAGCCACAGCTGCGTCGGCACGCCCTGACGCCGCATCGCCAGATACCACGACGTCGACTGGTCGACGCGCACGTTGTCGTCGGTCAGCCCCTGCGCGACGAGGGCCGGCGCGACCGCCTGTGCGGTCGGAATGTCGCGTGCGGCCCAGAACGCCGAATAGTCGCCCGTCTTGCGGTCTTCCTGCTGCAATGCCTCGTCGATCAGGTGCGTGCAGCGCTCCGGATGCGCGTTGGTCAGCAGCGCCTTGATGTAGACGTCGACGTCCTCGCCCTGATAGCCCTCCGGCGCGCGCACGAGCCCGCCCGAGCGGTAATAGCCGTACATGTTCGACAGGCCGGCGATCGGCACGATCGCGTCGAGCCCGCGCGTGCGCAGGCTCGCGACCATCTTCGGCAGCGTGCCGTCGTACGACACGCCGTACATGCCGACGTGACCCGTCGACCAGTTCGCGACGACCGGCTTGCCGCTCGCATCCTTCGCGGCGGCATCGCGGCCGAGCCAGCGGATCACCGACGCCATCGCGACGGATTCGTCGCGCGTGAGGATCGTCGGGCAGCCGTCGGAACCGGCGGTGCCGAGCGAATCCGCATAGACGATCGTGAAGCCGCGCGGAATGAAGTAGCCCTCGATCCACGAACGGCCGGCCGCGGCCGCCTCGAGCTGCTGCAGCATGCGCGTTTGCGGCGCCGCGGCCATGATGCGCGCGGAGGCGCCGGTGGCTGCCGCGGCCGCAGTGGTGGCCGGATGCGGGGTGCCGTCGAGTTCGACGTCGACGTCGTGGTTCGGGCTGTCGGCGAGCCCTGCATAGTACGGGCTTGCGAGCACGATGACCGGCGTGCGTGCGCCGTTGGCGGTTTCCGACGGACGCACGATGCGCACGTGAATGCGGTCGCGCGTGCCGTCGCCGTCGGAGTCGACCGGCGTGTCGACCCACGCGTTTTCCTCGATCGTGCCGCCGGATAGCGACGGCTGCACCTGACCGTTGGCGATCACCGGCTTGTAGCGCCCGCCGCTGGCGGGATTCGCGTACGGGACGCCGGACGGCGACACGCGTCCTTGCGCATTGTCGCCCTGCTGATCCTGGTTTTGCCCTTGACCTTGCGCGAGCGCGGACACGCCCGCCACGCTGCCGCCGTCATCTCCGCCGCACGCGGCGAGCGTCGCGGCTGCAACGAGCGCGGGTAGCCATGCGCGGCGCGATCCTCTGAAATGAAATTGCATTGCCGACCTCGTTCTTTTGATTGTGTGGATACGACCGTTCCGCGATACGCCCCCTGCGGGCCGGGCCGATTACTGCATGCGACGACAAGAAAACCGCACCATCGGACAACGCCGTGCGATATGTGCCGGCTGGAAAGCAGCGGCTTCATACGGCACGTCATGCAGGACTGCAAAGTAAATGTGCGCATGCCGCGCGTCCTTCCAGGTGAGACGGAACGACATCATTCGATGAGACGGGGATGTTGCGAGCTGCGGTGCTGCGCTGCGGAAAAACACGACGCGACGCGCGTGCGGCGACGGAATGAAACGGATCGGCGGTTTCGGCCGCGCCGCGCATCGTGATGGCTTGCCGGTTCGCGTTTGCTTTCCGGAAGCTTGCGCAAAAGTTATCTCAGTGAAAACGGCGTGTCAAACTTTTTTAACTGTGAGTAAAAAATATTTGAAGCGCCGTCGATGCGGCGCGTGGGGTGTGCTGGCGGTGCGTGTGTTCGGCGATGCGCCGGCCGCCGCTTCGCGCTGCATCGGCCGATGCAAAACGGGCGATGACGAATCGTCTTCGCCATCGCCCGCTCGCTGGTGCTTTCAGCCTTCGTTCCATTCATGAACGCCGGTGAGGTCACCCGTCGTCGGCCTTCGCCTGCAGATCCTTCAACCCTTGAATCACGACCAGCAGCGCGCGCCCGTGCTCGTCGGAGCCATCCCAGGCGTCGACGATCGCGTCGCGCAGCAGGTCGTTGTACCGGCGGCGCGCCGGGCCGGTATCGACGCCATAGAAACTGCATAGCTTGTTGAATGGCGCGCTGCGTCGCAGCCGATGCCCGTTCGATAGCCGAAGGCGCGACACGGTCGGCTGGCTGACGCCGGAAAGCCGCGCAATTTCGCTGGACGAGCGCGTGTCCGCCATCAGACGGCGTAACAGGTCTTGTACAGGAAAATCGTGGTCCGGGGCTTCCATGCGATGCATTATACCTATACAGTTACGGTTGTTGAATGGGCTTGCTGTCACCAGCGAGGCTGTATCCCGAGAAAGTTGATGACACTGAAACACCTCCCTCCCACGTTCTGCTGGACGAAGATCGGTACCGAGTCCGGCGAGGAACTGCCGACCGTCGTGCTCCGCAAGGAATGGGAGCGCCGGCTCGGGGGCGGGCGTTTTCTGTGGGGGATCAACCAGCCGCTCGGCAGCAGCGCGCAAGTCGCCGCGCATCGCACGGGCTCGCTGCTCGCGCTGTTTTCGCCGGTCGCGTCGCGCGCGCGGCCGGGCGAGCGCAGGCGCGAGGACGCGCTGCTGTGGAATGCATGGGTCGACGCCAGCGGCCAGGTGCGGCCGCTGCCGCCGCACACGTTCATCGCGAGCCGCTCGACGCTGCCGTCGGGCCGGCGGCGCGAACAGCACTACGCACTCGTCTGCGCATCGTCCACCGCACTGACGGTCGGCACGCAACTGCGCGTATTTCCCGATCACCTGCGCAGCGTGAGCACGGGCAAGCCGCTCGGCGTCGCGCAGGGCGCGGCCGTGGTCGACTGCATCGGGCGCGCGAAGGAACAAACCGGCAAGAGCTATCCGCTCGCGCTGTCGGTCGAACTCGAAGCGCCGTATTTCGTGCGGCTCGCGCAGCCGTGCGTGTTGAAGGCGCGCGATCTCGCCGAGGTGAACAAGGCGACGCGCGCCGGCGATTTCGATCGCTTCGTCGAGCTGGTCGCGCGCTTGCGCGGCCGTTCGCCGACGGATGCCGTGCGCGGCGTCACGCGCGACCTGTTCGACGTGCCGCCGATCGAAACGGCGGCCGCCTACGTCGCGCCCTCGCATGGCGCGCGACTGCGCAGCCGGCCCACGGCGGAGCATCCGCGCGAGCTCACCGGCGATCTGTTCGATCTGTCACCCGGCGAAGCGGCCGCGTTCGGTGGTCTCGCGCATCCGCGCATCGGGCGCGCATGACGTTCTCGCTGCGCATGTGCGGCGCGTGACGCGAAGCAGGATCGCTGAATGTGCGTGCAACGATACGCATGCGCGTGGTCGCCATCCCGGCGTGCGCAAGAATTTGTTGCAATCTCGCCGTAGCGGATCGGCAAGCGTCGCGCGACAATCGCCACGAAGCGCGCCGCGCGGTCGCGCGCGTGTCGACAGGCTGCTCGTCGTCGTTCACGCCGCCGACATGCGCACCACGTACGGTGGTGCGTCGGCTTGCTTCACGCTGCAATCCTGAGGGAGAAGTGTCGATGTCGACCCACATCTGTTCGCGGGAAGCCCAGGCGGCTCAACGTTTCGTCGAAGCGACGCGCAACGTCGATCAGGCGTTTCGCGCCGTGCGCGGCGAAAGCGACGACGACGTTTCGTCGGCCGAATATGCGCGTGCGATGTCGCGCCTCGATCGCGCGCTCGACGAACTGGCGCGTGCGCAGGAGTGCTTCGATCGCGTGGTGAGTGCCGACTCGGCGCACGGCGACTGAACTCGATTCGCGGCTTCCACTTTCACTTCTGCTTATGCCGAGTCACGCCGACCGGATGCTACGCGTAGCCGCCGTGCTGGAACGAGGTCGCGAAGAACTGCATCTGGTAGCGGATCGCGTGCGCCCAGTAGTCCCATGTATGTCCGCCCGGACGCTCCGCATAGTCGTGCGGCACGCCAAGCGCGACGAGTCGTTGATGCAGCGTGCGGTTCGAGCCGACGAACGAGTCGTCGCGGCCGCAGTCGATCGTCAGGTCCAGATGCGCGCGGACGAACGCGCGCGCGTTTTCGACGATCGCGTTGCGGTTCCAGAATGACGGATGGCGGCCGGGGTCGCCGAATACGTGGTCGATGCCCGGTTCGTCCTCGCAGCAGCGCGGATCGACCGCGCCGCTGATGCTGCCGACCGCGCCGAAGGTGTCGGCCCGGTCGAGCGCGATGCGCAGCGCGCCGAAGCCGCCCATGCTGAGCCCGGTGATGGCGCGCGCGCCCTTGGTCGCGATCGTTCTGAAGTGCATGTCGACATACGACACGACTTCGTCGCCGACGAAGGTTTCGTAGCGGCTGCCCGAGTCGAACGGGCTGTCGATGTACCAGCTTTCGTGGCCGCCGTCGGGCATCACGAGGATCACGCGGTAGCGATCGGCCAACGCGGCGATGTGCGTGTTCGCGGTCCAGTCGGTGTGGTCGCCGCCGGAACCGTGCAACAGGTAGACGACCGGAAAGCGCTCGACGCCGCGTTCCGGGCCGTGGCGCAGGCGTGCGTAGTCGTCGGGCAGCACGACGGTCGCCTTCAGCGTCTGGTTCATCGCGGCACTCGGAATCGCGACGACCCGCGCCTGATAAGCGAGGGCCGGGCCCGCGGCAGCGAGCAGCAGCAGTAGCCAGAACGCGCGGATCAGGTTCATGGAGCCTCGCATGTGTCGTTTCCGTTCGGCAGTCGGGCATCGGGAAAACCCTGTTTGGCGACTCTAGCAACCGTGCCTTTCAGCCAAATTTCGGCGAATCCTACGAGTTGTCAGGTGGCGGGCGCGCAGTCCGGCGGCCGCGCGCGTCAGCCGAGACAGCGCGTCAGCGCCTCCCGGAACGCGGCGGGCCGCTCGGCCGGTATCAGGTGCCCGCAGCCGGCGATCGTTTCGAAGCCGGCACAGCGCGCGAGCGCCCAGTCCGGCACGTGCCAGCCCGCACGCGAGCGTTCACCCGCGACGAGCCACACCGGATGGCGCTCGAATACGTCGGCGAGCGCCTGCAGATATTCGGGTTCGCCCGTCGTCGCGACGACCGAGCGTCCCATCGCGCGCAGCGTCGACGCCGGCTGATGTGCGAGCCAGCGGCGTGCATCGACGAGCTGGCGTGGCGACGGATCGTCGATCGAGCCGCGCAACCAACCGAACGGATCGCCGCGCAGGCCGTCGAGCATCGCGTCGGCTTGCGCGGCCGACATGCGACTGACCGACGCCGACCAGAACGCATCGTCGAGCGTGAAGTTGCCTTCGACGTTGACGATCCGGCGCACGCGCGCTGGATGCGCATGGGCGAACAGCATCGCGATCGCGCCGCCGACGGAGTGACCGACGATATCGACCGGCTGCGTGCCGAAGTGCGTGTCGATGGCATGCCGCAGATGCTCGACCTGTGCGGCGAGCGTGATCGCGTCGAACGGCGCGTCGCGATGGATGCCGTAGCCGAGCAGGTCGGGGGCGAGATGCGGGCCGGGCCATTCGGGCACGTCGAACGTGCCGATGAAACCGTGGACGAAGACGACGGGCGGGGTGGGCGGGCTCATTGGGCGGTTGACGACGGAAGAGGCGGCAATTCGAGTTCGGCGAGCAGTTCGTCGAGTTCGAGCACGTGGGTGCGATCGTGGTCGAGCAGTTCGCGCACGAGTTCGTCGAGCGACATCCGGCGGATGCCGTCGCGCAGCCCGCAGCGCTGGAGTTCGGACGGTTGTAGCGCGGCGGCCGTCGCGCACAGCGCGGCGCGCCCGGTGCGGAATGCGGCAAGCGCGTCGTCGAGCGGCTGTGCGAGGTAGTCGCGCTGCGCGGCGAGTGCCGTCCCGTCGACGGAGGCGATCACCGGCAGTTCGTGCGCACGCACGACTTCGATGCGTTCGGCGAACACCGCGTCGAGGTCGCGCAGGTGGCATGCATGCTCGACGAGCGAGAAGCCCGTGCCGGCGGGGCGGCGCGTGATCAGCGCGGCGGGAACGTGCGCGGTGTACGCGGCGATCCGCGCAGGCATCGCGGCCAGCGTGGCGACGACGTCGGCGAACGGCAACACCAGCGGAAACGCGCTGAATACCGCGCCGTAGCTGAACAACGCGCCGCCGATCCGGCCGCGCGCCTGCACGACGTCGTGCCCGTGGCGGCGCATCACGTCGGCGACCATCGCGCCGCAGAACTGTCGGGCGGTCGTATCGGCTTCGATTTCGGGGAATTTGTGCGCGATTTCGTGCTGGATCGCGCCGATCGCGGCGACGCCGACACGCGACAGCGCCGCGAATTCGACATAGCGTCCGGGTTGCGTAATCAGCGCTTCGAGCTGCGCGCCGAGGGGTGTCGCGCGAAAACGGTCGAATCGAGAATGCATGATGGAAATCGCTTTTCGGTCCAGTAACGTATCAAAACGATACGTTACTGGACCGATAGCGTCAACCGGGGCGCTTCGGGCAATGCGCTGCATTACTCCTTGCCGGCGCTCTTGGCTGCCTGTTCGATCAGCTTCGCGACTTCAGCCGGATGCGAGATGTAGGCGACGTGGCTCGACTTGAGTTCGATCGTCTTGCTGCCGGCGCGTTGCGTCATGAAGCGTTCGAGCTCGGGGTTGATCGCGCGGTCCGCGGTGGCGACCACCGCCCAGCTCGGTTTGGTCCGCCATGCGGCGTGCGTGATCGGCACACCGAACGACTGCGCCGCCGGCGTCACTTGCGAGATCGCCATGAATTTCGCTTCGGCGGCCGGCACGTCGGCCGCGAAGTCGGCATGGAACGACGCTTCGTCGAAATACAGGTGGCCGTCTTCGGTCGCCTTGATCGCTTTTGTCGCAGGCGGCGTCTTCCTCGTCAGCTCGAGCGGGCTTTCGCCGGTGTCAGGCTGGAATGCCGCCACGTAGACGAGGCCCGCGACCTTGTCGTCGTTGCCGGCTTCGGTGATCACCGCACCGCCGTAGCTGTGGCCGACGAGGATGCTCGGGCCGTCCTGCGCGTCGACGACGCGCCGGGTTGCCTTCACGTCGTCGTCGAACGACGTTTCCGGCTGCTGCACGACGGAAACCTTGTAGCCATCACGCGTCAGGATGTTCGAGACGGCTTGCCAGCCCGAGCCGTCGGCGAAGTAGCCATGAACCAGCACGACGTTCTTGACGGGGGCGGCGACGGCCGCGTGCGAGCCGAGTGCGGCGGCGATCAAGGCGAATGCCGCGGCGATCCGGCGGACTTGGGAAAAGCGCTTCATTTTCATTCTCCAGAAGGAAGACAGGGTGGGGAACCGTCGAATATCGACAGGCGTCTTGTTCTGTCGATGAATGCATCCTACTAGTAGGTAGGGTAATCTTCAAGGAAAAATCGCGGCTGGAAAAGAGTATCTCAGGGAGGTAAACTATCCGTGTTTTTCATCCGACTAGATGGTAGATAGATATGACGGTATCTGGGGACAGCACGGCGGGCCGCATTCTCGAAGCCGGGCGGCAACTGATCATGCGGCGCGGCTACAGCGGGTTCAGTTATGCCGACATCGCCGACGCGATTGACATCCGGAAGGCGAGCATTCACCACCACTTTCCGACGAAGGCGGATCTGGCGGTCGCCGTACTGCAGCAGTCGCAGGCGAAATTCGATGCCGACATGGCATTACTCGACGCGAGCGGTGCCGACGCGCTGGTGCAGATGCGCGCATACATCGGCTATTGGGAACGCTGCATCGCGGACGACAGCGCGCCGTTCTGCGTCGCCGGCATGCTCGGCGCGGAGTTGCCGGCGCTGCCCGAGGAAGTCGCGCGAGCGGTGAGGGCGCATTTCGACGACCTTGCCGCATGGCTGGTGCGCGTGCTCGACACGGGGGTGAAAGATGGCGTGGTGCTGCCGGGCGTGTCGGTGCAGACCGAGGCCGCGACGTTCGTGTCGCTGGTCTATGGCGCGATGCTTGCCGCGCGGGCGTACGGCAATGCCGGGATGTTCAGGGACGTGACCGGTGGGGCGGTCGAGCGGCTCGCGGTGCCGCGCAACCGCGCGTGAGCCGCGCTCGCGCGGCGGGCAGGGGCGGCGCCCGGCGCTCATGCGGAGCCGCCTGACGCCGCACGGCTTACGTGCGCTTGCCTGCCTCGGCTTGCGCGCTCAGCGTCGCTTTCAGCGCCTGCAGTTCGGCCGTGAATGCCGGGCTGAAGTCCTCGGCTTCCAACAGCGGGCGGATTTCGATGTCGGAGTCACCGGGCATCGGATTCGGGCAGCGCTTCACCCATTCGATCGCTTCTTCCATCGATTTCACACGCCACAGCCAGAAGCCGGCGACGAGTTCCTTCGTTTCGGCGAACGGGCCGTCGATGACGGTGCGGTTCTTGCCGGCAAAGTGGACGCGCTTGCCGCGCATGCTCGGGTGCAACCCGTCGGCGGCCAGCAGGATGCCGGCCTTCGCCAGCTCCTCGTTGAAGCGGCTCATCGCGGCGATCATTTCAGGGTCGGGCATCCGGCCGGATTCGGAATCGGCGGTGGCTTTGACGATTACCAGGACGCGCATTGCGGTTCCTCCTCGGTTCGCAACGTGAGGTCTGCGGGACGGCCATGTCGGAAGGCCGGCCCGTGCTTGCAATGGTACGACGGGCGACGCAACGCAAAATCGACATCGGCGTGAAAAAAAGCCGTTGCACCGCTGACGGGCATGCTGGCCGACCCCCTCGTCAAAACTGGTATGCTGATCCTCACGACGTTCACGCGGAGGGTGCCATGGCTGCTAAAGAAGTCTCGAAGAAGAAATACCTGAAGATTCTGAACAAGCGTTTGCGTGCCGAGCCGGCAGCGCCGGACGGCGCGTCGTTCGTGTTTTTCCCGCTGGGTGCGAAAGCGAAGCATGCGACGGGCATCGTGTCCGGCGATGCGCGCAGCAAGCGCGAACTCGCAGTGATGGCCGCGGTCCAGCGCAAGGCGGCCGAAGAGTTCGTCGTCACCGGCGCCTGACCGGCCCCGTTTCCACCACGGTTTGTGCCGCCGCCTGCGTACGCTACGCGGTGGCGGTTTCGCAATACGCGATCACACCGGCGATCACGCGCGCAATGTCGTGCGTGATCGACGGGCCGTGCATCGGCAGGATGATGTCGAGATCGAGCGCCTGGATGCGGCGCAGCGCGCTCGCCAGGTGCGCGAGCGACGGCAGGTAGTCCGAGCGCGTGATCGCGTCGAGGATCGCCGGCAGCGGGTCGTCGGTCTCCTCCCTGCCGAAGCGCATCAGGATGTCCGACGACAGCAGTGCCTTGTACGCCGGCAGATACACGACGAGCGCGTCCCACTGATGCACGTGCTTCGTGAAGACCGGCACGACGTCGATGCCCGACAGCGTCGTCGGCTCGCCGTCCTTCAACGGAATCGCGCGCACGCCGAACACGTCGGCGAGCCCCCATGTACACATCGGATGTCCGTACGCGACGAGCGCCGGGTTGGCCGCGAGGAAGTCGGGCAGCGCGCCCATTTCGTCGGCCTCGAAGTGCGGGACGATCACGTTGCTGACCATCGACGGCGCGATGCCGACGGTGTCGAGCGCCGCGCTCAGTTGCGTGAAGTTGGAGCGCGTGCCCGTTTCGACGCACAGCACGTCGCCGTGCGACGATCGTACGAAGAACTGGCTGAAGCTCAGGTTCAGCGTGTCGACGTAGGACGTGGCGCGAAACAGGCCGTCGCGGACGGCGTCGATTCGGGAGGCGCTCATCGGGGATCCTCGCGCAGGGAAGGGGGCGGGCGCCGCGCCGCCCGCGCACCGCGCGTTGCGGTGCGGCAGACGGCGGCAGTCGATCTTCCGATCCAGTCTAGCAGCGCCGCTCCGGATCCGCGAACCGGGGCAACCCCGTGGCGCGCCGCGTCAGTTCTTCAGCTTGTAGCCGGTGCGGAACATCCACGCGACGATCGCGAGCAGGATCGCGAGGAACAGCGAGGTGGCCGCGAGGCTGATCCCCACATGCACGTCGGCCAGCCCGTAGAACGACCAGCGGAAGCCGCTGATCAGATAGACGATCGGGTTGAACAGCGTGACGATGCGCCATGCGGGCGGCAGCATGTCGACCGAATAGAAGCTGCCGCCGAGGAACGTGAGCGGCGTGATGATCAGGAGCGGCACGAGCTGCAGCTTCTCGAAGCTGTCGGCCCAGATGCCGATCACGAAGCCGAACAGGCTGAAGGTGATCGACGTCAGCACGAGGAACAGCACCATCCAGAACGGATGCAGGATGTGCAGCGGCACGAACAGGCCGGCCGTCGCGAGGATGATCAACCCGAGCAGCAACGACTTCGACGCGGCCGCACCCACGTACGCGATCACGATCTCCCAGTACGACACGGGCGCGGACAATATCTCGTAGATCGTGCCCGTGAAGCGCGGGAAGTAGATGCCGAACGACGCGTTCGAGATGCTTTGCGACAGCAGCGACAGCATCACGAGGCCCGGCACGATGAACGACCCGTAGCCGATCCCGTTCACGTCGCTGATGCGCGAGCCGATCGCAGAGCCGAACACGACGAAGTACAGCGACGTCGAGATCACCGGCGCGATGATGCTCTGCATCAGCGTGCGGCGCGTGCGGGCCATTTCGGCGCGGTAGATCGCGCGGATGCCGTGGAAATTCCAGTTCGCCATGTGCGTTAGGCCCCTTGTGTGCCGTTGCGGCGGTTGTCGATCAGGCTGACGAAAATGTCTTCGAGCGAGCTCTGCGTCGTATGCAGGTCGCGAAAGCCGATGCCGGCCGAGCCGAGCGCGTTGATCAGCTTCGCGATGCTCGCGTCGTCGCGCTGCGAGTCGTACGTGTAGACGAGCGCGGCGCCGTCGTCCGCGCGTTCGAGCCCGAACGCGGCGAGTTCGCCCGGCACGGTCGCGAGCGGATGCTCGAGCTGCACCGTCAGTTGTTTCTTGCCGAGCTTGCGCATCAGCTCGCGCTTCTCTTCGACGAGCACGAGCTCGCCGCCGAGGATGATGCCGATCCGGTCGGCCATTTCCTCGGCTTCCTCGATGTAGTGCGTGGTCAGCAGGATCGTCACGCCGCTTTCGCGCAGCGAGTCGACCAGCTTCCACATGTCGCGGCGCAACTCGACGTCGACGCCGGCCGTCGGTTCGTCGAGGAACAGGATGCGCGGCTCGTGCGACAGCGCCTTCGCGATCATCACGCGGCGCTTCATGCCGCCCGAGAGCGTCATCAGCTTGTTGTCGCGCTTTTCCCACAGCGACAGCGCCTTCAGCGTCTTCTCGATGTGCGCGGGATCGGGCGCCTTGCCGAACAGGCCGCGGCTGAACGACACGGTCGCCCAGACGGTTTCGAACGCGTCGGTCGTCAGCTCCTGCGGCACGAGGCCGATCATCTCGCGGGCGGCGCGGTATTGATCGCGGATGTCGTGCCCGCCGACCGTCACGCGGCCTTCGGTCGGCGTGACGATGCCGCAGATCGAGCCGATCAGCGTGGTCTTGCCCGCGCCGTTCGGCCCGAGCAGCGCGAAGATCTCGCCGGGGCGGATGTCGAGGGTCACGTGCTTCAGCGCCTGGAAGCCGGACGCGTAAGTCTTGGAGAGGTCGGAGACGGAAAGGATCGGTTGCATGCTCACGGATGGCACGGCCGGTCGGTTCGACGCTGCGCGCCGCGCGTGCCCGGCGCCGCCGCTGCGAAGCGGCCGGTGTCGGGCGCGGCATGGCGAACGGGCGTCATGTCGAACGGCGTTGTGGTGCGGGATCGCAGGACCGCCATATTAGCAATCGGAAGATGGAAATGCATTTCGACGCAAAGGACGTGCGATGCGGGTGCCGGATTTGCGGCAAATGTGTGTGAGTCATTCAATAAAGCGATGCTTTATTTGAATCGGGCGAACAATGCGTGCGGTTTTCGGGCAATCGGCCAATGATCGCGCTTGCGCGCGGCAGCGTGGCGCGCAGCAGGCCGACTGTGCCGCCCGAACGCCGTCGCGCCGTACCGGGACGGCGTGCGCCGCGCTCGCGATAATGCGTTCCTTTCACGTCCCGGAGCGAAGCGTATGTCTCTGATCGATTTCAAGTCCGTCGCGGCCGCGCAGGCCGTTGCATGGAAATCCACGATCGTTGGCGAAGTCGGGCCCGCCCGGATCAAGGTGCTGCGCATGGACGCGCAGCCGTACGAAGCGGAAGTGCACGACTACAACGAAGGGCTGCTGGTGCTCGACGGCAGGCTGATGCTCGAGGTCGACGCGAAGACGGTCGTCGTCGAGGCCGGGCAGATGTACCTCGCGGTCGCCGGCTTGCGCCACGCGGTGCTGCCGGGCAGTCACGGCACGCTCGCGATCATCGACATGTGAGGTTGCGCCACGGCATGCGTGCGGTCGCCGGAGGCCCGCACGCCGGGCCTTGCACGAGGTCGACCGCCGACATTCAAACGCGCGTTATACAGCCTCGGTATTTGTCTGAGCAAATAAATTGAAGGCTGTTTGAAAAACTGTCAAATACCATGCTCGCACTAGGATCGCGCGGTTCGGCACGTTTGGAACTCTGCATCCATTTACTTGTGCGTAGCGTCCGCTCATAGTCTCGACAAACGACGCATCACGATAACGAATCAAGCGTACGTACGGAGACCAATACATGAGACGCCTATCCGAGGGCCTTGTCGCATCGCCGTTTTCCTGCTTTTCGCCGGATGCGGGCACGACGCGCATCGCGTGCTGCCTGCGTCATCGCATTGCGTTGTCGCTGTAGCGACGCACCACATTCCATTTCGATTTCCCCGATGGCGCCGTGCCGCATGACGGCGGCGCCGGATAGCGCTTGCCTGCCGCGTCGGTCCTGATCGCATTCGCGTGACCGGCGACGCGGCGCGCATTGCGTGCATCGTCATGCGCCGCGCGTCGTCGCGACGGCGCGATACCAACCGGCGGGCCACGCAGCCCGTTCGGGCGAGACCTGTCTTACCTCACAAGGAGGGGTTGATGCTTTGCATTCCTGATTGGCGGAAGGCGATCCTGTCGTGCGCCGTGCTGGCGCTGCCGTTCGTTGCCGGCTGCGGCGGCGGCGACGATCCGGGCCCGATCAACGTGCCGCAGTGCTCGGGCAGCGCATGCGGGCCGAGCGGCGCGGAAACGACACCGCCCGTCGTGACGAAGCTGTGCCCGGATTCGCTCGACTACACGACGACCTACACGGGGGGCGCCGGCAGCGGCGAATACGTGAAGGTGAAGTTCGACACGACGAAGCTCACCTACCAGATGCAGTTCATCGAATCGTCGGTGCCGACGTCGGCGGGGCAGGTCAACGACACGCGCGCGGGCCTGACGATCAGTGGCGCATTCCACCATCCGACCAATCTGCCGACCGCCGAGCAGAACCGCTGCGCGTTCGTGCTCGACAGCGGCGCGACGAGCGACGGCGCGTATGCGGTGACGATCAATCGCGCGGATCCGCCGATGCTGTTCGTCGGCAACGGGGTGGTCGGCGGCGGCATTCCGGGCGCGACGATCGCGTTCGCCGGTCTCGAGCCGTTCCCCGGCGTCGTGCTCGGCACCGTGCCGTCGCGCACCTTCGATTTCTATCCGTTCATCGGCTTCACCGACACCGAAACCGACTTCTCGAAGGTCGCCGGGAATTACAACGAACTCGGCATCCACCTGTCGCCGGTCGGCGGCAGCGCGCAGAGCAGCACGGGGGCGGTCGGCTGGCAACCCGACGTCGTCAACTGGAACCAGACGTTCAATGCCGACGGCTCGTGCACCATCACGGCAGGCAGCGACTACTCGTGCCAGACCACCGGAACGCCGTGGGCGTTGCGCAAGAACGCGGACGGTTCGTCCGACAACGTGTTCGTGAGCCATCCGCTGGCGAACGCGGGCGGCAGCCTCATCTATCCGTTCGCGGGGCAGGGCTCGGCAATCGTCATCGTCGCGCCGAGTCAGGCGAAGGGCATCATGATCGTCGGCAAGCTGAACGGCGTGCTGGTGCCGGTCGTGATTCGCGTGGGCTACACGCATATCGACGCGAGCAACCTGCTGGCGTCGGTCGCCGATGCCGAGGTGGGGATCTCGATGCTGTCGCGGACCACGGCCGTCGCGGCCAATTCGTTGAAGGGCGGTTTCATCGGCGCAACGAGTGCGTCGGCGTGCGGCGTCGTGGCGCCCAGCACCGCGACGTTCGCGATCGCGACGGCGGGGCCGAGCTTCAACAACAACATCCCGCATCCGGATCTGCCCGGCACCTTCGACGGCACCTTCTTCCTGGCACAGGCCGGCAGTTGCAACGACGGTACCGCCGTATCGACGATGGCCGCGAACTACACGTCGACGCTGTTCCAGGGCGCCACCGCGGCGTTCATCGACCCGCAGACGTCGTCGGTCACGTCGCAGTTCGCGCTCGACTACACGCAGGCCACGCCCGGCAAGATCAAGGTCACGGCCTCGCAGGACTTCAACGCGAAAGGGGCGAACGGCAACGTGGCGATCTTCAGCAAGGGCGACACCGGCTGGCTCGTGACGGCCGGGAACATCTACGCGATGGTCGTCAACAACAACAAGGTCAATCCGTTCTTCACGGTCGGCGCGTTCGTCCAGTAACGGCGGCACACCGAACACGGAACACCGGCGGCGCACGCGTCGCCGCCGGCGAATCGAAATTCAAGAGGATTCCTATGAATGTGAAGCATTGGATGGCCGCGGCGTCGCTCGCGCCCGTGCTGGTCGCGTGCGGCGGCGACGGCGACCCGCCGCCCGCGCCGGTGGTCCGGCTGTGCCCGCAGACGATCGACTACAACACGGTGTTCATCGGCGGATCCGGCTCGGGCGAGCTCGTGAAGGTGCAGCTCGACACGACGAAGATGACGTACCGGATGACCTACCTCGCATCGCCGGTGCCGACGACCACCGGCACGGTGCAGCCGACGCGCGACACGGCGCCGGCCAACGTTGTCGACGGCACGCTGGCCGACGAAACCGGCTTGCCGACCATGAAGCTGAACCAGTGCACGTTCCGGATGCAGAACGCGAGCCTCGACCCGAGCCGGCCGGCGCGCCTGTTCCTCGGTGAAGGCGTGCTGGGCGGCGCGATTCCGGGCGCGACGATCCAGTTCGACGGCGTGATCGGCGTGGGCAAGATTCCGAAGACGACGTTCCCGTACTACCCGTTCATCAGCTTTTCGTCGCTCGAAACCGATCTGACGAAGATCGCCGGCACGTACAACCAGCTCGGCTACCACCAGGTGCCGTCGCAGAACTTCCAGCCGGTGGCGCTCGACCAGCAGGTGACGATCAACGCGGACGGCAGCTACGTCGAGACCGACAACTTCGGCAAGAAGAACGGCGGGCAGCCGCTCGCATCGAGCGCAACCGTGAACCAGCCGTTCACGCTGCGCACGGATGCGCCGGCGTTCCAGTCGCTGAACTACCAGCCGCAGATTCCGCCGACGCTCGCCGCGCTCGATCCGGCGAAGGCCGGCAAGGGCATGCTGATCGTCGGCAAGCTGCGTAACCAGCTCGTGCCGGTCTTCATCCGCACGGGTGCCGCGAACGCGGACCTCACGCAGGGGCCGCCGAGCGCGGACGACGAGTCGGGCATCTCGTTCCTGAGCCCGCAGGCGGCCATCGCCCAAGGCTCGCAGAACGGCGAGTACACGGGTGTCGACAGCGCGTTCAACTACCGCGCGACCGCGCTCGTCGGTGCGCAGGCGACGTTGCTCGATCCGTTCAACGCGTCTCAGGCCGCGCTCACGCGCGCGCTGAACCTCGACTACACGCAGAAGGTGCCGGGCGTCGTGACGACCGTGCACGCGGACGCGGCGTCGGGGCCGGCGACCGGCAAATTCGTGTTCACGGGCGGCGTGTTCGGGTTCCTCGACATGGCCGATACGAGCAATCCGTACTTCACGGTCGGCGCGTTCGTGCAGTGATCACACGCGGATGGAGACACGGCGGCGTCGCGCATGGCTGCGCGGCGCTCCGAAAGAACGAGGGGGAGACTTCATGAAGAAGCTGATTGTCGCGGGTGTCGTCGCAGGCGTGTCGACGCTCGCATCGGCCCAGCAGGCGGGCGACAACGTCGCGACGCTGGGCTGGCTGCACATCATGCCGCAGGATTCGACCAACGGGCTGACGACGAATCTCGCGAGCATGCCGATCAACGGGCCGCTGCGGCTGCCCGGGTCGTTCACGTCGCCGGGCACCAGCCTGACGGTCAACAACGCCGATACGGTCGGCCTCACGCTCACGCACTTCTTCACCGACCATATCGCGGTGACGTCGGTGCTCGGCGTGCCGCCCGAGTTCACGCTGACCGGGCACGGTGTGATCCGGCCACCGGGCCCGGCCGGTTCGCTCGGCAGCGTCAACATGGACAATCCGTCGAATCAGCCGGCCGTGAAGAATGCGCGGCAATGGAGCCCGACGATCATTCTGCAGTACTACTTCAATGCACCGACCGCGAAGTTCCGCCCGTTCGTCGGGATCGGCGTGGCCTACAGCTGGTTCAGCAACATCGAACTGAACGGCAACTTCGCGAAGGACATCAACGAGAACCTCGGCAGCGTGCTCGCGGCCGGCGCCGGCAAGCCGGGGCCGACGTCGGTGGAGGGCAAGGCATCGTCGTCGTTCACGCCGGTCTACAACGTCGGCGCGAGCTATGCGATCGACAAGCACTGGGGGCTGACGGCGACGCTGACCTACATGCCGCTGAAGACTTACTCGTCGCTCGTGATCAAGGCCGCCGACGGTTCGACGCTCGCGACCACGCGCACGCGGCTGAAGGCCGATCCGCTGATCACGTTCGTCGGGATCTCCTACAAGTTCTGAGCCGTCCGGCGTGCATTGCGCACGCCGGCGGCTTCCTGCGACCGAGCGGCCGGACCGATCCGGCCGGTGTGTCGCGTTCCTGGCGGCATGCCGCCATTTGTGAAGAGAGAGGGGGCAGTTCAAATGAGCATTCGCAAAATCGTATCGCTTGTTGCTGCAGTGGCATTCACCGCGGTTTCGGCCGCGCCTGCTTTCGCCGTGACCGTCTCGCGTGCCGACGGGCAGGCCATGAACCCGAACGGAGAGCCGTTCTCCGCGACGGGCCTCACGGTCCTGGCCAAGGGCTCGATCAATGCGACCTGCAACGCGACGTTCAACGGCACGATCTCCTCGACGGGCATCGTCAACATCACGTCGACGACGTTTACCGGCGCCGCGACGTGCGGCCTGATCAGCGGCAGCGCGACCAGCGCATCGCCGTGGACGGGCCAGGCCGACAGCACGACGCAACTGTCGATCAACAACGCGAAGGTGACCGTTTCGCTGCTCGGCGCCTGCGGGCCGAGCAAGGTCGTGACGACGTGGAGCGATCCGAACTCGTCGCTGACGTTCAACAACGCGGTGTTGACGCCGGACTGCACGGTCAGCGGCACGGTCGCCACGTCGCCGAAGTTCCACGTGCAGTAAGCGTCGCGCGATCGAGACCGGGCGCCCGCCAGGAACGAGGGCCGTGCAACGATGCGCGGCGGGTGTTCCGGTTTCGCGATGCATTCGTGTCGTCGCGCGTATCGGCGTGACGACCGGCTGGCCGCCTGCTTCGCGATCCGATGCGGGCGGCCATGCAGGGGCCGGTGCGATGCACCGTGCCGCCTGCTTCGAACGACATAAAACAATCATTCCGGACCACCCATGCTCACCGATCCAGCGAAGTATGGCGATGCCCGCGCTGCGACGCCCGACCGGCTGCGCACGGCCGCGTGGCTGCAATACCTGATCGAACACTTGAACGAAGCGGCGTGCGTGGCGACGGACGACGTCGGCGCGACGGCCGCCACGCCGACGCACGCGGCACGCGTGCGTGCCGGCGCGAACCTGTCGCATGAAGCGATCGCCGTCCTGCACGAACTCGCGCCGTGGATTGCAACGGACGGCGGCGGTTGCGCGTGCGATGCGACCGATGCGTGCATGCACGTTCCCGACGCGCGGCAGCTCGCGCACGCGGAACGGTGCTGCCCCGGATCGCGTGCGGTATTCGATGCGGCGCATGGTTTCATCGATGCGTGGGCCTTCGACGATCCGAACGACGGCTGGGCCGCGCTCGAGCGGATTGCCGGCGGCGTCGGACCCGGCAGCGACGAAGTCGACGGGCACGAAATGCGGGAGCGACTCGCGAACGGCGAGGCGCCGCCTGCGAAGAACCTGAGAGAACGACATGCGGCCGTCGCGGCGGCCTGCGTGGCGCCGTCGGCCGGGCCAGGGGCCGTCATCGACGCGATCGTGCTGCGCGTCTGCGGGCCGCGCGACGACGCAGCGCGCATCGACGAGATGGCCGCACTCGCGATGTTCTGCGCGGAGCTTGCCGCCGGCAAGGGGATGTCCTTCACCGCGTACGGTGGTCGGCACAATCTGGTTGCGCGCGCGATTCGTGAACGACGCACCGATCTCGCGTCGGTCGATGGACTGCTCGCGGCGGTGTCCGTGTGCCGGCTCGACCGGCTCGTTGGCGCAGGCAGTTTCTGGGCGTATTACCTGCTGGCGGGCATCGTGATCGCGGCGCCGGGCATGGTGCGCGAGTTCGCGCGCCGTTTTCATGGCGACGCGTGGCAGGCGTGGCTCGACGAAGCGCTCGCGTGGCCGGCGGTCGGCCGTTTCGGGATGAAGGAGGATGTTGCGTTCGAGCGTCTGAGCGGCGCGATGAGCCTGACGTCGCGATCGAATCCGATCGTGCGCGCGAAACGCGTGCGGCCGAGGGGGGCGAAGCAAGCGTGATCGACATTGTCTGCATCAGCATGCTGGCGTTCCTATAAATACGAATACCCTCGCGACTGATTGATTCAATCGACTGAAAAATGCAGAAAATAATCTCAAAAATTGCGTGTCGGTTTGAAGTTCGGTAGAAGAGAAATATTTCATTTCTCTTACGAGGTGGTTGTCATGCGAGATGCACTGGGCGGCGACATGGTTCGTCTTGGTGACGTGACCGACGACGGTGGCAAGGTTGTCGAAGCAACCGACGAATTGAAGCACCGTGGGATTGCCGTATCGCTGGACGGCCACGGCGTGACCTGCCCGAAATGCGGTGGCGTTTTCCCGCTACTGGCGAGCGGTCCGCGCACGCATCGGGGCCGGCGCGTGGGTTATCTCGGCGACAAGACCGGTTGCGGCGCCACCGCGATCGGCGCGTGAACGGCGGGAGATTGTCACTGGCAACACTCAATCAAGTCCGCACGCCGGCGATTTCCGATGCGGCGCTGCCGACCTATGGCGTTGACGCTTTGCCAGTGTTTACCGGTGTGCCTGCAGGCACCGATCTGAGCCGCCGTCGCCGCGTCTGACGCCCGATTTCGAATACGCAGAACAACACCAAGAACAACATGGCCAATCCATCGCACCCCCTTCCTTCCGTCGACGCGGCGATCGTGCCGCTCGACCGCGTTCACTTCGCGGATCTCGAGGCCGGAGCGTCCGGCTTCGATAACTGGCTGCGGTCGGTCAGCGGCGGATACGTAACGCTTGGCCGCATCAAGGAAGTGTCGGGCGCCCTGCCGGTGCTGGGCAATATCATCGCCGCTGTCGACGTATGTGGCGACATTTCGAAGCTGATCCGAAATCGCAGCATCAAACCCCGCTCGAAGGCCGAGGAAATCGAGCAAATGCTGGACTGGGCGAATCTGGCGATCAACCTGATCGGCGTGATGCCGGTGCCGCCCGGCACGGCCGCCGCGCGCATGTCATTGCGTCCGACGTTGGGGCTGGTGCGCCAGAAGGTCCGGCAGGGCGCGAAGGATCTCGCCACGGCATCGGTGACGATCATCGCGGGACATTTCACGGCCACGTTGATGGGGGATCTCGAGCCGTTCGTCGTGGAGGCGAAGAACCGGCTGACTGAACTCCTGAACGAAGCGGGCAAGGAGGCCGAGAAGCGCCTGACGCAGTTGGCGAACGGGCTCGAAGCGTTGGCGTCGGGACGCTTGACCGACCCGAACGAGAATCTGGCCTCGGCACGGCGGAAGGTGGCGCGCGTATCGGTCGACGCGCTGCTGCATGAGCCGGCCGAAACGCTGGGTGACCTGTTTGGCGCGGTGTGGGACGTGTACAAGGCCGGCGCGAAAGCCGAAGCGAACGTGCTCGTATCGCTGACGCCGGCGCAAGCCAGGGCGGCGATCCACGAGCTGGCCGCCGATATCCGTGCGAGTATTCCGGACGTCAAGCGGCGGATTCACGGTTTGGCCGGCGAAGACGTGGGCACGGTGATGTACCTGCTCAATGTCCTGATCCGCGCGCTTCAGGTGAAGCGTCATGCCTTCGCGACGGTCGACAGCCGCAAGTCGAATCAGGCGAAACGCAAGGAAGGCGGACAACAGGTCACCAACGTCTCCGAGCAGGCAAACGCCCGCAAGCCCGGTCCGGGCTGCCGGTGCGAGCCCGGCCAGCCCCCTGCGCGGGTTGGCGGCGCGATCGGGCTCGCGCTTGGAGACGAATCGTTCACGCACACCGATTTCGTGCTGCCCGGTATCGTTCCGATCGAATGGATACGAACCTATCGCTCGAACTTCGGTGCCCATGATGAGCAGGGGCCGTTCGGTCCGCGCTGGACATCGCCCTATCACGCGGCGTTCGAGGCGCAAGGCGACGCGTTCGTCTATCACGATGCGTCGGGGCGCAGCCTCGTCTATCCGCCCCTGAGACCGGGTCAGCCGCATCGCGACCCGGTCGAGTCGTGCACGATCACGCGCGAATCGGGCGACCGGCTCCGCGTCGTGCGCGGCGAAACGTTGATCGAGACCTACGAGCGATACGGCACCCGGTTCGTCCTCGCCAGGATCGAGGACCGTTCGGGCAATGTGGTGGCGCTGACCTGGGCGAATGGTCTTCTCGCAACGATCGATGCGGGCGAGACCACCGCGACCGTGACGCACGACGCGACCGGCCGCATCACGCGCGTCGCGTTGATCGACGATGCGGGTGCGGTAATCCGCACGCTTGCACGCTATCGCTACGACGAAGCCGGCGATCTGGTCGAAGCAGCCGATGAGAACGACGCGTCGTGGAGCTACACCTATTCGCACCACCTTGTTACGCGTTACACGGACCGAACCGGACGCGGGACGAACCTCGAATGGGACGGCACGCACCTGGACGCGAAGGCGGTGCGCGAGTGGGCGGACGACGGCACATTCGATACGCGGCTGACGTGGCACGACCGTTTGCGCCTGACCTTCGTAACGGATGCGCTCGGTCATACGACGCAGCAGTACTACGACATCGACGGCTACGTGTACCGGATCGTGTATCCGGACCAGACCGAGGAATGGTTCTTTCGCGATGCCGCCAGGCACGTGACGCGTCACGTGTTCCCGGACGGCACCGAGGAATCGTTCACGTGGGACGACGCAGGACATTTGACGTCGCATACGCAGCAGGACGGGCGGACCGCATATTACGTCTACGACCGTAGTGGCGACATGATCGGCTTGCAGGACTCGGAAGGTCATCGCTGGCAGCGGTACTACGACAGCAAGGGGCGCGTGACCGAGGCGACCGATCCGCTCGGACGGGTGACGAAGTACGAGTACGGCCGCGCGGGCCTGCCGATCGCGATCACCGACCCGAAGGGCGGGACACGGCGGATTGCGTGGCGCGACGACGGGCAGATCGACAGCTACACGGACTGCTCGGGCAAGACCTCGACGTGGAAATACGACGAGCGAGGACGGATCGTCCAGCAGCAGAGTCCGGCGGGCGAGGCGACGCGGTATGGCTACGAGGCTGGCCAGCTTGCGTGGGTCAGGCATCCGGACGGCAGTCGCGAGACGTTCGAGCGCGACGCCGAGGGGCGGCTGCTGACGCATACCGATGCACTGAACCGGCAAACGCGCTACAGCTACACGCAAGCCGGCCTGCTGGCCAGGCGGATCCATGCCAACGGCGATGCGGTGGAGTACGGCTGGGATCGGCAGGGACGGATCACGCTGCTGCGCAACGAGAACGGACGCGAGTACCGGTTCGGCTATGACAGCGTGGGGCGCCTTGTCAGCGAGACGGACTTCGACGAACGCGTTACGCAGTACTTCCGCCATTCAGGTAGCGGCGTCGTGACGAATCGCCTGTCTGGCGACGTCATGGAGGCGTTCGAATACGACCCGATGGGACGGCTTGCCCAACGTCAGGGCTGGCCGGCGCAGTTCACCGATCGGGGGCAGGTGTTCCTGAAGCCGCAGGGCGAGGTGAAGGTCGAGCGCGAGTCGTTCCAGTACGACGGGCTGGGCAGGCTGTTGCAGGCGAAGAACGGTCAGTCGACCGTACGACGCTTCTACGACCCGCTCGGCAACCTTGAGCGCGAAACCTTGAGCCTTGCGGTCGAGCGCGAAAGCTACGAGTTTGTGTGGCGGCACGAGTACGACGAGGTGGGGGCACGGATTGCGACCACGCGTCCGGATGGCCGCCGGCTCGACTGGCTGACGTATGGATCGGGGCACGTGCACGGCCTCGTGCTCGACGGCAGGAGCGTCGCGAACGTCGAGCGGGACGACGCGCACCGCGAGACGCTGCGCGAACTCGGCAACGGGCTGAAGCAGGCGACGCAGTACGACGA
Source organism: Burkholderia sp. RF4-BP95 (assembly GCF_001521985.1). NCBI lineage: Bacteria > Pseudomonadati > Pseudomonadota > Betaproteobacteria > Burkholderiales > Burkholderiaceae > Burkholderia > Burkholderia sp. RF4-BP95. The sequence goes on along the minus strand of NZ_LOSX01000005.1, from coordinate 197 downwards.
GGCGGGCCGGCTTGCGCGGCAGACGCTGCAGGGCGCGGGCGGCAAGGTGGCGGAGCGCCGCTACCAGTACGACGCGGCGAGTCAACTGACCCAGATTGCGGACATGCGGCGTGGCGAGATCCAGTATGCGTACGATCCGATTGGCCGGCTCACGCGCGCGCAGTCGTCGCTGGGCGTGGAGACGTTTGCGTTCGATC
>NZ_LOSX01000004.1:0-713 GCF_001521985.1 Burkholderia sp. RF4-BP95 | reverse complement strand
CCAGTATGCGTACGATCCGATTGGCCGGCTCACGCGCGCGCAGTCGTCGCTGGGCGTGGAGACGTTTGCGTTCGATCCGGCGAGCAATATCGTGGACGCGACGGAGCGGGATGCGCACGGGATTGGCGCGCTCGGCGGGAAGCCGGCCGCGCCGCTGCTGGACAACCTGCTGAAGGAATATGCCGGCACGCACTACACGTACGACAAGCAAGGGAACCTGACGGCGCGCAAGCGCAACGGCGAGCATACGACGTTCGGGTGGAACAGCCTGGGCCGGCTGGTGACGGCGGAAAACCGGCACATGGAGGCGCGGTATGTGTACGACGCGCTGGGTCGGCGCATCGCGAAGCTGACGGAGCCGCAGGTGCCGCATCTGATGAACGCGGGCAGCGGCTGGCGGGATGCGGAGCGGCGTCGGCTGAAGCAGGAGCACGGCTATGGGCTGACGTTGTACGGTTGGGACGGCGATACGCTGGCGTATGAGACCTCGTGGGACAAGCGCGAGACGACGCACTATGTGTATGAGCCGGGAAGCTTCACGCCGCTGTTGCGCGTGACGGGGCCGGCGGTGCTGGGGGATGGGGAGAACGAAGCGCCGGATCTCACGTCGCTGGCGTACTACCATTGTGATCAGATCGGCACGCCGCAGGAGTTGACGGACGAGGCGGGTGAGCTGGCGTGGTCGGCACGCTATCAGGCGTGGGGTGAAGCGC
>NZ_LOSX01000003.1:0-1409 GCF_001521985.1 Burkholderia sp. RF4-BP95 | reverse complement strand
CGCTCCGGGTCGCCCCAGATCGTGCGGATCATCGCCGGCCACGGACGCTTGACGACGAGAATGCCGCCTTGCCCGTTCGGTACGTCCTGCCCCGTCTCGTCGACCACCGCGGCCATGATGCCCGGCAGCGGCAGCGTGCACGAACCCGGCACCGTCGGCGTCGCGCCCGGCAGCGGCGTGATCATGTGGCCGCCGGTTTCGGTCTGCCACCACGTGTCGACGATCGGGCAGCGTTCCTGGCCGACGTGCTTGTGGTACCACATCCACGCTTCCGGATTGATCGGTTCGCCGACCGTGCCGATGATGCGCAGGCTCGACAGGTAGTAACTCTTCGGATGGACCTTGTCGTCGGCCTCGGCGGCCTTGATCAGCGAGCGGATCGCGGTCGGCGCGGTGTAGAACACCGTGACCTTGTGATCGTTGATCATCTTCCAGAAGCGGCCGGCGTCCGGGTAAGTCGGCACGCCTTCGAACACGACCTGCGTGCCGCCGCACGCGAGCGGGCCGTAGGTGATGTACGTGTGGCCCGTGACCCAGCCGATGTCGGCCGTGCACCAGAACACGTCGGTGGGCTTCCAGTCGAAGGTCCACTTCATCGTCTGCGCGGCCCACAGCAAATAGCCACCGGTGCTGTGCTGCACGCCCTTCGGCTTGCCGGTCGAGCCCGACGTATAGAGGATGAACAGCGGGTGCTCGGCGCCGACCCATTCGGGTGCGCACGTATCGGATTCGCTGTCGGCGATCTCGTGCATCCACAGGTCGCGCCCGGCGTGCCAGTCGATCTTGCCGCCGGTGCGGCGATAGACGATCACGCTCTTGACGGCTTCGCAGCCGCCCATCGCGAGCGCCTCGTCGGCGATGCTCTTGAGCGGCAGCGTCCTGCCGCCGCGCGCCTGCTCGTCGGCGGTGATGAGCGCGACCGCGCCGACGTCGACGAGCCGCTCGTTCAGCGATTTCGCGGAGAAACCGCCGAACACGACCGAGTGCGTGGCGCCGATGCGCGCGCAGGCCTGCATCGCGACGATGCCCTCGATCGACATCGGAATGTAGATGACGACGCGATCGCCCTTGCCGATTCCGCGTTTCTTCAGCGCATTCGCGAAGCGCGACACGCGAGCGAGCAGGTCGGCATAGGTGACGCGCGTGACGGTGCCGTCGTCGGCTTCGAAGATCACCGCGACGCGCTCGCCGTTGCCGGCTTCGACGTGACGGTCGAGGCAGTTGTACGACGCGTTGAGTTCGCCGTCGTCGAACCACTTGTAGAACGGCGCATTGCGCTCGTCGAGCACCTTGGTGAACGGCTTGTGCCAGGTCAGGCCTTCGCGCGCGAGACGCGCCCAGAAGCCTTCGTAATCCTGCTCGGCTTCGGCGGCCAGCGCGCGGTAGGCCGGCATGCCGGAAATGGTCGC
>NZ_LOSX01000002.1:0-46175 GCF_001521985.1 Burkholderia sp. RF4-BP95 | reverse complement strand
CCCCGCCCGACAAGGCGGGGGTTTTTGCATTGGGGCGACGGAAACGCGAGTGCAGGCAATCGAACCTCTCCGTTTGCTGCCCAAGCGCGTCGCCGGAATCCGCCGCTTTCCATCACCCCGGACCCATCACCGGTCGATTCGCTGCGATCTCCAGCCAGGGAGGCGACTCGGGCCGGTTCGGCAAGGCACTTCTAACACCCGCTCCACGTCCGTATCGTCGCATCGGCAATTCGGAGCCGGTCCAGCGTCGATATTTTTCATCCGTCATCCCCGTTTTCTCACTGCACAGGCGGGAAATTCGCGCGAAATGAGTCCTTATTCGGCCCATCCACGTAAAATTTGCGAATCTCCACCCCAGTCGCATCCAGAACGATGAACGCCGCCATTCAGATAGCTCGGGCCGTTTGCCCTCACGATTGTCCGGATACGTGCGCAATGCGCGTGACCGTCGAAAACGGCCGGGCCATCAAGGTGACGGGTGATCCCGATCATCCGCCCACGCAGGGCGTGCTGTGTACGAAAGTCAGCCGATATGCCGACCGCGTTCATCATCCCGACCGGCTCACCGTTCCCCTCAAGCGCATCGGCGCGAAGGGGGAAGGGCGCTTCGTGCCGATCAGCTGGAGCGAAGCACTTGACGAGATCGGTCGTCGTCTCGGGGAAATCGCCGCGCGCGCGCCGGAGGCGATCGTGCCGTACAGCTACGCGGGAACGATGGGACTCGTGCAGGGCGAAGGCATTGCACAGCGGTTCTTCCATAAGCTCGGTGCGTCCCGGCTTGAGCGGACCATCTGCGCCGCAGCCGGTGCAGCGGGGCTGCGCTACACGTATGGTGGAAGCGTCGGCATGCATCTCGAGCATTTCGAGGAAAGCGAACTGATCCTGATCTGGGGCGCCAACCCGATCGCGTCCAGTCTGCATTTCTGGACCCGAGCGCAGGAAGCCAAGCGTCGAGGCGCCCGTCTGGTCGCGATCGATCCCTACCGCTCGCTGACGGCCGAGAAATGCCATCAGCACATCGCGTTGAAACCGGGCACCGACGGCGCGTTCGCGCTCGGCATGATGCATGTGCTGATTACCGAAGATCTGCTCGATCACGACTACATCGCGCGTCATACGCTCGGCTTCGACGCGCTCAAGGCGCGAGCCCTGTCCTATCCGCCGGAACGTGTCGCGCAAATCTGCGGCATCGAAGCGTCGGAACTGATCGAACTCGCACGTCGTTACGGCGCGACCCGCAAGGCGTCGATTCGCCTCAATTACGGCATGCAGCGCGTGCGCGGCGGCGGCAATGCCGTGCGCGCGATTGCGAGCCTGCCCGCGCTGACAGGCGCGTGGCGCGACCGGGCCGGCGGGCTTCTGCTGTCGTCGTCGGAATCCGCACCGGTCAATCAGGCGGGGCTGCTGCGTCCGGATCTGATGCCCGGCTGGCCTCACAAACTGCCGCGCATCATCAACATGAATGCAATCGGCGATGCGCTGCTGCATCCGGGCGACGCCACCTTCGGGCCGAAGCTCGAAGCGGTGATCGTCTACAACTCGAATCCCGTCGCGGTCGCGCCCGACTCGTCGAAAGTTGCCGCCGGGTTCGCGCGCGAAGATCTGTTCACGGTCGTTCTGGAGCACTTCAAGACAGATACGGTTGATTTCGCCGACATTGTGTTGCCGGCCACGACGCAACTCGAGCATCTCGACGTCCACAAGTCGTACGGCCACACCTATGTGATGGCGAATCTACCGGCAATTCCGCCAGTCGGCGACGCACGGCCGAACACGGAAATCTTTCGGGGCATCGCACGCAGCATGGGGCTCGACGAGCCCGCGCTTTATCACAGCGATGAAGAGGTTGCGCAGACGGCGCTCCGTTGGGACGATCCGGCACTCGACAGCGATTGGGACACGTTGAAGCGTGCCGGCTGGCTGAAGCTCAAGGTGGCGGACGCGCCTTTCGCGAATGGCGGCTTTCGCACACCGTCCGGCAAGTGCGAGTTCTACAGTGCGCGGCTCGAGCAGATGGGCATGGACCCGGTGCCTGATTATCTGCCGCCGTTCGAATCGGCGGAGGCCGCGCCTGAACTCGCCGCTCGCTATCCACTGGCGATGATTTCCCCGCCGGCCCGCCACTTCCTGAACAGCACGTTCGTGAACGTGGACAGCCTGCGCAGTACGGAAGGCCAGCCTCACCTCGATATACACCCGGCCGACGCCGACGCGCGCGGCATCGGGGAGGGCGACATCGTGCGCATCTTCAACGACCGCGGATCGATGCAGGCGGTCGCGAGAGTGACCGATCGTGCGCGCGCGGGACTCGTCGTCGGACTGTCGATCTGGTGGAAGAAGCTGTCGGCGGATGGACGGAATGCGAACGAGGTGACGAGCCAGGCGCTGACCGATCTCGGCAACTCGGCGACGTTTTACGACTGTCTGGTGGAAGTTGAGCGGATTTGACAGAACTTCTTGATACCATCAGACGAATGTATCCGAAAGTTCGAAGTGGGCATCTAACCCTGTTGTCTCAGCATGGACGAGCCGCTACGATGCGTTTTAGCACGACCATTCGAAAATCTGTGAGGAGACGCGCAGTATGAACAAAATTTGGCTGAAATCGTACCCACCCGGCGTTCCAGCCGAAATTGACGCGTCCCCGTATCCTTCCATCCCGGATCTCCTCGACGAAAGCTTCAGGCAGTATCGTGACCGCAAGGCGTTCGTCTGCATGGGCAAGAGCATCACGTACGGCGAACTCGATGCGCTGTCGCGCCAGTTCGGCGCGTGGTTGCAGTCGCGCGGCCTGAAGCGCGGCGCGCGCGTCGCGCTCATGATGCCGAACGTGCTGCAGTACCCGGTGGCGATCGTCGCGGTGCTCCGCGCGGGCTTCACCGTCGTCAACGTCAACCCGCTCTATACGCCGCGCGAGCTCGAACATCAGCTGAAGGACAGCGGAGCGGAGGCGATCGTCATTCTCGAGAATTTCGCGTCGACGCTGCAGGCCGTCATCGCCAATACCGCGGTCAAGCATGTCGTGGTCGCGTCGATGGGCGATCTGCTGGGCATCAAGGGCTGGCTCGTCAATTACGTCGTGCGCAACGTGAAGAAGATGGTGCCGGCGTGGCAGCTTCCGTCGTTCACGCGCTTCAAGGCCGCGCTGTCGGAAGGTGCGCGGCAGACCTTCAAGGCAGAGAAGCTCGGCCCCGACGACGTCGCGTTCCTCCAGTACACGGGCGGTACGACGGGTGTCGCGAAGGGCGCGACGCTGCTGCACCGGAACATCGTGTCGAACGTGCTGCAGGCGGGCGCATGGCATCATCCGGCGCACGAGAAGTACCCCGAGGTGAAACAGTTCGTGACGGTTGTCGCGCTGCCGCTCTATCACGTGTTCGCGCTGACGGTCTGCGGCTTCCTGACGATGCGCACGGGCGGCATGGGCGTCCTGATCCCGAATCCGCGCGACATCGGCGGCATGATCAAGGAGTTGAAGGGGTACCAGATCTCGACGATTCCAGCCGTCAACACGCTGTACAACGCACTGCTGAACCATCCCGAATTCAATCAGCTCGACCTGTCGAAGCTCGTGATCGCCAATGGTGGCGGCATGGCGATCCAGGAAGGCGTCGCGAAGCGCTGGTATGAGAAGACCCATACGGCGATCGTCGAGGGCTACGGCCTGTCGGAGACTTCGCCGGTCGCGACCTGCAACCCGGTGACCGCGACCGAATACAGCGGGACGATCGGCCTGCCGCTGCCGTCGACGGAAGTGGCCATCCGCGATGACGCCGGCAACGACGTCGCGCTTGGCGAGCCGGGCGAGATCTGCATCCGCGGGCCGCAGGTCATGGCCGGCTACTGGAACCGTCCAGACGAAACCGCGAAGGTCATGTTCCCGGACGGTTTCTTCAAGACCGGCGACGTCGGCGTGATGGACGCGCGCGGTTACGTGAAGATCGTCGACCGGAAGAAGGACATGATCCTGGTATCCGGTTTCAACGTGTATCCGAACGAGGTCGAGGACGTGGTGGCGTCGCACCCGGGCGTGTTCGAGGTGGCGGCGGTCGGCGTGCCGGACGAGCACTCGGGCGAAGCCGTGAAGCTGTTCGTCGTGAAGAAGGACCCGGCGCTTACCGACAAGGACATCCTCGCGTACTGCAAGGAGCGGCTCACCGGCTACAAGCGGCCGAAACTCGTCGAGTTCCGCACGGAGCTGCCGAAGACGAATGTCGGCAAGATCCTGCGGCGCGAACTGCGCGACGGACGCGCGTAACACCGAAGTCGAATCAACCAGCCCGGCCAGTGCCGGGCTTTTTTATTTGTGGTGCCGGCATCGAGGATGCCGCGTCGTGGTTCGACGGTCGCAGGAACGGCGCGCGTTCTACCGGGATGCGCCGTGGCCGACGGAGCGGCTCGATCGGGCCGCCGCCGGCCCCGATCCGCATGGCGCGGTACCTCGGTGCGTGCCACCCGCCGGCAGCGGCGGCTTCACGTCGATGAGACGTCGCGAACGGTTCGCCGCTCACCGCTTCGCAGCCGCAAAAGAAAAAGGCGCCCGAAGGCGCCTTCAATATGCTGCGGCTTGTCAGTCAAGCTGATTAGAACTTGTGACGGATGCCGACGCGCGCTGCAACCTGGTTGCTGGTGCTCGACGGATCGAGACCGTTGATCGACGCCGTTGCCGGAATGACCTCGCCCTTCGAGTTCAGCGCGTTGCCCGACGCATGCTGGTACACGCCGATCACGTAGACGTCCGTGCGCTTGGACAGGAAGTAGTCGACGCCCAGCGAGCCTTGGTGGTACTTGGCTGCCGAGTTGCCGTCGATCTTGCTGCCTTGCGTGTAGTCGTACGCCGCGCCGACGATCAGCGCCGGGGTCAACTGATACTTGAAGTTGATTTCGCCGTTGTTGAACGTCGCGGTCTGGTTCACGAACGGACCGACCGAGAAGCCCTTGAACTTCGTGTTCGAGTACGTCGCGCCGATCGTTGCTGCGCCGAACGTGTACGCACCGCCCGCACCGATGACCTGGTACGTGTTCGCGCTGTTCGCATATGCGCCGTAGACCGGCGACGACACGGCCGTCGCTGCAGCCGACGCGCCGGTGTTGAACATGCCGCCGAAGTTCGCCGGCGTGCGTGCGTTCAAGTAGCCGACACCCAACACCAGCGGGCCGTTGTTGTAACCGGCGCCGAGCGACCAGACCTGGTTCTTCGAGAACTGGCCGGCTTGACCGCCGAAGCTGTACAGGCCGCCGAACGAGAAGCCGCCGTAGGTCGGGCTCGTGTACTTGACCGCGTTGTTCACGCGATATGCGTTGTTGAAGTTGTCGAGGTCGCCCGGGTGAGCAGCGATGTAGCCGCCCCACTGGTCGCCTGCCTCGAGCGGGCCGACGAAGTCGACGACGGAGTCGTACTGGCGACCCAGCGTGACCGTACCGTACTGGCTCGACAGGCCGACGTAAGCCTGGCGGCCGAACATCAGGCCGCCCTGGCCCAGCTTGCCGGAGTTGACGTCGAAACCGTTTTCGAGCACGAAGATCGCCTTCAGGCCGCTGCCCAGATCTTCGGTGCCGCGCAGGCCGAAGCGGCTGCCTTGCATCACGCCGCTTGCCAGACCGTACAGGTGGCCGCCCTTGGCGTTGTTGTTGAAGATGAAGCCTTCATCGATGATGCCGTAGAGCGTCACGCTGCTTTGCGCATGGGCTGCGCCAGCAAACGCGCCCAGCGCGACGAGCGCGAGAAGCGACTTTTTCATTAACGGATCTCCAAGAAACACTGAATTTTTTTGGCGGGGCGGATAGTTATGTTGTGTTGACGGGCCCCGTCAACTTCGCAAGAAGTTGCACGTAATGTAGCAAAGCCGATTTTTCCGACAAAGCGAAATGCCGTGGCGCAAGGCTGCCATGTTTCCTTTATGCAACAATGGTTAAAATCACGGGTTAACCGCAATTTCCGCTGAATAATCAAGTCGGTTACGCAGCGGAGCACGTGCCTTTGCCGCCCGCGGCAGCACACGCAGCCAGGAGAACAGGATGGTGTTGGATGAACTGATCAGCGAATTCGATCGCGGCCTGCGATCGCTGACCGGCATTAGCCGGATGAGCCGCCCGGTGCCCGCGCCGGCGGAGCCGCCGGCCGGCGAACTGACGCCCGCGGAGCGCACGCACGCCGCCGGGCTGATGCGCGTGAACCATGTCGGCGAGGTCTGCGCGCAGGCGCTTTATCAGGCGCAGAAGCTGACCGCGCGCTCGTCGTCGTCGAAGGCGATGTTCGAGGAAGCCGCGCGCGAGGAGGAGGATCATCTCGCGTGGACCGCGCATCGGCTGAAGGAACTCGATTCGCGTCCGAGCTTGCTCAACCCGCTGTGGTACGCTGGCGCGCTCGCGATCGGCGTCGTCGCCGGCACGCTGGGCGACAAGGTCAGCCTCGGCTTCATGGCGGAGACGGAGCGCCAGGTCGAGAGCCATCTCGACGGGCACCTGTCCGAGCTGCCGCCGACCGACACGGCGTCGCGTGCGATCGTCGAGCAGATGCGGCTCGACGAGGTGAAGCACGGCAAGGTCGCGACCGACGCCGGCGGGATCGAGCTGCCGCTGCCCGCGCGGATGCTGATGCGCGCCGCGTCGAAAGTCATGACGAGCGCTGCATACTATCTCTAACATTTGGGCCGGGGCGGCGCGCGACGCCGTCCTGGTTCGCCGTCCCCGATACCGCCCGTTTTTTCCGCGTTTTCCCGCCCCCGAAAGCCCCGTCCGCACGCCAGTCTGGCCCGCCTTTCTCACGTATCACCTTCACAAGTTGCACTAGCTCATTCATTTATAACGGTTTTTGGTATGAGGGGCCGCATGAGCATGCGCGCGTAAGTCCTTGTTCTAACTAACAAAATTCGTCAAAAAACCGGGCCGCTCCCTTGACCGTGCCAAACCCTTCCACTAAAGTGGGAGACAGTGTGAGAAAGTGTATTTTTGTGTGATTTAGCGGGCCATTCGGGCTAAATTCTTGAGCATTGAGCGGGTGCTTCGGTGCCCTGAACGGGAGAGCGGAAAGTGTTCCAAGGGGCGTCGGCGCTGACGCTCGATGCGAAAGGGCGGATGTCGGTGCCGGCTCGCTATCGCGAAGCGCTGCAAGGACAGGCAGAAGGACGGGTGACTGTGACCAAGCACCCGGACGGCTGCCTGTTGCTGTTTCCGCGCCCCGAATGGGAAGTATTCCGCGCCAAGATCGCCGCGCTGCCGATGGACGCGCATTGGTGGCGGCGAATTTTTCTCGGCAATGCGATGGATGTCGATCTCGACAGCGCAGGCCGGATTCTCGTATCGCCCGAGCTGCGGATGGCGGCCGGACTGGAAAAGGAAGTCATGTTGTTGGGAATGGGTAGTCACTTCGAGCTGTGGGATTCGCAGACCTACATCGCGAAGGAGCAGGCAGCGATGGCGCAGGGCATGCCCGACGCGCTGAAGAACTTCACGTTCTGATTGCGGTGACGGAGACGCCCGCGATGGGAAACGAATTGCAGCATCGGACCGTACTGTTGGACGAAGCGGTCGATTCGCTCGTGACGCGGCCGGACGGCATTTATGTCGACGGCACGTTCGGGCGCGGCGGTCATAGCCGCGCGGTGCTCGCGCGGCTGGCGCCGGGCGGCCGGCTGATCGCGTTCGACAAGGATCCGAGGGCGATCGAGACGGCGCAGCGCATCGAGGATGCGCGCTTCTCGATCGTGCATGACAGCTTTGCATCGATGCGCGACGCGCTTGCGGCGCGCGGTGTCGAGAAGGTGTCGGGTGTGTTGCTGGACCTGGGCGTGTCCTCGCCGCAGGTGGACGATCCGGCGCGCGGCTTCAGCTTTCGCGCGGATGGCCCGCTGGACATGCGAATGGACCCGACGCGCGGCGAATCGGCGGCCGAGTGGCTCGCGCGGGCTTCGGTGCAGGAATTGACGGAGGTGATACGAGATTATGGGGAAGAACGGTTTGCTTTTCAGATTGCAAAGGCGCTTGTTGCTCGCCGGGCAGAGTCCGACCGTCTTGGGCCTCTCGACACCACGGGCGAGCTTGCCCAAATCGTGGGTAACGTCGTCAAAACCCGTGAGAAGGGCAAGGATCCGGCAACCCGCACCTTTCAGGCTATACGGATTCACGTCAATCAAGAGCTTGCGGACCTGCAAGTCGTACTAGACGCGGCATTGTCGTTGCTGGAGCAAGGGGGGCGGCTGGTGGTCATCAGCTTTCATTCACTCGAGGACCGGATCGTCAAGCGATTCATGCAGGCGCACGCGAGTGCGCCCGCGGTCGATCGTCGCCTGCCGATCCGCGCCGTCGACCTCCCGAGCCCGCCGCTCAAGATCATCAGCCGTCAGTTCCCGAGCGAGGCGGAAGTCGCCGCGAATCCGCGCGCCCGGTCGGCCGTGATGCGCATCGCGGAGCGCGTCACGCCATGAGCCGCTTCAACATCTTCCTGCTGATCATCGTGATGGGCTGCGCGCTGTCGGTCGTCAACTCGACGAACCAGCAGCGCCAGATCTTCATTCAGCTGCAGCGCGCGCAGTCGCAGGAGCGTCAGCTCCAGCAGGACTACGCGCAGCTTCAATATCAGCAGAGCGCGCTGTCCAAGACGTCCCGCATCGAGCAGCTCGCGAACGATTCGCTGAAGATGCAGCCGATCACGACGGGTCGCACCCAGTACCTGACGCTGCCGTCGGGCGCCGCGAAGGCGATCGACGCGCCGATTCCCGCGTCGGCCGATACGGCCACCAAGGGCAACGGAGGCGCGCGATGAAGCCGTCGCAAAAGCGCCAGGACGTGAAGTTCTCGTCGAGCCCCGTGCTCGGCGTGCACCTGCCGATGTGGCGCTCGAAACTCGTCGTGTTCCTGCTGTTCATGGCGTTCGTCGCGCTCGCCGCGCGGGCGTTCTGGATCCAGGGCCCCGGCAACGCGTTCTATCAGAAGCAGGGCGAGAGCCGCTACCAGCGCACGATCGAGCTGCCGGCCACGCGCGGCAAGATCCTCGACCGTAACGGGCTCGTGCTCGCGACGAGTCTGCCCGTGCGCGCGATCTGGGCGATTCCGGACGCCGTGCCGGACGATCTCGACGCCGGCAAGGTCAACCAGCTCGGCAAGCTCCTCGGCATGACGCCGAAGGAACTGCGCGTGAAGCTGTCGCAGGACAAGGGTTTCGTCTACGTAAAGCGCCAGGTGCCGATCGACGTCGCGGACAAGGTCGCCGCGCTCGACATTCCCGGTATCTATCAGCGCAACGAATACAAGCGCTTCTATCCGGAAGGCGAGATCACCGCTCACCTGATCGGCTTCACGAACGTCGAGGACGAAGGGCAGGAGGGCGTCGAACTCGGCGACCAGAAGATGCTGTCCGGCACGTCCGGCGTGCGCCGCGTGATCAAGGACCGGATGGGGCACATCGTCGAGGATGTCGCCGAACAGATTCCGCCACACAATGGGACGGACGTCGACCTGTCGATCGACAGCAAGATCCAGTACATCGCGTATGCGAACCTGAAGGCCGCCGTCGAGAAGTTCAAGGCGAAGGCCGGCGCGGCGATGGTCGTCGACGTGCGCACCGGCGAGGTGCTGGCGCTCGTCAACTACCCGACGTACAACCCGAACGACCGCTCGCGCATGACGGGCGAGCAGTTGCGCAACCGGATCATGACCGACGTGTTCGAACCAGGTTCGATCATGAAGCCGTTTACGGTGTCGCTCGCGCTCGACCTGCACCGCGTGACGCCGAACACGCTCGTCGAGACGGGCAACGGGCATTTCGTGCTCGACGGCGCTCCGATCACCGACGACGCAGGTTTCGGCACGCTGACGGTCGGCGGCGTGATCCAGAAGTCGAGCAACATCGGCGCGACGAAGATCGCGATGACGATGCGGCCCGAGGAAATGTGGAATATGTATACGAGCATCGGCCTCGGCCAGGCGCCGAAGGTCGGGTTTCCGGGCGCGGTGGCCGGTCGCCTGCGTCCGTGGAAGAGCTGGCGCCGCATCGAGCAGGCGACGATGTCGTACGGCTACGGCCTGTCGGTGTCGCTGTTCCAGCTCGCGCGCGCCTACACGGCGATCGCGCATGATGGCGAGCTGATGCCCGTGACCATTTTCAAGACCGACCCCAATCAGCCGATCGTGGGCACGCAGGTGTTCAACCCGACCACCGCGCGCGAAGTGCGCGCGATGCTCGAAACGGTGGTGGCGCCGGGCGGCACGTCGCCCGATGCGGCCGTGCCGGGTTATCGCGTCGGCGGCAAGAGCGGTACCGCTTACAAGCATGAAGGCCACGGCTATACGCGCAAGTACCGCGCGTCGTTCGTCGGCATGGCGCCGATGCCGAATCCGCGCGTCGTGATCGCGGTGTCGGTCGACGAGCCGACCGCCGGCAGCCACTTCGGCGGCCAGGTGTCGGGCCCCGTATTCTCGGCGATCGCGGGCGATACGATGCGCGCGCTGAACGTGCCGCCGAACATGCCGATCAAGCAGCTCGTCGTGTCCGACGACGCGCCCGGCGCGCCCGCCGGGACGGGGCCGCAAAAGCTCGCCGCGGGCGGCGGCGCGAAGCATATGATCGTATCCAGCACGACACGTAATTCACCAGGAGTTGTTCGATGAGCGCCGCTCGCAGTTCCCATCCGGCGCATCAGCAGATCGCGGCCGCGCTTGCGTGGCTGCGCCAGCATGTGGCCCCCGCGGCGCAACTGCATGCCGACACGCGCAGCCTGAAGGCCGGCGACGTGTTCCTCGGCTATGCGGTCGACGGGGCAGACAATCGCGCCTTCATTTCCGATGCCGTCGCGCGCGGCGCGGCCGCCGTGCTGTATCAGCCGGAAGGTCTCGAAGCCGCACCGGCCGTGCCCGTCGCACTCGCGGTGCCGGCGCTCGACCAGCTGGCCGGCGAGATCGCCAGCGGCTGGTACGGCGACCCGAGCGACAGCCTGCTCGCCATCGGCGTGACCGGCACCAACGGCAAGACGTCCTGCACGCAATGGATCGCGGCCGCGCTGACAGCGCTGCACCAGCCGTGCGCGCTGATCGGCACGCTCGGCAGCGGCATGCCGGGGCAGCTGGTGCCGACCGGCTTCACGACACCTGACGCGCCGCAGCTGCAGCGCAGCCTCGCGCAACTGCACGACGCGGGCGCGAAGGCCGTCGCGATGGAAGTGTCTTCGCACGCGCTGCATCAGGGCCGCGTGAACGGCACGGCATTCGACATCGCCGTCTTCACGAACCTCACGCAGGATCACCTCGACTATCACGGCACGTTCGACGCGTACGAAGCCGCGAAGTCGAAGCTGTTCGCGTGGCGCGGTCTGCGCGCGGCGGTCGTCAATCGCGACGACGAAGCCGGCCGCCGCCTGCTCGAGAAGCTGGCCGGCCGCGTGCGCACGATCGCATACGGGATCGGCGACGCACAGGCGGCCGACGCCGATCGCGAGCTGGTCGCGCTCGACGTGCGCGCGACCGCCACGGGCACGGCTTTCCGCCTGCGCTCGTCGTGGGGCGACGCGGACGTCGAGGTCGGCACGCTCGGCACGTTCAACGTCAGCAACCTGCTCGCGGTGCTCGGCTCGCTGCTCGCGGCCGACGTGCCGTTCGACGCGGCCGTCGCGGAGATTGCGCGGCTCGAGTCCGTCAACGGGCGCATGCAGCGCCTTGGCGGCCGGCTGCAGAACGACGAACCGCTGGTCGTGATCGACTACGCGCACACGCCCGATGCGCTCGACAAGACGCTCGATGCATTGCGCCCGATCGCGGCGGCGCGCGGCGGGCGGCTCGTCTGCATGTTCGGCTGCGGCGGCGATCGCGACGCGACGAAGCGCCCGCTGATGGGCGCGATCGCCGAGCGGCTCGCCGACGAAGTCGTCGTCACGAGCGACAATCCGCGCAGCGAGGATCCGCAGCGCATCATCGACCAGGTCATCGCGGGGATGACCGCGCCCGATCGCGCACGCCGCATCGAGGATCGCGCGAGCGCGATCCTGCAGGCCGTGCGCGGCGCCGCCCGCGAGGACGTCGTCGTGCTGGCCGGCAAGGGGCACGAGGCGACGCAGGAAATCATGGGCAAGAAGCGCGCGTTCTCCGATCAGGATCACGCGCGGCTCGCGCTCGCGGCACGTGCGACGCACGGCAAGGGAGGCGGCGAATGACGATGCTCAGTCTCGGCGAAGCCGCGCGCCTGATTCCCGGCGCGACCGTCCACGGCGATCCGGACACCACCTTCGAGCGCGTGTCGACGGACAGCCGCACGGTCGGCCCGGGCGACCTGTTCGTCGCGCTGAAGGGCGAGCGCTTCGACGCGCACGACTTCCTCTGCGACGTGGCCGCGCGCGGCGCGGCCGCGGCGCTCGTCGCGCACGCGCCGGCGGGCCTCGCGATGCCGGTCGTAGAGGGCGGTGAAACGCGTGCCGCGCTCGGCGCGCTCGCGCACGGCTGGCGCAAGCGCTTCGCGGTGCCGCTCGTCGCGGTGACGGGCAGCAACGGCAAGACGACCGTCAAGGAAATGATCGCGGCGATCTTTACGGCGGCAGTCGGCGCAGACGCGCGGCTGGCGACGGCCGGCAACCTGAACAACGACATCGGCGTGCCGCTGACGCTGCTGCGCCTGTCGGACGAGCATCGCGTCGCGGTGATCGAGCTCGGGATGAATCACCCGGGCGAGACCGAAGTTCTCGCGCGCATCGCGGCGCCGACCGTCGCGCTCGTCAACAATGCGCAGCGCGAACACCAGGAATTCATGGCGACGGTCGAGGCGGTCGCGCTCGAACACGCGGCCGTGATCCACGCGCTGACGCCGGATGGCGTCGCGGTGTTTCCGGCCGACGACGCGTACGCCGGTATCTGGCGTGTCGCGGCGACCGGCAACCGGATTCTCGATTTCGCGCTGCACGACGCCGAACGGCAGATCGAAGCGCAGGTCACGGGCCGTCTGCACGGCGGCGAGCTTGCGATCGATACGCCATCCGGCTCGGTGACGGTGCGGCTGCGCGCGCTCGGCGAGCACAACGCACGCAACGCGTTGGCGGCCACGGCCGCGACGCTCGCGGCCGGTATCGAGCTGGCCGCGATCAAGCAGGGCCTCGAATCGTTCGAGCCGGTCAAGGGCCGTTTGCAGGTCCGGCGAGCGGACGTCGGCAGCCTCGCGGGCGCGACGGTCGTCGACGACACCTACAACGCGAACCCCGATTCGATGCGCGCGGCGATCGACGTGCTGGCCGCACAACCGGCGCCGCGCGTGCTGGTGATCGGCGACATGGGCGAGGTGGGCGACGAAGGCCCGGCATTTCACCGGGAGATCGGCGCGTATGCGCGCGAGCGCGGCATCGATGCGCTGTTCGCGCTCGGCGATGCCTCGCGTGATGCATGTACCGCGTACGGCGACACGGCCCGCCATTTCGGCGACGTCGGCGCGCTGGTGACGGCGCTGCTCGCGGCAGGCTACGGCGCGCAGGCGACGGTGCTCGTGAAAGGCTCGCGGTACATGAAGATGGAGCGCGTGGTCGACGCGCTGACGAAACAACCCGCGGCGGGCACGGTGCCCGCTGCACACTGAGTAGAAGGAAGGAAGCATGCTGCTGGCGCTGGCGCAATGGCTGCAAGGAGACGCAAGCTTTTTGCGCTTGTTCACGTACCTGACGTTCCGTGCGGTGATGGCTACCATCACCGCGCTCGGGATCGGGCTCGTGTGCGGACCGTGGGTGATCCGCAAGCTGACGCAAATGAAGGTCGGGCAGGCCGTGCGCAAGGACGGCCCGCAGAGCCATCTCGTCAAGTCCGGCACGCCGACGATGGGCGGCGTGCTGATCCTGATCGGCATCGCGGTCGCGACGCTGCTGTGGGGCGACCTGACGAACCGTTTCATCTGGATCGTGATGCTCGTCACGTTCGGCTTCGGCGTCATAGGCTGGGTCGACGACTACCGCAAGGTCGTCTACAAGGACCCGCGCGGGATGTCGTCGCGCGAGAAGTATTTCTGGCAGTCGGTGATCGGGCTGTTCGCGGCGGTCTACCTCGCATTCAGCGTGTCCGAGGCGAACAACGTGCGTGTGTTCGACCTGTTCATGGCGTGGGTGCGCAGCGGCCTGTCGATGGGGCTGCCCGCGCGGGCCGACCTGATGTTGCCGTTCCTGAAGTCGATCAGCTACCCGCTGGGCGTCTGGGGCTTCATCGTGCTGACCTACTTCGTGATCGTCGGCGCGAGCAACGCGGTGAACTTGACCGACGGCCTCGACGGTCTCGTGATCATGCCGGTCGTGCTGGTCGGTGCGTCGCTCGGCGTGTTCGCGTACGTGATGGGCAGCTCGGTCTATTCGAAATACCTGCTGTTCCCGCACATCCCGGGCGCCGGTGAATTGCTGATCTTCTGCTCCGCGATGGGCGGGGCAGGGCTCGCGTTCCTCTGGTACAACACGCACCCCGCGCAGGTATTCATGGGCGACGTCGGCGCGCTGGCGCTCGGCGGCGCGCTCGGCACGGTCGCGGTGATCGTGCGCCAGGAAATCGTGCTGTTCATCATGGGCGGCATCTTCGTCGCGGAAACGCTGTCGGTGATGCTGCAGGTGTCGTGGTTCAAGTACACGAAGAAGCGTTACGGCGAAGGGCGGCGCCTGCTGAAGATGGCACCGCTGCATCACCATTTCGAATTGTCCGGCTGGAAGGAAACGCAGGTGGTGGTGCGTTTCTGGATCATCACGCTGATGCTGTGCCTGTTCGGTCTGTCCACCCTCAAGTTGCGGTAAAGGAAAGGTAACAAGGATGTCTGGCGAGATGTTTGGAGATCGGCAGCGGCCGATGGTGCTCGTACTGGGGCTCGGGGAATCGGGTCTCGCGATCGCGCGATGGTGCGCGAGGCACGGGTGCCGGCTGCGTATTGCCGATACCCGCGAGGCGCCGCCGAACCTTGCCGCGCTGCAGGCCGAAGGCATCGATGCGGAGTTCGTCGGCGGGCCGTTCACGCCTGCGCTGCTCGACGGCGGCGTCGAGATCGTCGGGCTGAGCCCCGGCCTGTCGCCGCTCGAACCGGCACTGGCGGCGCTGATCGCGGCCGCGAACGAGCGCGCGATCGCCGTGTGGGGCGAACTGGAATTCTTCGCGCAGGCGCTGCGCGCGCTCGGCACGAGCGGCTACCAGCCGAAGGTGCTCGCGATCACCGGCACCAACGGCAAGACCACGACGACGAGCCTCACGGGCCTGCTGTGCCAGCGTTCGGGCAAGAAGGTCGCCGTCGCCGGCAACATCAGCCCGGCGATGCTTGACCGGCTCGCGGGCGCGATCGACGATACGGCGTTGCCCGACGTCTGGGTGCTCGAACTGTCGAGCTTCCAGCTCGAGACGGCACGCACGTTCGCGCCGGATGCGGCCGCGATCCTCAACATCACGCAGGATCACCTCGACTGGCACGGCAGCTTCGACGCCTATGCGGCCGCGAAGGGCCGGATCTTCGGCGCGACGACCACGCGCGTGCTCAACCGCGACGATGCGGCCGTGATGAAGTTCGCGCCGGTCGCCGGCGCGGTCGATGCGGCGCGCACGGTCACGTTCGGCTTGAACGAACCAACGCAGGACGGCGACTACGGCCTGTCGCGCGACAACGGCATTGCGTGGCTGGTCGAAGCGGTCGACCGCGACGCGCCGGACGAGACGACGACGAGCCGTCGCCGCAAGCGCGACGGCGCGCATACGCCCGACATCGCGCAGAAGCGCCTGATGCCGGCCGACGCGCTGCGCATCCGCGGGCTGCACAACGCGGCGAACGCGCTGGCCGCGTTCGCGCTTGCGCGCGCGATCGACCTGCCGGCCGCGCCGCTGCTGCACGCGCTGCGCGAATATCGCGGCGAGGCGCATCGCGTCGAAGTGATCGCGACGATCGACGACGTGGACTACGTCGACGACAGCAAGGGAACGAACGTCGGCGCGACGGTGGCCGCGCTCGACGGGCTGGCACAGAAGACCGTGCTGATCGCCGGCGGCGACGGCAAGGGGCAGGATTTCGCGCCACTGGTCGCGCCGGTCGCGCGCTGGTGCCGTGCGGTGATGCTGATCGGCCGCGATGCGCCGGCGATTCGCGACACGCTCGCCGAAACCGGCGTGCCGCTCGCCGACCACGCGACGCTCGAAGGCGCGGTGCATGCCGCCGCCGACCTCGCCGAGCCGGGCGATGCGGTGCTGCTGTCGCCCGCGTGCGCGAGCCTCGACATGTTCAGGAACTACGCCCATCGCGCGGATGTGTTCCGCGCGGCGGTGGATGAAATCGCCATCGACAAAGGAGCGACGCCATGAGCTGGTCCGATCGCCTCGTCTCCCGTTTCAACGACCGGCGCGACACCGGCGGCAATGCCGCTGGCGGCCGCGTCGCGTCGGCCACGCGCGCCGCGACCGGCGGCCTCGCGAGCGTCGTCAACGGCGTGCGGCCGAGCCGCTCGCGGATGCTCGATTTCGACTACTCGCTGCTGTGGGTCGCGATCGCGCTGCTCGGGCTCGGCGTGGTGATGGTGTACTCGGCGTCGATCGCGATGCCCGATTCGCCGAAATACGCGTCGTATCACGACTATGCGTTCCTGATGCGCCACTGCGTGTCGCTTGGCGTCGCGTTCATCGCGGCGGTGATCGCGTTCCGCGTGCCCGTGTCGACCTGGGACAAATACGCGCCGCATCTCTTCCTGATCGCACTGGTCGGCCTCGTGATCGTGCTGATCCCGCACGTCGGCAAGGGGGTGAACGGTGCGCGCCGCTGGATTCCGCTCGGCATCACGAACATGCAGCCGTCGGAAATCATGAAGCTCGCGGTGACGATCTACGCGGCGAACTACACGGTGCGCAAGCAGGAATACATGCAGAGCTTCGCGAAGGGCTTCCTGCCGATGGCGTTCGCGGTCGGTCTCGTCGGCGCGCTGCTGCTGCTCGAGCCGGACATGGGTGCATTCATGGTGGTCGCCGCGATCGCGATGGGCGTGCTGTTCCTCGGCGGCGTGAACGGCAAGCTGTTCGGCGGTCTGGTCGCGACGGCCGTCGGCACCTTCACGATGCTCGTATGGCTGTCGCCGTGGCGTCGCGAGCGGATCTTCGCGTACCTCGATCCGTGGGACGAACGCTATGCGCAGGGCAAGGCGTACCAGCTCACGCACTCGCTGATCGCGTTCGGCCGCGGCGAGTGGTTCGGCGTCGGCCTCGGCGGCAGCGTCGAGAAGCTGAACTACCTGCCCGAAGCGCATACCGACTTCATCCTCGCGGTGATCGGCGAGGAACTCGGCTTCGTCGGCGTGCTGGTCGTGATCCTGCTGTTTTACTGGATCGTGCGCCGCGCGTTCGAGATCGGCCGTCAGGCGCTCGCGCTCGACCGCACGTTCGCGGGCCTGATGGCGAAGGGCATCGGCATCTGGTTCGGCGCGCAGACGTTCATCAACATGGGCGTGAACCTCGGCCTGCTGCCGACCAAGGGCCTGACGCTGCCGCTCGTGAGCTACGGCGGCTCGGGCATCCTGCTGAACTGTGTCGCGCTTGCGGTGCTGTTGCGGGTCGACTATGAAAATCGCGTATTGATGCGGGGAGGGAAGGTATGACCGCGTCGCGACGCACGCTGATGGTGATGGCAGGCGGCACCGGGGGCCACGTGTTCCCGGGGCTCGCCGTCGCGCACCGGATGGAAGCGGCGGGCTGGCGCGTCGTGTGGCTCGGCAATCCGGCCGGGATGGAAGCGACGCTCGTGCCGAAGCACGGCATTCCGATGGAATACGTGCGCTTCGGCGGACTGCGCGGCAAGGGCCTGAAGACCAAGCTGACGCTGCCGTTCAACCTGCTGCGCGCATGCTGGCAGAGTCTCGGCGCGCTGCGCCGCGTGCGGCCGGACGTCGTGCTCGGGATGGGCGGCTACATCACGTTCCCGGCGGGCGTGATGACCGCGCTGTCGGGCCGCCCGCTCGTGCTGCACGAACAGAATTCGATCGCCGGTCTCGCGAACAAGGTGCTCGCGAAATTCGCGAAGCGCGTGCTCGTTGCGTTCCCTGGCGCACTGCCGCACGCGGAATGGACCGGCAACCCGATTCGCGCGGAACTTGCGCGCACGGAAACGCCCAAAGCACGCTATGCGTCGCGCAGCGGCCCGCTGAACGTGCTGGTCGTCGGCGGCAGTCTCGGCGCCGCCGCGCTGAACGAAGTCGTGCCGCGCGCGCTGGCGCTGCTGGCGCCGGGCGAGCGCCCGCGCATCGTGCACCAGGCCGGCGCGAAGCACATCGACGCGCTGAAGGCGAATTACGAAGCGGCCGGATTCACCGGCGGCGACGACGTGCGGCTCGTGCCGTTCATCGACGACATGGCCACCGCGTACGCGGCGGCGGATCTCGTGATCTGTCGCTCCGGCGCGATGACGGTGTCGGAAATCGCGGCGGTGGGCGTGGCGGCGCTGTTCGTGCCGTTCCCGTACGCGGTCGACGACCACCAGACGACCAACGCCGCGTTCCTCGCCGATGCGGGCGCGGCGGTGCTGGTGCAACAACGCGACCTGTCGGCGGAACTGCTTGCCGACTGGCTGCGCGGCCAGTCGCGGGCGTCGCTCGCGGACATGGCGGAGCGTTCGCGCTCGCTGGCGAAGCCCGAGGCCACCGACGAAGTCGCGCGCGTCTGCGCGAAGGTGGCTGGCGCGAACCTGGAACAACTGCAATGAAACACATCGTCAAACACATTCATTTCGTCGGGATCGGCGGCGCGGGCATGAGCGGCATCGCCGAAGTGCTCGTCAACCTCGGTTACGAGGTCAGCGGCTCCGACCTGTCGCGCAACGCGGTGACCGATCGTCTCGCGGCGCTCGGCGCGCGGATCGCGATCGGGCACGACGCGGCGAACATCGAGGGCGCGAACGCGGTCGTCGTGTCGACGGCCGTGCGCTCGGACAACCCCGAAGTGCTCGCCGCGCGCCACCAGCGCGTGCCGATCGTGCAGCGCGCGGTGATGCTCGCGGAGCTGATGCGCCTGAAGCAGGGGATCGCGATCGCCGGCACGCACGGCAAGACCACGACGACGAGCCTCGTCGCGAGCGTGCTCGCGGCGGGCGGGCTGGACCCGACCTTCGTGATCGGCGGCCGGCTGATCAGCGCCGGCGCGAACGCGCGGCTCGGCACGGGCGACTTCATCGTCGCCGAGGCCGACGAGTCGGACGCGTCGTTCCTGAACCTGTATCCGGTGATCGAAGTCATCACGAACATCGACGCCGATCACATGGACACCTACGGCCACGATTTCGCGCGGCTCAAGCAGGCGTTCATCGAATTCACGCAGCGCCTGCCGTTCTACGGCAGCGCGGTGGTGTGCGTCGACGATCCGAACGTGCGGCAGATCATCCCGTTCATCTCGAAGCCGGTCGTGCGCTACGGGCTGTCGCCGGACGCGCAGGTGCGTGCGGAAGACATCGACGCGCGCGACGGCCGCATGCACTTCACGGTGATCCGCGAAGGCCGTGCGCCGCTCGCGGTGGTGCTGAACCTGCCGGGCCTGCACAACGTGCAGAACGCGCTCGCGGCGATCGCGATCGCGACCGATCTCGGCGTGGCGGACGACGCGATCCAGCTGGCGCTGGCGGAATTCAACGGCGTCGGCCGACGCTTCCAGCGCTACGGCGAGGTGCCGAGCGCGGACGGCGGCCACTACACGCTGATCGACGACTACGGCCATCACCCCGTCGAGATGGCCGCGACGATCGCGGCCGCGCGCGGCGCGTTCCCGGGCCGCCGCCTCGTGCTGGCGTTCCAGCCGCACCGCTACACGCGCACGCGCGATTGCTTCGACGACTTCGTCAACGTGCTGTCGACGGTCGACGCGCTGGTGCTGACGGAAGTCTATGCCGCGGGCGAAGCGGCGATCGCGACGGCCAACGGCGACGCGCTGTCGCGTGCGCTGCGCGCGGTGGGCAAGGTTGACCCGGTGTTCGTCGCGACGGTCGACGACGTGCCGGACGCACTGGCCAAGGTCGCGCAGAACGGCGACGTGGTGATCACGATGGGCGCGGGTTCGATCGGCGGCGTGCCGGCGAAGCTCGTGCAACACACACAACAGAAGGCATGACATGAGCGGGATCGATCCGAAACGTTTCGGCAAGGTGGCGGTGTTGTTCGGCGGCGAATCCGCCGAGCGCGAGGTGTCGCTCACCTCGGGCCGTCTCGTGCTGCAGGGCCTGCGTGACGCGGGCGTCGACGCGCATCCGTTCGACCCGGCCGAGCGGCCGTTGTCGGCGCTGAAGGACGAAGGCTTCGTGCGCGCGTTCAACGCGCTGCACGGCGGCTACGGCGAGAACGGCCAGATCCAGGGCGCGCTCGATTTCTACGGGATCCGCTACACGGGCAGCGGCGTGCTCGGCTCGGCGCTCGGCCTCGACAAGTTCCGCACGAAGCTCGTGTGGCAGCAGACGGGCGTGCCGACGCCGCCGTTCGAGACGGTGATGCGCGGCGACGACTACGCGGCGCGCGCGGCTGACATCGTCGCGAAGCTCGGTCTGCCGCTATTCGTGAAGCCGGCGAGCGAGGGCTCGAGCGTCGCGGTGCTGAAGGTGAAGACGGCCGACGCGTTGCCCGCCGCACTGTCGGAAGCGGCGACGCACGACAAGATCGTGATCGTCGAGAAGAGCATCGAAGGCGGCGGCGAATACACCGCGTGCATCGCCGGCGATCTCGACCTGCCGCTGATCAAGATCGTGCCGGCCGGCGAGTTCTACGACTACCACGCGAAGTATGTCGCCGACGATACGCAGTACCTGATTCCGTGCGGGCTGCCCGCGGAACAGGAAACGGAACTGAAGCGCATCGCGCGCCGCGCGTTCGACGTGCTCGGCTGCACCGACTGGGGTCGGGCGGACTTCATGCTCGATGCCGCCGGCAACGCGTATTTCCTGGAAGTGAACACGGCCCCCGGGATGACCGACCACTCGCTGCCGCCGAAGGCCGCGCGGTCGATCGGCATCAGCTATTCGGAGCTGGTCGTGAAGGTGCTGTCGCTTACGCTCAACGACTGACGCAGGAACGGAACGACGTATGTGGAACAACGTTCGCCAACTCAACCTTGCCGCCAGCGCGCTGTACGCGCTGTTGCTGCTCGTGTTGGCGGCGGCCGGCTGCTACTGGCTGATCCAGCGTCCGACGTTCGCGCTGCGCGAAATCCGGATCGACGGCGACACCGAGCACATCAACACGCCGACGGTGCGTGCGGGCGTGGTCGGCCGGCTGAAGGGCAATTTCTTCACGGTCGATCTCGATACGGCGCGTGCCGCGTTCGAGCAGATGCCGTGGGTGCGCCACGCGAGCGTGCGCCGGGTGTGGCCGAATGCGCTGGCTGTCACGCTCGAGGAGTACAAACCGCTCGGAACCTGGGGCAGCGCGCAGCTCGTGAGCGTCGACGGCGAGCTGTTCACCGCGAACCAGGGCGAACTGGATCAGGAACTGCCGGCGTTCGACGGCCCGGAGGGCAGTGCGAAGGAAGTCGTCACGCGGTATCGCGACTTCACGAACTGGTTTGCGCCGCTGAAGGCGGCGCCGGAAGAAGTGACGCTGTCGGCGCGCTACGCGTGGACGGTGAAGCTGTCGAACGGCATGCAGGTCGAGCTGGGCAAGGAGCGCACCAGCGAGACCCTGCATGACCGGAGCCAGCGCCTCGTCGCCGCGTGGCCGGCCGTCACGGAGCGTTGGGGCAACGACATCGAGTACGCGGACCTGCGTTATCCGAACGGATTCGCGATTCGTGCGGCAGGCATGCGGTTCCTGACCGATACCGACAAGCGCAAGAAGTAACGAGAGATCACACGCAAGAGCACTTTATGAGCAAAGACTACAAGGATCTGCTGGTTTCCCTCGACATCGGCACGTCGAAGGTGGTGGCCATCGTCGCCGAGCTGAAGGGCGAAGGCCATTACGAGGTGATCGGCCTCGGCCAGAGCGAATCGAAGGGTCTGAAGAAGGGCGTGGTGGTCAATATCGAGGCCACCGTGCAGTCGATCCAGCGCGCGCTCGAGGAAGCCGAGCTGATGGCCGACTGCAAGATCACCAACGTGTTCACGGGGATTGCCGGCAGCCATATCCGCAGCTTCAATTCGAGCGGGATGGTCGCGATCAAGGACAAGGAAGTCACGCAGACGGACGTCGCGCGCGTGATCGAGACCGCGAAGGCGATCAACATCCCGACCGACCAGCAGGTGCTGCACATCCTCACGCAGGAATTCATCATCGACGGCCAGGAAGACGTGCGCGAGCCGATCGGGATGAGCGGCATCCGCCTCGAGGTGAAGGTGCACATCGTGACGGGCGCGGTCAGTGCCGCGCAGAACATCGTCAAGTGCGTGCGCCGCTGCGGGCTGGAAGTGAACGACCTGATCCTGCAGCCGCTCGCGTCGTCGCTGGCCGTGCTGACGGAAGACGAAAAGGATCTCGGCGTGGTGCTGGTCGACATCGGCGGCGGCACGACCGACATCGCGATCTTCGCCGAAGGCGCGATCCGCCATACCGCGGTGATTCCGATCGCCGGCGACCAGATCACGAGCGACATCGCGATGGCGCTGCGCACGCCGACGCCGGATGCGGAAGACATCAAGGTCGGCTACGGGATCGCGAAGCAGGCGCTCGCCGATCCGGACGAGATGGTCGAAGTGCCGGGCCTCGGCGAACGCGGCCCGCGCACGCTGTCGCGCCAGGCACTCGCGGCCGTGATCGAGCCGCGCGTCGAGGAACTGTTCTCGCTCGTGCAGCAGGTCGTGCGCGAGTCGGGTTACGAAGAACTGCTGAGCTCCGGCGTGGTCATTACCGGCGGGGCTTCGATGATGCCGGGCATGGTCGAGCTCGGCGAAGACATTTTCCTGAAACCGGTGCGCATCGGCGCGCCGGAATACGCAGGCGGCCTCGCCGACGTGGTGCGCAATCCGCGCTACTCGACGGCGATGGGCCTGCTCGTCGAAGGCAGTGCTCAGCGCATGCGCGGCCGCAAGGTCGCCGTGCAGTCCGGCAACGCGGGGCAGATCTTCTCGCGGATGAAGGAATGGTTCCTGAGCAACTTCTGACGAACCGAATCGAAATTCGCGCCGGTGCCGGCGGCTGGCGCGCGACAGGGGGTTGCCCGATCTCCTGCCGAATAACGGCCGAGTAGTTTTATTTTCTTGACGGAGGCAACAATGGAATTCGAAATGCTGGAAACCGAAACCAACGGCACCATCATCAAGGTGGTCGGCGTTGGCGGCGCTGGCGGCAATGCCGTTCAGCACATGATCAACCGTGGCGTACAGGGCGTCGACTTCATCGTGATGAACACCGACGCACAGGCGTTGTCGCGCGCGCGCGCACCGTCCGTGATTCAGCTCGGCAACACCGGCCTCGGCGCCGGCGCGAAGCCGGAAATGGGCAAGGCGGCGGCGGAAGAGGCGCGCGAGCGCATCGCCGACGCGCTGCGTGGCGCGCACATGGTGTTCATCACGGCCGGCATGGGTGGCGGCACGGGCACGGGCGCGGCGCCGGTGGTCGCGCAGATCGCGAAGGAGATGGGCATCCTGACGGTGGGTGTCGTCAGCAAGCCGTTTGAATTCGAAGGCGGCAAGCGCATGCGCGTCGCGGAAGCAGGCTCGCAGCAACTGGAGGATCACGTCGACTCGCTGATCGTCGTCCTGAACGACAAGCTGTTCGACGTGATGGGCGATGACGCCGAGATGGACAAGTGCTTCCAGTGCGCGGACGACGTGTTGAACAACGCGGTTGCAGGCATTGCCGAAATCATCAATGTCGATGGCCTCGTGAACGTCGACTTCGAAGACGTGAAGACCGTGATGGGCGAGCAGGGCAAGGCGATGATGGGCACGGCGACGGTCGCCGGCGTCGATCGCGCACGCCTCGCGGCGGAACAGGCCGTGGCGAGCCCGCTGCTCGAAGGCGTCGATCTGTCGGGCGCGCGCGGCGTGCTGGTCAACATCACGTCGAGCCGTTCGCTGCGCCTGTCGGAAACGCGTGAAGTGATGAACACGATCAAGAGCTACGCGGCGGAAGACGCCACGGTGATCTTCGGTGCGGTGTACGACGACGCAATGGGCGATGCACTGCGCGTGACGGTCGTGGCGACGGGTCTGGGCCGTGCGGCGAAGAAGCAGCAATCGGCTCCGATGACGCTGCTGCGCACGGGTACCGACAACCAGCCGGTCAGTGCGGTCTCGCACGGCTATGCGCAACCGCAGCACGTCAGCACGGCCGACTACGGCGCGCTCGATACGCCGGCGGTGTGGCGCAACTCGCGCGAAACCGCGGCATCGCACGTGCAGGCGCTGCAGGAGAAGGGTGTCGACACGTACGACATCCCGGCTTTCCTGCGCAAGCAGGCTGACTGACGACGCACACACAGGCGAAGCCGCGGCGCGATCGACGAGATTGCCGCGGTAACGCCGGCGTGACGGATGCCACGGACCACGACAGGCCGCGTCGAATGCGACGCCGGGCCGGGAAACGTGCCCTCTTCGCATGAGCGGAGCGGGATGGGACGTGCTGTCCGCAATACGCCGAAAAACCGTATCGCTATGAGGGACCAGCCATGATTCAAGTGGGCGACGCGCTGCCCGACGCGCAACTGTTCGAGTTCATCGACGACGCGCGCGAAGGCTGCACGCTGGGGCCGAATGCCTGCAGCGTGCGCGATCAGGTTGCGGGAAAGCGGGTGGTGATCTTCGGATTGCCGGGCGCTTTCACGCCGACCTGTTCGGCGCAGCATGTGCCGGGCTATGTCGAGCACGCCGAGCAACTGCGCTCGGCGGGCATCGACGAGCTCTGGTGCGTGTCCGTCAACGACGCATTCGTGATGGGCGCATGGGGACGTGATCTGCACACCGCGGGCAAGGTGCGCATGATGGCGGACGGCAGCGCTGCTTTCACTCATGCGCTGGGGCTGACGCAGGATTTGTCCGCGCGTGGCATGGGAATCCGTTCCCTGCGCTACGCGATGGTGGTCGACGACGGTGTGGTCAAGACGCTGGCCGTCGAAGCGCCGGGCAAGTTCGAAGTGAGCGATGCGGCGAGCGTGCTCGCGACGTTGACGTCCTGACCGTGCGGTGCGCCGTTGCCTGCCGGCAACGCTGCGCACCGGCCTCAGGGCAGTTGTAACACGGGCCGATGACCGGAAACGCCTCCGTTCCGGGCATCGGCCCGTCCCGTATCGGCGCGGGTAAACAGTCGAAACAGATTGATACGCAGTTTCAAACAGCGTTGAATAGGGAATTACGCTATAATCCCATCTATCGAATATAACTCCTGATTGATATTCTCAATCAAGATGAAGAACATCATGCTGAAGCAGCGCACCATCAAATCGATCGTGAAGACCGTGGGCATCGGTCTCCACTCGGGCCGCAAGGTCGAACTGACGCTCCGCCCGGCCGCGCCGGGCACGGGGATCGTTTTCTCGCGCGTCGACCTGCCCACGCCCGTCGACATTCCGGCATCCGCGATGTCGATCGGCGACACGCGGCTCGCGTCGGTGCTGCAGAAGGATGGTGCGCGCGTGTCGACCGTCGAACACCTGATGTCGGCGTGTGCCGGCCTCGGCATCGACAACCTCTACGTCGACGTGACGGCCGAGGAAATCCCGATCATGGACGGCAGCGCCGCGTCCTTCGTGTTCCTGATCCAGTCCGCGGGCATCGAGGAGCAGAACGCGCCGAAGCGCTTCATCCAGGTGAAGAAGCCGGTCGAAATCCGCGACGGCGACAAATTCGCGCGTCTCGATCCGTATTTCGGCTTCAAGCTGAAGTTCACGATCGACTTCCGTCACCCGGCCGTCGACAAGACCGGCCAGGAACTCGAGGTCGACTTCGCGAACACGTCGTACGTGCGCGAGATCGCGCGTGCGCGCACGTTCGGTTTTGCCCATGAAGTCGAAATGATGCGCGAGCTGGGTCTCGCACGCGGCGGCAGCATGGACAACGCGATCGTGCTCGACGAATACCGGATCCTGAACAACGACGGGCTGCGCTACGACGACGAATTCGTGAAGCACAAGATGCTCGACGCGATCGGCGACCTGTACGTGGTCGGCCATCCGCTGCTGGCGTCGTACACCGCATACAAGTCGGGTCACGGGCTGAACAACGCGTTGCTGCGCGAACTGCTCGCGCACGAGGACGCGTACGAGATCGTCACGTTCGACGATCCGCAAGCCGCGCCGAGCGGCTTCGCGTTCGACACGCAGACGGCCTTCGCCTGATCGGCGTTCGCCACCCGCGATAAAAAAGCGACCTTCGGGTCGCTTTTTTGTTGGGCGTCAGGCCCGCGGGGGCGGCGCGCACTCAGCGCGACGACTTCGCACCGTGCCGCGCGGCCATTCGCGCGAGTGCAGCCTGCAGTGGCGACGGCTCGAGGTGATCGGCGAGGTCGCGCAACGCGGTGGCGCCGACGGTCGTCATGCGCGCCTGCTTCACATGCGGGGGTTCCGGCGCGTCCTTCGGACGCACGCGCACGCGCAGCGCCGAGACCGGCCAGCCGCGCTTCTGGAGATCGGCGAGCAGGCGCGGCTCGACCTGCCGCAGCCGGGCGGCGAGCGCATTGTGCGCGGCAAAGAGGGTCAGGGTGCCGTCCTTGATGGAGCCCGGTTCGACGTGATTCGCGAGATAGTCGGGCAGCAGCGCGGCCAGGTCGCGCTGCAGCGACGCGACCTGTTCGACGCCGGCGCGCAGCGCCGCGAACGCGTCGGTGCGGTTGAGCACTTCGGACACGGGTTGCGGGCGATACGCGGCGAGCGGGCCGAAACGCTTGGAAAATCGGTTCATCGAGGCATTCTTCGGGCGCGCACGGGCGCGGACGTTGACGCCGATTGTACCCGCGCCGGCTCGCGCACGGGCGGCTTTCGGGCCATGCGCCCGATTGCCTGCACGGGTTTGGCGTGCGGCGCGAGTCCGGCCGGGACACCGGCGCATGCTTCCTCGCGTGCTAAAATTCCTCGTTTGATTCCACTAATTCGCTAAGCCGCCGAGGCTCGGGCGTCGGGGCGCGCAACGCGCGCCGGGCGCCGGTGCTGCGACGCAGGATCCGATCCGATGACAACCGGTTTTCTCCAGAAAATTTTTGGCAGCCGCAACCAGCGGCTCGTCAAGCAATACCAAAAGACCGTCGCGACGATCAATGCGCTCGAAACGCAGATCGAGAAGCTGACGGACGACCAGTTGCGCGGCAAGACGGATGAGTTCCGCCAGCGGATCGCGGGCGGCGAGTCGCTCGACAAGCTGCTGCCCGAGGCGTTCGCGGTCTGCCGGGAGGCGAGCCGCCGCGTGCTGAAGATGCGCCACTTCGACGTGCAGATGATCGGCGGCATGGTGCTCCACTACGGCAAGATCGCGGAAATGCGCACCGGCGAGGGCAAGACGCTCGTCGCGACGCTGCCCGTCTACCTGAATGCGCTGGCCGGCCGTGGCGTGCACGTCGTGACGGTCAACGACTACCTCGCGCAGCGCGACGCCGAATGGATGGCGCGCCTCTACAACTTCCTCGGTCTGTCGGTCGGCATCAACCTGTCCGGCATGGAGCACGACCAGAAGCAGCAGGCCTACGCGTCGGACATCACCTACGGCACGAACAACGAGTTCGGCTTCGACTACCTGCGCGACAACATGGTCTACGAGACCGACGCGCGCGTGCAGCGGGCACTGAACTTCGCGGTCGTCGACGAAGTGGACTCGATCCTGATCGACGAGGCGCGTACGCCGCTGATCATCTCCGGCCAGGCGGAAGATCACACCGAACTGTACGTGCGGATGAACGCGCTGCCGCCGCTGCTCGAGCGCCAGATCGGCGAGGAGAAGGCCGACGGCACGGGCGTCGAGAAGCCGGGCGACTACACGCTCGACGAGAAGGCGCGCCAGGTGTTCCTGACGGAGTCGGGCCACGAGAAGGCCGAGCGGCTGCTCGCCGAGTGGGGCCTGATCGGCGAGGGCGAAAGCCTGTACGCGCCGCAGAACATCACGCTGATGCACCACGTGTACGCCGCGCTGCGCGCGCACACGCTGTTCCACAAGGACCAGCACTACGTCGTGCAGAACGGCGAAGTGGTGATCGTCGACGAATTCACGGGCCGCCTGATGGCGGGCCGTCGCTGGTCCGACGGCCTGCATCAGGCGGTCGAGGCGAAGGAACACGTGAAGATCCAGAGCGAGAACCAGACGCTCGCCTCGATCACGTTCCAGAACTACTTCCGCATGTACGCGAAGCTCGCGGGCATGACCGGTACGGCCGACACCGAAGCGTACGAATTCAACGAGATCTACGGCCTCGAGACGGTCGTGATCCCGACCAACCGCCCGCCGAAGCGGATCGACAAGCAGGACCAGATCTACAAGACGGCCAAGGAGCGCTACGACGCGGTGATCCGCGACATTCGCGACTGCTACGAGCGCGGCCAGCCGGTGCTGGTCGGCACGACGTCGATCGAGAACTCCGAGCTGCTGTCGCACCTGCTGAAGCAGGCAGGCCTGCCGCACGAGGTGCTGAACGCGAAGCAGCACGAGCGTGAAGCCGCGATCGTCGCGGAAGCCGGCCGTCCGAACCGCATCACGATCGCGACCAACATGGCCGGTCGCGGTACCGACATCGTGCTCGGCGGCAACGCCGAGAAGCAGGCTGCGTTCATCGACGCCGACGACGCGATCCCCGCCGACGAAAAAGCGCGCCGCATCAAGCAGCTGCACGACGAGTGGGAAACGCTGCACGAGCAGGTGAAGGCCGCGGGCGGCCTGCACATCATCGGCACCGAGCGCCACGAATCGCGCCGGATCGACAACCAGCTGCGCGGCCGCGCGGGCCGCCAGGGCGACCCGGGCTCGTCGCGCTTCTACCTGTCGCTCGACGATCCGCTGCTGCGCATCTTCGCGGGCGACCGCGTGCGCTCGATCATGGATCGCCTGAAGATGCCGGAAGGCGAGGCGATCGAGGCCGGCATCGTCACGCGTTCGATCGAGTCCGCGCAGCGCAAGGTCGAAGCGCGCAACTTCGACATCCGCAAGCAGCTGCTCGAATACGACGACGTGTCGAACGACCAGCGCAAGGTGATCTATCAGCAGCGCAATGAACTGCTCGAAGCCCACGACATCACCGAGACGATCTCGGCGATGCGTCATGGCGTGATCGCCGAAGTCGTCCACCAGTTCGTGCCGCAAGGCAGCATCGAGGAACAGTGGGACGTGCCCGAGCTCGAGGAAGCGCTGCGCAACGACTGGCAACTCGACCTCGCGATCCAGGAAATGGTGAACGAGTCGTCGTCGATCACGGCCGAGGAGATTCTCGAAGCGGTGACGACCGCCGCCGACGAGCAGTACGAGACGAAGGTCGCGATGGTCGGCCGCGAATCGTTCAGCGCGTTCGAGCGCTCGGTGATGCTGCAGACGGTCGACCGCCTGTGGCGCGAGCACCTCGCGGCGCTCGACCACCTGCGCCAGGGCATCCACCTGCGCGGCTATGCGCAGAAGAACCCGAAGCAGGAATACAAGCGCGAAGCGTTCGAGCTGTTCGCCGCGATGCTCGAGGCGATCAAGCAGGAAGTCACGCGCATCGTGATGAACGTGCAGATCCAGTCGCCGGAGCAGCTCGAGGAAGCCGCCGAGCAGATCGAGGAGCGCGGCGGTCATCTCGAGAACGTCGAGTATCAGCATGCCGACTACGCGGAATCCGGCGCGCCGGTCGCGAACGTCGCAGCCGCCACCGCGGCCACGGCGACGGCCGACATGGTCGGCAGCGCGATGACCCACAGCGGCCCCGGCGGCGAGATGCCGAAGGTCGGCCGCAACGACCCGTGCCCGTGCGGCAGCGGCAAGAAGTACAAGCAATGTCACGGGAAGCTGTCATGATCGGCGGCGGCGCGCATTCGCGTGCCGCTTCGTTCGCAGCTTCGAGTCAGTGATGTGAGTTGCGGCGGCCCGCGCGTGCGGCCGCCGGTTCTTCCAATCGATGCCGGCGCATGCCGGCATTTTCCATCCGGCAGGTGTGCCCCATGGCTGTCAATTTTCCGTCGATCGATCCCGCCCAACTCCATCCCGTCGCCGGCGTCACGCTCGGCTGGGCGGAAGCGAACATCCGCAAGCCGAATCGCAAGGACGTGCTGGTCATCTCCGTCGACGAAGGGGCGACGGTCGCCGGCGTATTCACCGAGAATCGCTTCTGCGCCGCGCCGGTGACGGTGTGCCGCGAGCACCTGGCAAAGGTGCGTGCCGGCGGTGCGGGCATCCGCGCGCTCGTCGTGAACACGGGCAATGCGAATGCGGGCACCGGCGAGCCGGGCCTCGCGAACACGCGCGAGACCTGCTCGGAACTCGCGCGCCTCGCGGGCATCGACGCTGCACAGGTGCTGCCGTTCTCGACTGGCGTGATTCTCGAGCCGCTGCCGATCGACCGCCTGAAGGCCGGGCTGCCGGCAGCGCTCGCAAACCGCAAGGCCGCGAACTGGTACGACGCCGCGCAGGCGATCATGACGACCGACACGCTGCCGAAGGCCACGTCGCGCCAGGTGACGATCGATGGCCACACGGTCACGCTGACGGGCATCAGCAAGGGTGCGGGCATGATCAAGCCGAACATGGCGACGATGCTGGGCTTCCTCGCGTTCGATGCGAACGTGGCGCAGCCGGTGCTCGACACGCTCGTGAAGGAAGTGGCCGACCGCTCGTTCAACTGCATCACGATCGACGGCGACACGTCGACGAACGACTCGTTCATCCTGATCGCGTCGGGCAAGAGCACGCTGCCCGCGATCACGTCGACCGACTCGCCGGCCTATGCGGCGCTGCGCGACGCGGTTACGCAGGTCGCCCAGGTGCTGTCGCAGCTGATCGTGCGCGATGGCGAAGGCGCGACGAAATTCATGACGGTGCAGGTCGAAGGCGGCAAGAGCGTCGCCGAGTGCCGCCAGATCGCGTATGCGATCGGGCACTCGCCGCTTGTGAAGACGGCTTTCTATGCATCCGACCCCAATCTTGGCCGGATTCTCGCGGCGATCGGCTACGCGGGCGTCACGGATCTCGACGTGGGCAAGATCGATCTCTATCTCGACGACGTGCTCGTCGCCAAGGCCGGCGGCCGCAATCCGGCTTACCAGGAGGAGGACGGCCAGCGCGTGATGAAGCAGAGCGAAATCACGATCCGCGTGCTGCTCGGCCGCGGCGACGCGCAGGCAACCGTCTGGACGTGCGATCTTTCGCACGATTACGTGAGCATCAACGCGGATTACCGCTCCTGATCGGGAGCGCTCGAACGACATGGACAAGCTCGAACAGTTTCTGACGCGCGCGGAAGCGCTGCTCGGCCGCCTCGAGGGGATGCTGCCGCCTGCGCCGGCGGCCATCGACTGGAACGCCGCCACCGCGTTCCGCTGGCGCAAGCGCCAGGGGCGCGGCTATCTGCAGCCGGTGCCGGCAGCATCGTCGATCACGCTCGACGACCTGCACAACATCGATCGACAGAAAGGGCTGATCGAGCAGAACACGCGACAGTTCGTCCAGTGCAAGCCGGCGAACAACGTGCTGCTGACCGGTGCGCGCGGCACGGGCAAGTCGTCCCTGATCAAGGCCTGCCTGAACGCGTATGCGAAGGACGGCCTGCGCCTGATCGAAGTCGACAAGGACGACCTGCACGATCTCGGCGACATCGTCGACCTGATCGCGCAGCGTCCGGAGCGGTTCATCGTGTTCTGCGACGACCTGTCGTTCGAGGAGGGCGAGTCGGGCTACAAGGCGCTGAAGGTCGCGCTCGACGGCTCGATCGCCGCGCAGTCCGACAACGTGCTGATCTACGCGACGTCGAACCGCCGCCATCTGCTGCCCGAGTACATGAGCGACAACGAGTCGTACAAGCATCTGCCGGACGGCGAGATCCACCCCGGTGAAGTCGTCGAGGAAAAGATCTCGCTGTCGGAGCGCTTCGGGCTGTGGGTCAGCTTCTACCCGTTCAAGCAGGACGACTACCTCGACATCGTCGCGCATTGGCTGCGCCATTTCGGCTGCGCGGACGCCGAGATCGAGACGGCGCGCGGCGACGCGCTCGTCTGGGCGCTCGAGCGCGGTTCGCGTTCGGGTCGCGTCGCATGGCAGTTCGCGCGCGACTGGTCGGGTCGCAAGGAGCAGGCATGAGTGCGGATTTCGCAGCAGGCGGCGTGCGCGCGCCCGATGGACGCAAGGTGACGGAGGTCGCGGTCGGCGTGATGGTGCAGGCAGACGGTCGTTACCTGCTCGCGCAGCGGCTGCAGGGCAAGCCGTACGAGGGCTACTGGGAGTTTCCCGGCGGCAAGCTGGAGGCCGGGGAGAGCGTGGAGGACGCGCTGGCTCGCGAATTGCATGAGGAGCTCGGCATCGAAGTCACGGCCAGCCACCGCTGGCATACGCTCGAGCACGATTATCCGCACGCGTACGTGCGGCTCTATTTCTGCAAGGTGACGGGCTGGACGGGCGAGCCGCGCAGCAAGGAAGGGCAGGCGTTCGTGTGGCAGCAACTGCCGGTCGAGGTCGCGCCGCTGTTGCCGGCGGCGCTGCCGGTGCTGGAGCTGCTCGAGAAGGAGGCGGCGTCGCAATGACGCCGTGGCGGCTCGCCTGAAAGGCGGGCCACATCGCAGGACGGGCGGTGTCGCGCGCCGCTCAGCTGTCGCGGCGGCCGTCGGTGCCGTCTTCCTCCGACGACGGACCCTCGTCGGAGGACCCGCCGATCCGGTACTTTTCTGCGGCCCATGCGCCGAGGTCGAGCTGCTTGCAGCGGGCCGAACAGAAGGGACGGAACTTGTTTTCAGGCGTCCAGCGCACTTCTGCGCCGCACGAAGGACATTTCACAACGGTAGTCATACGAGAGCGTCGAACCGGCAC
This sequence comes from Burkholderia sp. RF4-BP95, assembly GCF_001521985.1. Classification (NCBI taxonomy): domain Bacteria; kingdom Pseudomonadati; phylum Pseudomonadota; class Betaproteobacteria; order Burkholderiales; family Burkholderiaceae; genus Burkholderia; species Burkholderia sp. RF4-BP95. The sequence goes on along the minus strand of NZ_LOSX01000002.1, from coordinate 13,357 downwards.
GCGGCCGTTACAGATTGCACAGTGTCAGGTGGAATGGCACGTCGATGTCCACCGCACGCGGCCGCACGTCGCCGTCCTGCATGGTGAACCGTACCCACAGCATGTATTTGTTGGCGCTCGCTTCGGGAATCACGCGCAGCTCGGGGGGCACGCGCACCTGCATCAGCTGGTAGGTGCGCCCCGACAGCATCTGCTGGTAGCTGCCCTGCATCGCCATCACTTTCGAAGCCTGGCCCGATTCACGCGCGAGCCGCAGCACGATCGCAGCGGCGTCGCGCAACGGCAGCAGCGGCAGGATCCATTTCGCGATGTCCTGGCGCCGCTGTTCCGCGGGCCATTGCTGCCACGCATAGTACGACGGCAGGTCGAACTTGCACGTGCCGCCGGGAATCACCGCGCGGCTGCGGATGCTGGCGAGCCACTCGTTGTCGATCAGATGCTGCCCGGTCTTGCCCTGCATCTGCGCAAGATTGGCGAGCGTCTGCTCGATTTCACCGAGCACGGCCTCGAGCGCATTCTGTTCGATGCCCGGATTGCCGCGAAAGGGGGCGAGCGTCTGGCGTTGACGTTCGAGCTCCTTCATCAGATCCGATTTCAGGTCCGCGCGGCCGGTGACCTCTGCGATTTCGAACAGCGTCGTCAGCGCGACGTGATGTTCACGCGGGTCCTCCTGAGCCAAAAAGAACGCGAAGCGCTCGAACAGGTCTTCGAGGCGCAACAGCGTGCGAATTCGCTCATTGAACGGATACTCGTAAAGAATCAAGCGCGCTCGCCTCTAGGGTAGGGATTGAAACAATGCAGGACATTCTAATGCTCACTGTCTACCCTAGCAACGCACCAATTTCGTACACCATCACGATCGCGCGGCGATCAGTGCGCGGCGGCCGCGAATGCGAGATAACGTTGGTGCAGTGCATCGACCTGTGCGGCGAGAGCTGCGGGCGTCGTCGCGTCGTTGACGATCACGTCGTCGGCCGCAGCGAGACGCGCTTCGCGCGTTGCTTGTCTTGCGATGATCGCTTCGACCTGTTCGCGCGTGAAATCATTGCGCCGCATCACACGTGCGATCTGCGTCTCGACCGGGCAGTCGACGACCAGCACGCGATCGCTGCGCGCCTTCCAGTTACCTGACTCGACGAGCAGCGGCACGACGAAGATCACGTAAGGGCCCTGCGCTTCGCGGGCCTCGCGCTCGGTCTCGGCGCGGATCAGCGGATGCGTGATCGCTTCGAGGCGCCGGCGCGCGTCGTCGTCGCTGAAAATCAGTGCGCGCATCTTTGCACGGTCGAGCGAGCCGTCGGCCGCGACGAAGTCCGGTCCGAATGCATGTTCGATCGCCGGCATCGCGAGGCCGGCCGGTGCGGTGATGCGGTGCGCGATCAGGTCGGTATCGACGATCGATGCACCGCGTGCGGCGAACATGTCGGCGACGGTCGTCTTGCCGCTGCCGATGCCGCCGGTGAGTCCTATTGCAAACATGTGAGCCTCCGCCGTGCCGTCACGAGGCAGCGAAGCGCCTCCCCGCGACGCAGCGAACATGGCGGCCGCCGGCGGTGCGTCATGTCAGCCGCCGAGTGCCGAATAGAAAGGGGTGCCGAAAAACAGCGTCGCGACGCCGCCTGCCGCGAGGAACGGGCCGAACGGAATCGGCTCCTCGAAGCGCATGCGTCCGCGCCAGGTCGCGACGAGCCCGACGAGCGCGCCCGTCACCGCGGCGAACAGCACGACCTGCGGCAGCGCGGCCCAGCCCATCCATGCGCCGAGCGCGGCGAGCAGCTTCAGGTCGCCGAAGCCGATGCCCTCGATGCCGCGCAACCATTTGAACAGCCAGTAGATCGACCACAGGAACAGGTAGCCGGCCATCGCGCCGACCACGGCCGAACGCAGCGACGTGAACGTGCCGCCGAGGTTCAGAGCGAGCCCGGCCCAAAGCAACGGCAGCGTCATCGAATCGGGCAGGTACCCGGTCCGGATATCGATCGCGCTCATTGCCAGCAGTGCCGCGCACAATCCGAACGCGGCGAGTCCGGCGACGGTGGGGCCGAACGCGGCGAGCGAACCGGCGGCGAGCAGCGCACCGGCGAGCTCGACGAGCGGATAGCGTATGCCGATCGCATGGCCGCACTGACGGCAGCGCCCGCGCAACAGCAAGTAGCTGACGAGCGGGATGTTCTCCCACGCACGCAGCACGTGACCGCAATGCGGGCAGGCGCTGCGCGGGCGCCACAGGTCGTAGCGCGGCGGATAGCCGTCGTCCGGCGGCGTGCTTGCACTGCCGGTCGCTTCGGCGATCTCGGCCTGCCAGGCGCGCTGCATCATCACCGGGATCCGGTGCACGACGACGTTCACGAAGCTGCCGACGCACAGGCCGAGCACGACGGCGAACGCATACTGCACCGCGGGCGGCAGCATCGCCAGCGCGAGCAACGTGCTGTCGGGCGAGTCGAATACGGTTATGAGGGGCGCGGACGTCATGGGGCTCGGGTTCGGGCATGAAAGGCGACAGAATCGGTTGCGATGCTACACCACGTTGCCCAGCTGAAGGATGGGCAGATACATCGCGATCACGAGGCCGCCGACGAGTGCGCCCAGCACGATCACGATCAGCGGCTCGCCGAGCGCGGCGAGCGCATCGAGGCGCGCGTCGAGCTGACGCTCGCATAGCGCGGCGATATCGGCGAGCATCGTGTCGAGCGCGCCGGTTTCCTCGGCGACGGCGATCGGTTGCACGACGTCGTCCGGGAAGCATCCCGCCGCGTGCATCGCATCGGCCAGACGCGCGCCGCGCAGCACGCGCGTCGCGATCTGTGCGGTGGCCTGTTCGAATACCGGATGGCCGGCGGTGCGCTCGAGCGTGGCGAACGCATCGGCGAGCGGGACGCCCGCGCCGAGCAGCGTTGCAAGCGAGCGGCACCAGCGTGCGGTCGCGAAGCGTGTGAGCGCGGTGCCGACGAGCGGCAGATTCAACAGATGCCGCGCGACCGTATAGCGCAGCGAAGGCGAGCGCCGCAGCGCGTGGCGCGCGACGAGTCCGGCGCCGGCTGCGCCCGCAACCAACGTGCCACCCCAGGCCGATGTCGCGGACGAGAGGGCGAGCAGGGCGCGGGTTGGTGCCGGCAGCGCCGCGCCGAAACCGTCGAAAATCTGTCGGAACGTCGGCACGACCCACACCATCAGCGCGGCCGAGATCGCGAGCGCGAACACGATGACGGCGACCGGGTATGCGAGTGCGGCACGCAGCTTGCGCCATTGCGCGTCGGCGCGTTCCCGGTGCTCCGCGACGCGGGTCAGTACGGTACCGAGCGCACCCGATGCCTCGCCCACCTCGATCAACTGGCGATACAGCGTGCCGAACTGGGACGGATAGCGTGCGAGCGCGGCGGCGAAGCGTTGCCCGCCGATGATCTCGCGCGCGAGACCGGCGGCGATGCGCGGCAGCCCGTCGCGCGTACGGGTGCGGGCGAGCATCTCGAGCGACGGTGCAAGCGGTAGTCCGGCTTGCAGCAGGCTCGCGAGCTGACGCGTGAAGCGCGTGACCTCTCGTGCGCCGGCCGCTGGCGGTCGGGCCGCGCCGCGGACGTCGAGCGACAGCACCGCGACGCCGTCGCGCGCGAGTGCTGCCCGTGCGGCGGCTGCATCGAAGGCGATGACGTTCCCGCGGCATGGCGTGCCGTCGCGACGACGGCCGCGCCACGCGAAGCAGGTTTCGTTTGGCGGTGCATGCATGGCGATCATGCGTCGGGCGTCGCGGCCAGCGCTTCCGCGATGCTCGTCGTGCCGTCGCAGACGTGCGCGAGTGCCGCGTCGCGCAGACTGCATACGCCCTCGGACGCCGCGCATTGCGCGAGCGTGCCGACGCTTGCGCGTGCGACGATGTGCTCTGCCATTGCCGGTGAAACCGGCATCGTCTGATGCAGGCCGATCCGGCCGCGATAACCGATGCCGTGACAGGCGGCACAGCCGCGCGCGACGAACGGACGCCATCCGGATTCCAGCGCTGCTGAATCGCAGCCTGCTTCGCGTAGCGCGCGTGCCGATGCGTCCGAGCGCACGCGGCAGACGGTGCACAGGCGCCGGACGAGGCGTTGCGCGGTGACGAGGCGCAATGCGGCCGCCAGGTTGTATGGTGCGACGCCGATGTCGAGCAGTCGCGCGACGGCTGTCGGCGCGTCGTTCGTGTGCAGCGTCGACAGCACGAGGTGCCCGGTCTGCGCGGCCTTGATCGCGACGTCGGCCGTCTCCGCATCGCGAATCTCGCCGACCATGATGACGTCCGGGTCCTGCCGCAGCAGCGCACGCAGCGCAGTGGCGAAAGTGAGCCCGGCTTTTTCGGCCACGCCGACCTGGTTGATCCCGTCGAGCTGAATCTCGGCCGGATCCTCGACCGTGCACACGTTGTGCGCATCGCGGTCGAGCATCTGCAGCGCGCAGTAGAGCGACAGCGTCTTGCCGCTTCCGGTCGGCCCGGTGACGAGCACGAGACCGTGCGGCGCGCGAATCGCGGCCTCCATCGCCGCGGCCTGACGCGCGTCGAAGCCGAGGCGCGCGAGCGTGAGGTCGGGCGGTAATATCTCCAGGCGGCGCAACACGAGCTTCTCGCCGAACAGCGTGGGCAGCGAGCTGACACGGTAGTCGCCTCGCATGCCGCCGTCGACCGCGATGCGCAGCCGGCCGTCTTGCGGAAGCCGACGCTCGGCGATGTCCATGCGGGCGAGCACCTTGATGCGTGTCACGAGTGCGTCGCGCAGATGAGTTGGCGGCCGCGCGTGTTCATGCAGGACGCCGTCGATGCGCAGGCGGATGCGCCAGCCTCCTTCGAACGGCTCGACGTGGATGTCGGACGCGTTGCGCACGCGGGCGGCGTGCAACGTGTCGGTCAGCAGCCGTACGGCGGGCGAGTCGTCGAGTTGCGCCGCATCGAGCGGCCGGGGCGTTTCAGCGGGCGATGCGTCGAGGGAGGCAGGCGGCCGCTGCGTGCGCGGCGGCGCCCCGGGAGGTGGGAAGTGCATGTGAGCCGGCGCTCGGCCGCCTGTTGATCGTGACCAGCAAATGGTCGCGTATCGCGAGCGGCGCCGACAGTCGGCCGTTCGGCTAGCGCGCGGCGCGTGCGCGCGTGCTGCGCGGCTTGAAGAGCTTGACGGTGCGCACGGCCTGATCGTCGCTGCGCATGACCTCGAGCATCACGTCACGGATTTTCAGGCACACGTCGCCTTCGGGAATTTCCTCGAGGATTTCGAGGATGAGGCCGTTCAGCGTCTTCGGTCCGTCGGTTGGCAATTGCAGGTGCAGCCAGCGGTTCAGTTCGCGCAGCGGCATGCTGGCGGCGACGATGCATTCGCCGTTCTGGTCCCAGCCGCCCGCGCGTTCGCCGCGCGGCATCGACGTCGTGAATTCGCCGATCAGTTCCTCGATGATGTCCTCGGGCGTGACGAGCCCCTCGAGTTCGCCGTACTCGTTGACGACGAGCGCGGTTCGCTGCCGGCTTTCCTGAAAATACTGGAGCTGCTGGACGACCGGCGTGCCCGACGGCACGTAGTACGGCTCGGCGAGCAGCGTGCGCAACGTTTCGCGGTCGAAATCCTGGTTGTGCAGTGCGGTGAGTGTCTTCCGGACGTGCAGCACGCCGAGCACCTTGTCGATGTCGCCTTCGTAGACGACCAGGCGGTTGTGATAGCAGGTCTCGAGCTGATGCAGGATGTCGTCGAGCGGCGCGTAGAAGTTGAGCGATTCGATTTGCCGGCGCGGCACCATCACGTCGTCGACCGTGATGTTCTCGAGGTCGAACAGGTTGAGCAGGATGCTGCGGTGCTTGGTCGGCATGAAGCTGCTCGATTCGAGCACGATCGCGCGCAGCTCGTCGGCCGACATCCGCTGATCGCGGCCCTTCTTCGTGTTGATGCGCAGCACCCAGAGCACGCCGTTCGCGAGCGCGTTGACGAACCAGACGACCGGCTTGAACACGCGCATCAGCGGCGCGATCACGAGACTGGCGGGCAGCGCGATGCGCTCGGGAAAGGTTGCGCCGACGATCTTCGGCGCGATTTCCGCGAACACGATGATCAGGAACGCGACGATGCCGGTCGCGATCGACAGCGCGAGGTTGTTACGGCCGAACGTATGCAGCGCGAGCGAGGTCGTCAGAACCGGGATGATCGTGTTGAACAGATTGTTGCCGATCAGGATCACGCTGAGCAGCAGGTCGGTGCGCGTGAGAAGACCCTGCGTGGTTTTCGCGCCGAGCACGCCCTGGCCGGCGAGATGCTTCAGCCGATGGCGGTTGAGCGCCATCATCGCGGTCTCGGAAATGGAAAAGAAGCTGGAGCAGAGGAGAAGCAGGAAAACGGCGCCGATTTGCGCCCATAAGGGAATTTGGTCCACGCGTCAGAAGGGCAGTGAAGGACAGGGATGGAGGGAATATAGCAGAGGCCGGCGGCCGGGATGTGTCGCACGCGGCATCGGGCCCGTGCGACCGGGCAAAACGGAGGCAAAAAAAAACCGTGCACATGGTGCACGGTTTTTTCAAATCTGGTCGGGGTGAGAGGATTCGAACCTCCGGCCTCTACGTCCCGAACGCGATTTCCCCGCCTGATACGGTGTTCCGGATTGCGGTCGTTGCATTATAAATCAATGGCTTGCGCTTGGCTTCGCTCCGTTTCGCGCACCTGCGCGCAGTGGCAATACGACGTGAGTTGCCACTGATTTGCCACTGACTTCGTCGGCCGTAGCAAGTATATGGGTGCGGCTGGTCGTCGATTTCGCGAAATAGTTCGGGCCATGCTCTGTGGGCCTTGCTATACGCCCAGACCTCAACATCGACGCGCCTCATCATGGCCACTCATCAGGAATCTTTCACGCCTCTTACGAAGCAGGCGGTAGCCGACGTCCTGGGTATTTCTGTCCGGTCCGTGGAGAACTGGATAAACGACGGTACCTTGCCGGCGCCGGTGAAGCTGGGCAATCGCGTTTACTGGCACCCCGAGGTGTTTTTCGGGTGGCTGTCGCGGCGGTTGCTTGAGCCAGTCGCGGAAGGGGCAGCGGAGACGCCCGCAGCAGCCCCCGCACCTCCGAAGGCGGTCGCCAAGCGGCCCGAATCAGTTGCGGCGGGCCTGCGAGCTAGTACGGATAAGAAACTGGCGCGCTTGCAGGGCGACCGCTGACACCCAGCGTGGTTTGAGCGGCGCGGTCTTGGGTGCTCTCGGTACATTGGGGACAGTGCGCCAATGCATCTCCCGGCTCAATGCTGCAGCGGATGACGTACCGGTTGCCCTCATCGTTGAACATGGAAGCCATTGCCTCGACGGCGGGTGGGACTGAACTTCCCGATTTCCCCGCCGATAACCCGGTCTGAAGGGCTTCCCGACCGGCCGAGGGGTGTACAAAAGGCATGTATGGATATACAGTGGTGATGGCGCGCCCGCCCATGTTCAGCGCGGGTTGATGAAGTGCGTGCTGTAGATGGCATAATGGCGAGCGCGCAGCGCCTGCGCGCGAAGCGATGGGCCGTATCCAATGAAAACTAATCTCGACGCTTTGTGGCGCAAATGAAGTCTTTCCGTTTCGTCGACTTGTTCGCAGGGCTCGGCGGCTTTCACCTGGCGCTTCAGCGTCTAGGCGGAACCTGTGTCTTTGCTGCTGAATGGCAGGAGCACCTTCGCGACCTGTATGAGGTCAATTTCGGGCTGAGGCCGAAAGGTGATATTACGCTGATATCACCGGAGGACGTCCCGAGTCATGACGTGCTGACCGCGGGTTTTCCGTGCCAGCCGTTTTCAAAAGCGGGTGACCAACTCGGCTTTGAGTGCACGAAGCAAGGTAATCTGTTTTTCAACGTCGAGGCCATCTTGAAAGAGAAGATGCCTCGGTTTTTTATTCTTGAAAATGTCCCGAATCTGCTTAAGCACGATGGCGGGCGGACATGGGAAAAGATTCAGGAAAAATTGGGCCTTGATGGATTGGGCTATCACATCAGAGCCGAGAAATTGTCGCCCCACAATTTCGGCATACCGCAGATTCGAGAGCGCGTTTATATCGTGGGCTCGACAGAGCCGCTGACCAGCTTTCAGTGGCCGGAAATGATTGACGCTACGACGTCTATCGAGACCATTCTGGATGAAAATCCAGACGACGCGAGACAGCTTTCCGCGCAGGTAACCGAGTGCCTGGAGGTGTGGAATGACTTCCTGGCTCGTAGTCCACTTACAGTCGAATTGCCATCGTTTCCGCTATGGTCGATGGAGTGGGGGGCAACTTACCCGTTCGAAGAATCAACGCCGTATGCCGTGCTGGTCGAAAAGGGAAAGCGTGGTCTGTTTGATATGCGTGGGTCACATGGCGTTCGCCTGGGTGACTGGGAATCCGTGGATGACCGCTGGGCTGCATTGCCCAGCCATGCTCGCACGGAGCAGTTTGAGTTTCCTAAGTGGAAGCGCGACTTTATCCGGCAAAATCGAAAGTTTTACGCCGATAACAAGAAGTGGATTGACCCTTGGCTTCCGAAGATTCTCAAATTCCCTTCCAGCCTGCAGAAGCTCGAGTGGAACGTGAAGGGCGGCGAGCGAAACATCTGGGCGTACGTGTTGCAATTCAGAGCATCAGGCGTGCGTGTAAAGCGCCGGACCACGGCTCCCAGCCTGATTGCAATGACCGACACCCAGGTGCCCATTATTGGCTGGGAGCAGCGATACATGACGCCACGGGAGTGTGCGCGACTTCAAAGCCTAGAAGGACTGGAGCAGTTGCCGGCTACGCCTACCAAAGCTTTCCATGCATTGGGGAACGCCGTAAATTCCAGAGTGGTCGAGTTTGTCGCAGCCGCGCTGTTGAACGGCACCCGGCGGGCGAATCTGCCAACCGCGCGTGGTAGCCGGGCAGACCGTCACCCAGCGGAGACACAGGCGTGACAGGTGAGAGCTATGAGCACGTGACGAAGGTCGGCATTCGGCCGAAGGTATCGATGCTCTCGGTACTGTCGAGACTGAACTACAAAGCCTGGTTCGCCGTAGCTGAGTTTGTCGACAACAGCATTCAGAGCTATTTCGCAAACCGGCAGCAGTTGCAGCGCCTGCATGGAGACAACTTCGTCCTCAAGGTTGTCATCCGGTTGGACGCCGCGAGCCGACTTATCGAAATCACTGACAACGCCGCAGGCATTCTCGGTCGCGACTTCCCGCGAGCCTTCCGCCCGGCCGAAGTGCCACCGGACCGCAGCGGACTGTCCGAATTTGGCATGGGAATGAAGACTGCTGCCTGCTGGTTCACGAATACGTGGAGCGTCAGGACGAAAGCTCTTGGCGAGCCGGTGGAGCGAACGGTCCGGTTCGACATTCACGACATCCTTGAGGCAAATCTGGATGACCTGAACGTCCAGGAGACGCGGGCGAATCCGTTGTCTCACTACACCGTGGTTCGGCTCGAAAACCTGGGTAAGAAATTTCCGCAGACGAAGACACAAAAGAAGCTGCGTGACCACCTCGCCAGCATCTACCGGGTCTATATCCGCACGGGAGAAGTCGAACTCTATTTCGGCGACGACAACTCGCGGTTGATGTATGAAGAGCCGGAGAGCCTTGTCGCACCGCCGCACAATGCCCCCAACTCGCTGCCTGTGCAGTGGCGAAAGGAAATCAATTTCGACTTGCCCGGTGGCCGGCGCGTATGGGGCTTTGCAGCGCTGAGGCGTGAGGCATCCACATCACATGCCGGCTTTGCCCTGTTTCGTCGAAATCGATTGATAGTGGGCAGCGATGATGAGACATACCGGCCGCACGAAGTCTTCGGCAATACAAATAGCTATCGCTATCAGCGGCTTTTTGGAGAACTGCACGTCGAAGGTTTCGAGGTCAGCCATACGAAGGACGGATTCAGTTGGGACGAGTACGAGGAGGAATTCCTTGATAGCCTACGAGACCATCTGGAGGCTGAACCGCTGAATCTCTTGAGGCAAGCCGAGCAGTATCGCGCTCGCCCGTCCAAAACAGCACTGCAACCTCTGCTCAACGCCGCATCGCGGTCATTGGCTCTCGACATGGAGCACCGCGGCGGGCAAGCGCTTTCCGGCGACTCGGATTCTGAGGGCTCCTCGGACGAGGGCGTCATACAGGAGCCGGGTCTAACGGAAGACGCGGCGGCACCTCTGGTCGCGACAGAGAAGGCATTCTCCGTCCTAGTCGACGGTGCGGTGTGGAATGTCGCCGTGCGAACATTGGTTGACCCCTCCATCACGGATTGGCTCAAGGTTGGCAAAACCGAGCGCTCCCAATTGGGGCAGTTGCCGGTCAATGACGTTGCAATTGATGTGTCGATGGCGCACCCATTTGTGCAGCAATTCATCGGCCCCAAAAACGAAAATGCCGAGCTTTTTCTTCGATTTGCGGTTGGGGTCGCCTTGGCAGCAGTAAAGGCGAGCCGTGGAGGCTACCCGTCCGCGCCTATGTTGAGCTGGATGAACCGGCTCCTGCGTGAATCGCTCACTGGAGATAGCGAATGAGCGTTGTGGTCAAAGAGTTGAAGGATGTGCGGCCGCCACTGCTGTGGGAGCCGGCGGTCGGCGCGGAAACTGACGACTTCCTTAAGCGGAAGCAGGCAAACGACCAGATTCCGCCGGAGGCGCTGCAGCGGGTCGTTTTCGAAGCTCAGCAAATCTTGGGCCGGTGCGTGAACCCGGGCGAACCACCCGAGGGTGCGACTGGCCTGGCCGTCGGCTATGTGCAGAGTGGCAAGACCCTGTCGTTCACGACGTTGGCTGCACTTGCCCGCGACAACGGCTATGGAATGGTGGTGCTCATCGCTGGCGTGCTCGACAACCTGCTCAAGCAGACGCTCACGCGCCTGACGACCGACCTCAATCTTGCCGGTGGGCTAGCCCGGCCGTGGGTACTGATTGATAGGCCAACGCCAGACAAAGCATCCGAGACGCAGTTGCGGCAGCATCTCGCGAAGTGGAGCGACCCGAGCCTTTCGCCCCTGAAGAAGCGCACGGTGATGGTTGTCGTGCTGAAGAACCACAAGCGCATGGGAAATCTTCGGGCTTGCCTGAAGGGCCTCGACCTAAGCGCGGTTCCGACTCTGGTCATCGACGATGAGGCAGACCAGGCGAGCCTGAATAACTTCGCTTACGCGAACAGACGCAATGGAAGCAATAAGAAGAGTTCGAACTATAGCGAAGTTACGGCACTGAAGGCGCTTCTGCCGCACCATACCTACGTTCAGTACACAGCGACGCCCCAGGCGCCGCTGCTTGTCGGGCTTTCGGATGCACTATCGCCGAGCTTCGCGGAGCTACTAAGCCCTGGCGACGGCTACGTCGGCGGCAAAGTGCTCTTCGCTCCGCTCGCGAAATATTCACGGGCCATTCCTGACGCCGAAGCGGATGCCTCGCTTGCCACGTCTCCTGACGGACCGCCAAAGACGCTTGTTGATGCGCTTCGGATTTTTCTCTTGGGCGCATGCGCGGTCGAGGCCTCAGGGAAAGTCGCTCATCGCACGATGATGATTCACCCATCGCAGCAAACTGTGTTTCACAACGACTACCAGGTCTGGATTGCTGACCTCATGGATGCCTGGCGCCCCATGGCTAGCGACGAGGCCCTGAAGGACGAGTTCTTCGAGGATTTTCGCAAGGCACATACCGACCTTGCAGAGACCGTCGGCGACACGCTTCCCTCGTTGGAGGAACTGGTGTTGCACATGCCGTACGTCCTCAAGACAGTGAACTATCGAGAAGTCAATTCTACGGGCCCGGGCTCCGAGCCCGTGGACTGGTCTGGGTGCGAATATTGGATTCTGGTCGGCGGAGCAAAGCTCGACCGCGGCTTCACCGTCGAGGGTCTCACTGTTACCTACATGCCCCGTCCGATAGGAACCGGCAATGCGGACAATCTCCAGCAGCGTGCGCGGTTCTATGGCTATAAGCAGAAGTACATCGGCTACTGCCGCGTGTACCTGAGACGAGAGGTTAAGGATGCCTTCCGTAACTACGTTGAGCACGAAGAAGCGATACACGAGAGCCTCCGGAAGACTCGAGGCGAGCCGCTGAGCAAGTGGAACCGCCAGTTCACGCTCGACGGGGCTATGAATCCCACCAGGCGGAATGTCATTGGCATTCCCTTGGACGAGGTTGTCGCGTCGAACTGGGTCTACCCGAAAGCGGCGCATGTGGACCCACACTGCGTTGAAGACAATCGCCAAGTCTTCACGGACTTCATCGCGCAATTGGGAGGGCTCGACAATGGAGTCGCCGCCAACGATGTGGACCCCGACCGCTACATCGACAAGCGCGCAGGCAAGAAGAACATCCTGTTCGAGAATGTGTCTCTTGAGTCGGTCATCGATGGTCTACTTGAACGGCTGCGAATGGGCGACGGCGATGACGCCGTGCTGAGGGTCGGCTGCGTTCTCGCATTGCGCCAACTCATCAAGGATGGGCAGACGCACGCTGATGTTTTCATCATTGGCGAACTGGCTGCGCAAAATCGTAGTAAGAAGGCCGGGGCGATTAACCAGGTTTTCCAGGGCAAGAATCCCGACACTACTGACCGCTCTCAGTTGCTGTACGGAGGTGACCGAGAGTTCGTATCGGCGAGCCGAGTTTCTCTGCATCTTCGGACTTTCAATCTGCTGAACGCGAATACGAAGGTGCCGGAAGAGCGGGATGTACCATGGTTCGCGATGCACGTGCCCGAATCGCTCAAGAAGCGGTTGCTGATACAGGCGGAGGGCGTGTAAGTGCAGGCTTCCTTGTGGCAGCAGTTCCAGGCGCTTAAAAAATCTAACGATAGCGAGGCGTCTGGGACAATCCGGTGCGGCGCAGGAAAACGGCATCTCCTGCTGAAAGGCGAGCACGACGAGCCGATTCTTTTGCTCGCGACGGCACAAAGGCGCTCGCCTCGGGCGCCTATCAGGCTTAAGCACGTTAGCATCCAGTTCGATGCTCGCTACGAGGTGACCGCCACTGAAACCGGGGAGTCGTCGAGCGAATGGTTTTGCAAGGTGGCGTGTGATGCCAGTAGCGCATCGTTACATGGCTACTTTGTCGAACTGCTTGCGGCGACAGCGAATTCCCTTCCCGACCAGCTCGATGATTCGGCAGTCGATGAGGCCGTCGAAGCGCTGATGGAGTTGTTCCGAAAAATGGCAATGCCGTCGCGGGCATCCATGACGGGACTCTGGGGAGAATTGCTTCTCATCAATGCCTCATCGTCACCACAGAGGATGGTGGACGCGTGGCATGTTGCGCCAACCGACGATTTCGATTTTGCCGCCGATGCGTTCCGGATTGAGGTGTAAGCGTGTCCCCAGCACCGTCTCGACGATGTGAAAGGAAGTTGCCAGAGTAGTCCCCACCAAAGTAGTGGGGACC
>NZ_LOSX01000001.1:0-623 GCF_001521985.1 Burkholderia sp. RF4-BP95 | reverse complement strand
AAGCGCGCCGTCGGTATATAGAAAAGCAGCGTGACGGCTTTCTGGCGTACCGGAAATAGAACGGCCCGCGACGCCGACTCGTCGCGGGCCACCGTGCAGTTCCTTTGGTCGCGTCAGTCGGGAGCTTGCGCGACTGCAATCGGTATATACAGAGTATAGCCCATGATCGTAGAAATCGAGATCGACGACTCCCGGTACGCGGCGACCATGGCCCGCGTGCGCGCACTGATGCAGGACGCGTCGCCCGTGACGGCGCTGATCGCCGGGCTAATGGCCGACGCCGTCGAAGAGAACTTCGCGCAACAAGGCCGGCCGAAATGGCTCGGCCTGAGTCCGAAGACCCTCAAGCGCCGTCGTGAAGAGGCCGGCACCGGCAAGATTCTGCAACGTTCGGGTCGGCTCGCATCCAGCATCACGCCGGCACACGACGCGACGACGGCCCGTGTCGGCACTAACGTTGTATACGCGGCGATTCACCAGTTCGGCGGCACGATCCAACGTCACCCCATGTCGGGCTACGTTAGATTGCGCAAGGACCGCAACGGCATGATCATGCGCCAGGCGGACCATCCGCACCTGGCCGTGTTCGCGAAGAACAGCCACAAGCGGGTCAAGATCGTGAA